>DASXOR010000211.1:0-4844 GCA_036494095.1 Gaiellales bacterium | reverse complement strand
CCGTCATGCCGCTGTGCACGAGCTCGATCCCGGCGAGCGAGCCGTGCTCGTGCACCTTCTCCACGAGCAGGGCGTGCATCGGGATGTCGGCGTCGTCCCACAGCCGGCCCTCGACGAACCCGGCGACGTCGGTCGAGTGGTGCAGCTCGACCTCCTCGGTGCAGACCACGGCCCATCCGCCCTCGGCCTTCACGCCACGCATCTCGGCGTGCGCGCTCGGGTGCAGATGGCCCATCCCGTTGCAGTGCGGCACCTGGAAGAAGCGGTTGCGCGCGGTCACCGGCCCGAGCGGCACCGGCTCGAAGAGGACGTCGTAGCGGGGGTCGCGCATGGGTGCTCAGGTGGCCGCGCGCCGCAGCGAGCCGGCCGGGCGCTCCTTGCGCGGGTCGACGAACGGGATCGCGGCCGTGCGGCCGCTGGTCGGGCCGTGCTCGCAGTCGACGTCGATCGCCGTCCCCGGCTCGGCCAGCTCGATCGGCACCCACACGTAGCCGATGTTCTTCGAGAGGCCCGGCGACCACACAGCGTCGGTGACCTTCCCCACCGGGACGCCGGCGTGGCTGGCCGGCCAGGTCTTCGTGATGCCCGGGAACGGCTCTTCGCGGTCGAACTCGATGCCGACCAGCTTGCGGTCGACGCCCTCGCGGCGCACGCGCTCGAGCGCGGCCTTGCCGATGTAGTCCTGGGGCTGGTCCTCGACCAGGCGCTCGAGGCCCATGACGTGGAACGGCGTGTCCGCCAGCGTCATGTCCGAGCCCCAGTTGAAGATCCCGGCCTCGACCCGGCGGGCCTCGTTGGGGGCGATCGGGCGGATGCCGAACTCCTCGCCGGCCGCCATGATCGCCTCCCAGACCTCGGTGCCGCGCGTGCCGTCGAGGAGGTTCACCTCGAACCCGGGCACCGCCGACCAGCCGGTGCGGCTGACGAGCACAGGGATGTCGCCGACGACAAACCGGTCGCACCAGTAGTAGCGGATGTCGTAGATCGCCGGCCCGACGAGCTTCTCGAGCGTCGCGGCGGCGTGCGGGCCCTGCACCTGCACCGGGTGGACGTCCGGATAGGTCACCTCGGCGTCGAGCCCCGAGCCGCAGAGCACGCCCATCGCGTACAGGCCCGCGTCGCTGTCTGCGAGCTGCATCCACCACACGTTCTCGTCGACGTGCAGGAGCACGGGGTCGTTCACGATGCCGCCGCTCGGCGACATGACGAGCATGTACTTGCCCTGCTTGACCGCGCATTTCGTCAGGTCGCGGCACGTCAGCATGTCGATCAGCCGGTCGGCGTCGGGGCCGCTCACCTGCACCGTCCGCTCGACGCCGACGTCCCAGAGCGTGACGCCGTCGTTCAGGGCCCAGTACTCGACCTCCGGGTCGTCGTACTCGGCCGGCAGGTACATCTTGTTGTACACGTCGTACGCCTTGCAGCCGGCGCGGAGCGTCGCCTCGAAGTACGGCGATCGGCGGTACCAGGGGCCGAAATAGAGCTTCGTCGTCGCGGGCAGGGTGACCATCGCAAGACCTCCAGGAAGTGCCGCCAGGGCTGACTGACTCGTCAGTCAGGACATGCGAGCGTACCAGAGGCGCAGGTCGCTCATTCGGGGGAGGTTGGGGCGGCGGGCTCAAGTTGTTCCCCGCGGCGTCCGACCACCCGGATTGTGGCTCGCGCGCCCGCGCCGGCCGAATGCTCGATCAGGAGAAGTCGCACATGACAGTGCCACCCGGAGATCGTCCGTTTGGCCGGAGGAACAGCGGGCTCGGACTCTCGACATCATCGCTGTCCGCAGCCCTCGGTGGGGCCGGATCGGCCGCCCCGACCGTGTTCGTCGCCCGCGAGGCGATCGTCGACCGCAAGGGCGAGGTCTACGCCTACGAGCTGCACCTGCAGGCTGCGCTCGGCGCCGCCGGAGGCGAGCACGACGAGCGCACGAGCGCGCCAGCGCTCGTTGCCGCCGTGATCGAGCTGGGCGTCGAGCGCCTGGCCAACAACCGCCCGGTGCTGCTCGGCGTGACCCCCGCCATCCTCCGCGACATCGATCTCCTCGAGCTGACCGGCGAGACCGTCGGATTCGTTATCCTCGAGGGCTGCGCCGAGCCCGCCGTCGTCGCCCAGGTCGCCTGCTTCGCCGCCGCCGGCCGCATCGTCGCCCTGGCCGACTACCGGCCGTCGATCCGCGCCGACGCGCTCCTGCCCCACGCCCACCTCGTCAAGATCGCCGTCGACACCGGCTCGCCGGAGCAGATCGCCGAGCGGTGTGCCGCCGCGCGCGCGTTCGGCGCTCAGCTGGTGGCCGACCGCATCGACGGCCCCGCCACGTCGCAGCGCTGCCGCGACGCCGGCTTCGAGCTCTACCAGGGCGATGCCCACACCCAGCCGGCGACGGTGTCCGGCCGCGGATCGCGAGCCGACCAGGCGGCCACCCTCACGCTGCTGGTGCGGCTCTCGGCCGCCGCCACCTCGGTGGACGAGCTCGAGCGCATCGTCTCGTCCGACCTCGGCCTGACCGTGAGCACGCTGCACGCAGTGAACTCGGCCGCGATCGCGCTGCCTAACCGGATCACGTCGATCCGCCAGGCGATCGTCCTCCTGGGCGCACGCGCGGTGCACGCGCTCGCGGCCCTGCTGTCCATGACCGAGCTCTCCGACGCGCCGGTCGAGCTGTCGCGCCGGGCCTTGATCCGGGCATCGATGTGCGACGCGCTCGCACGCGGGGCGATGGAGCAGCACCCGGACCGCTTCTTCACCGCCGGAATGCTCTCGATGGCGGGCGCGCTGCTCGACCTGCCGCTCGAGCGGATCGTCGCCGAGCTGCCGCTGGCCGACGAGATCAGCGAGGCGCTCACCGACGGCACCGGGCCGATCGGCCCGATCCTCACGTCGGTCGTCTCCTACGAGCAGGCCCGCTTCGGCAGCGTGTCGGCGGCGCAGACGGTGATCCGGCGCGACATCGCGAGCGCCTACCTGAACGCGGTGGCCTTCGCCGACGAGCTGACCTCGGCGCTCGACGCCCGCCGCGCCGCCTGACCGATGCCGTGACGCGCTCAAGAAAGCGCGAACCGGTCTTTCCCATCCCGGTCGGCGCGACCTAGCCTGGACGAGTCCCGAGATCCAGGAGGTGCCCACCGACAGCTGGGGCACGGCCGGCAAGCTCACGGCCTACTGACTCCGACCCGCCGCCGTCCCCGCTCCCGGACGGGCGCCGTCAGGCCCGGCTCGGCGCGGTCAGCATGAACTGGCGGGAGTCGCTCAGCACGAGCGCCAGCGCGCCGAGGACCTCGGCCCGCTCACCCAGCTGGGCGGGCACGAGGTCGACGGCGTCGGTGGCGGCCTGGATGGCCGAGCGGCGCACGGCGCTTCGCAGCGGATCGAACAGCAGGTGCTCGGCCTGCGTGAGCTCGCCGCCGATCACGATCCGGGACGGGTTCAGGATGTTGCACAGGTTCGCGAGGGCGACGCCGATCGCCGCAGCTGCGTCCTCGACGACGCGCCGCGCCCCGCGGTCGCCGTTCATCGCCATCTCGATCGCCAGCGGCAGACTGATCTCGGGCTGGCCGGGGCGGCCGAGCGGGCCGGTGATCGCCTCGGCCGAGGCGACGGTCTCCAGGCAGCCGCGGTTGCCACACTTGCACAGCCGCCCGTCCTGGATCACGGTGGTGTGGCCGATCTCACCGGCGGTGCCGGAGGCGCCTCGGTGCAGGCGCCCGGCGATCATGAGCCCGCAGCCGATGCCGGCCCCGGCCTTGACGTAGACCAGGTCGTCGCACCCGCGCCCGGCCCCCCAGAACGCCTCGGCCAGCGTGCACATGTTCGCGTCGTTGTCGACCCGCACGGCAATCGCCAGCCGCCGGCTGATCTCGGCGCCCACGGCGACGTCGGCCCAGCCGGGCATGAGGTACGGAGCGCCGATCGCGCCCGTTTCGGCGTCGATCGGCGCCGGCAGCGACATGGCCACTCCGACGACGCGATCGGCGGACACGTGCGCCTGATCCAGGCATGTGCGCGCGAGCCTGGCCGCGAAGTCGAGCGTCTCCTCGGGCCCAAGTCCAGACAGGGGCTCGGCACGTTCGGCGACGATCCTGTGGCCCAGATCGCAGACCGCGACCCGCAGCATCCGGTGACCGACGTCGATCCCGAGCGCGTACCCCGCGCTCTCGCTGAGCGCGACCGGGACGCCCGGGCGGCCGCCACGCGCCTTCTCGCCTGCGCCGTCGCGCGGGCCGACCTCGACGACGATGCTGGTCGCCGCGAGGTCGCGAACAACGGTGGACACGGTGGAGCGCGACAGGTGGGTCTTGCGCGAGATCTCCGCCCGGCTGATCGCGCCGTGCTCGCGCAGAGCGTCGATCACCCGCGATCGGTTCGACTCCCGCAGCGCCTCCAGCGTGCCGTGGCCCGGCTCCACCGGGAGGATCCTGGGGAAGCGATCGGGGGGCACAGGTCACATTTTACCCGACAAATACCCCTATCGAACCTGCTTCGGACAAACACAGCGGGCATCAGCCGCATGTTTGTGCAAGCTCTTGACAAACGGCCGCGGGGCCGTCTATCGTCCGCGGCACCAATATCCGATCGGTAACCTCTGGTGATCCGGGATGCACATCGCGTGTCACACGCGGTTGACCATGTGAGGGAGGACCAAGCATGAGGTCTGTATCCAGGCGTGTTATCGCCGCTCTTGCCCTGGTGGGCGTTACGCTCGCCGCGGCCTGCGGTTCTTCGGGGTCGAGTTCGTCGGGTGGGGGTTCGTCGGCGCCGGCGGCGTCGGTGCCTGCTCCGGATGCGGCGGCGTTTACGGCGGATTTCTCGTTGATGAAGACGTTGGCGCCGTTGGCGGCTCAGGGTAAGGG
>DASXOR010000210.1:0-22721 GCA_036494095.1 Gaiellales bacterium | reverse complement strand
CTGGACGAACTGGTGCAGAACGCCAAGGGCGTGCCGCTCTCCCAGGACCAGGTGCGCGTCGACCGCGAGGAGATCTGGGAGATCATCGACCAGATGCGCTCGACGATCCCGGAGGAGATCAAGCAGGCCCGCTGGATCGTGAAGGAGCGCCAGGAGATGCTCGCCGAGGCGAAGCGCGAGGCCGAGCGGCTGATCTCGGAGGCCCGCGAGCAGGCTGCCCGCGAGGCGTCTCAGGAAGAGGTCGTGAAGCTGGCCGAGCGCCAGGCGCAGGAGATCCTGGCCGAGGCCCGCAGGCACGAGCGCACGGTCCGGCTCGGCGCCGAGGACTACGCCGACAGCATCCTCGAGAACCTGCACACGAACCTGGGCAAGATCATGGTGGCGCTGGAGCGCGGCCGCGAGCAGCTCGCCGCTCGATCCGACGAGCGCACGAGCCCGGCGACGGCCGAGCAGCAGGACGGCGCCTCGCTGTAGACGGGCTTCGGGAGGTGCCGTGCTCGATGTAGGGATTCTGGGACTTGCGCCCGGCGACGTCCGCCGCCTGCGGGTGCCCGTCGCGATCGACCCGCTGCGCTTCGGCGGCGAGGCGTACGACGTGGAGCCCGATCCGGCCGGCGCGGATGTGGAGCTGCAGGCGACCGCGGGCGGCCTCTATCTCAAGCTCCGCCTCGCGGCGACGGTGGTCGGGCCGTGCTACCGCTGCCTGGAGCCGGCCCGCACCCGGGTGACGGTGAACGCCAGCGAGTATCACGAGCACGGCGCCGCCCCCCAGAGCGACGAGCTCACCTGCGAGTACCTCTCCGGCGAGGGGCTCGACGTCGACGCGTGGGCGCGCGACGCGCTGGTGCTGGCGCTGCCGGGCAAGATCCTGTGCCGGCCCGACTGCGCAGGCCTGTGCCCACGCTGCGGCGTGCGCCTCGAGCCCGGCGGCGAGCACGACTGCGCCCCGGCCGAGACCGACTCGCGCTGGGACGCCCTCCGCCAGCTGCTGGAGTAGGCCTCAAGCGCGGGTATACTGCGCCGCCGTGGCCGTCCCCAAGAAGAAGACCTCGAAGTCCCGCCGTGACCGCCGGCGCGCGAACACGCGCATCGCGGCGCCGGTGCTGACCGTGTGCCCGCAGTGCCACGAGCCGGTGCGTCCGCACCACGTCTGCGGTAACTGCGGCCACTACCGTGGTCGCGAGGTCGAGCCGCTCACCACCGAAGCGCCCTAGCGCTCGGCGCCCGGACCATGGTGACGGTCGCAGTCGACGGCATGGGGCACGATGACGGCCCTGCCGGGATCGTCCCCGGGGCGAAGGATGCGGCGGCCGAAGGCGTGCGCGTCCTTCTGTGCGGCGTCCGCGAGCAGCTCGAGGCCGAGCTGGGGGGCGGCGTGGACGGCATCGAGATCGTCGACGCCGCCGACGTCATCGAGCCGGGCGACGAGCCCGCCGCCGCCGTCCGGGGCAAGCCGGGCTCCTCGATGGTCACGGCGTGCCGGCTCGTACGCGACGGCTCGGCCGCGGCGGTCGTCTCCGGCGGGCCGACGGGCGCGATGCTCGCGGCCTCGCTGCTCCACGTCGGCCGTATCCGCGGCATCTCGCGACCCGGTATCGGCGTGCCCCTGCCGGCCCAGGGCGCCCCGTGCCTCCTGATCGACTCCGGCGCGAACTCCGATGCCCGGGCCGAGAACCTGCTCCAGTTCGGGATCATGGGGTCGGAGTTCATGCGGGACGTCATGGGCATCGAGACGCCGAGCGTGGGCCTGCTCTCGATCGGCGAGGAGCCGAGCAAGGGCAACGCGGTCACGGTCGAGGCCCACCCGCTGCTGGCCGCCGCCGACATCGACTTCGCCGGCAACTGCGAGGGCCGCGACGTGCTGAGCGGGCGGTTCCAGGTCGTCGTGGCCGACGGGTTTGCAGGCAACGTGCTCCTGAAGGGCCTCGAGGGCGCCGCGGCGGCGCTACTGGGCGAGGTGCGCAGGGCGGCCGAATCGAGCACGCGGGCGAAGATCGGCGGCCTGCTCCTGCGGCCGGCGCTGCGGGCGATGCGCGACCGTACCGAGCCGGACAACTACGGCGGCGCCTACCTGCTCGGCCTGCGCGGCGTCGTCGTGATCGCCCACGGCAACTCCGGCCGCAATGGCATCAGAAACGCGATCCGGATCGCCGCCAGGGGCGCCGAGGTGGGCGTCGTGGGCCGGATGGCGGAGCGGCTCGCGCCCGACCGTCCCACTTCTGACTTGCAGGCGCCAGCGGCGATCAATACAGTCCCGCAGGTTACGGCCCCGGAGATTGGAGACCAGTGACGATCAACCGTGAGGAAGCGCTCGAGCGCGTCCGCGGCATTCTTGTGGAGCAGCTTGGCGTGGACGAGGAGCAGGTCACCGACGATGCGTCGTTCCAGGGCGACCTGGACGCCGACTCGCTGGACCTGGTCGAGTTGATCATGGAGCTCGAAGACCAGTTCGGCCTCAAGATCTCCGACGAGGATGCGCAGAAGATCGCGACCGTCGGCGAGGCGGTCGACTACGTCGTCACCCACAGCTGATCATCCCGACGCGCCCGAGTCGCTTCGGGCGCTGATCGACCGGCTCTCCGAACCGCTTCGCCTGCTCGCCTTCACCCACACCTCGTGGGTGCAGCGGCGCGAGGACTCCTACGAGCGGCTCGAGTTCCTGGGCGACGGGGTGCTCGGGCTCGTCATCGCCCACCACCTGTACACGCGCTTCCCGCTGAGCGCGGAGGGCGACCTGGCGAAGGTGCGGGCGCACGTCGTGTCGCGCGACAGCTGTGCCGCCGTCGCCGCCGACGTCGGCCTGGCGGTCGACGTGCGCGCCCGGGGCGAGGCGCTGGGAGCGGCGGCGGTCGAGATCGACGGCCTCTCGCGGTCGCCCGGTGTGCTTGCGGCCATCGTCGAGGCGGCGGTGGGCGCGGGCTACCTGGAATTCGGCCTGGACGCGGTCGCCGGCCCGGTCGTCGCGGCCTTCTCGAGCCGGATCGATTACGCCCTCGCCGAGCACGTCGACGCCAAGACGGTGCTCCAGGAGGAGCTTGCACGTCGGGGGGCCTCGGTAACGTATGCGGTAGCCGATGTGTCCGGTCCACCGCACCAGCGTTGGTTCACATCCCTGGCTCTGGTCGAAGGACACGAGCTCGGGCGTGGCTCCGCGCGCAGCAAGAAGGGCTCCGAGCAGCTGGCGGCCCGCGAGGCGCTCACGAACATCGATCGCATCTCCCTGTCGGCCTAGATGGTTGATCGGTAACTCCGGTGATGTCCTGGGCGGGCGCGAACCGAGCAGCGCCAGGACGCAGGGAGCGTTCATACTGGTTCAAGTATGGGCGCGACCGAGGACGATGCGATGCGACGGTTCGCGGCCGCAGCGCCAGCACATCCCGCCACTCCACCACAGCCTGACGATCAGGCGCGGCGGAGTTACCGATCAATCATCTAGATGGTTTTGCGGGGGGCGAGCGTGCACCTGAAGGCGCTGCGCATGCGCGGGTTCAAGTCGTTCCCCGGCACCGTCGAGCTGCGGTTCGAGCGCGGGATCGCCGTGGTCGTCGGCCCCAACGGCAGCGGCAAGTCCAACATCGCGGACGCACTGCAGTGGGCGATGGCGGTGCAGTCGCCGGCCCAGCTGCGGGCGCCCACCGGCCTGGATGTGCTGTTCGGGGGCTCCGACAGCCGCCCGCCGGCCGGGGTGTGCGAGGTCGAGCTCGTGCTCGACAACGAGTGCGCGACGCTGCCGCTCGAGTTCGGCGAGGTGTCGGTGATGCGCCGGCTCGACCGCGGCGGCGAGAGCGAGTACCTCATCAACCGCGCCCGCGTGCGCCGCCTCGACGTGCTCGAGCTCCTGGCCGACACCGGCCTCGGGCGCGAGATGCACTCGGTGATCGGCCAGGGCCGCGTCGACGAGATCCTGACGTCCAAGCCGCACGAGCGCCGCCGATTCGTCGAAGAGGCGGCCGGCCTGGGCAAGTACCAGCGCCGGCGGGCCCGGGCCGAGGCGAAGCTCGCCCGGGTGAGCACGGAGCTCGAGCGCGCCCGCGACCTCGAGCGCGAGGTGCGCGCCCGCCTGCGGCCGCTGCAGATGCAGGCAACGGCGGCCGAGCGCGCCGCCCGGCTGGGCGAGGAGATCGCCGCCGGCCGCGTCCGCCTGCTCGCCTCGGACATGATCGGCGAGGAGCGCCGCGCCGAGGCCGCCCGGGCGCGGCTGGGCGAGGCGCATGCCGCGCGCTCCGAGGTCGATGCCACGCTGGCGGCCATCGGCGAGCGCCGTTCCCGCGCCGAGACCGAGCTGGCCGGCCTGGCCGCCGAGCAGGACCGGGCCAGCCGCGCGTTCTACGACTTCGAGACCGCCCGCGAGCGGCTGGTCGCGGGCGGCCGCCGGCTGGACCAGGCGGCGGCGACGCTCGGCCGCACCCACGGGCGCAGGGCGGCGCTGGCCGACCGGCTCGGACTTGACGCCGAGCGGTCGCTGGCCGAGGCGCAGGAGGCGGCCGCGCAGGCCGCGGCGGGCCTTGCCGAAGCAGACCGGCTGGCGGCGACCGACGCGGGCGAGGCGCGCGAAGCGGCGGCCGCGGCCGAGACCGCCATGTCGGCGTCGCTCGACGCGCGCCGGGCGCTGGCCGAGGCGCAGGGCCACGCGGGCACGGCCCGGCTCGAGGCCGACCGCAGCGCCGCGCGGGCCGAGGAGCTGCGCACGCGTGCGGCCGCCCTCGTCGCGGCGGCCACCGAGGCCGCGAGCGCTCTCTCGGACGGGACGCGCGAGGCGGAGAGCGTGCAGGCGGCCGCCGGCGGCCTGCACGAGCGGCTGGCGGCGGGAATCGCGGCGGCCGAGGCGGCCCGGGCCGACGCCGATCGCACGGCCGACGCGAGCCGGGCGGCGCGCGCGGCCGCAGACGAGGTCGTCCATCGCCACGAGCTCATGCGCGCCCGCCTGGACACCCTGGAGCAGGCACTCGATCGCGGCGAGGGCCTGACGCCCGCGGTGCGGGCGCTCAAGGCCGCGGGCGCGAAGCTGGTCGTGGCCGGTGTGGAGGCCCAGCCCGGCTACGAGCGGGCGGTGGCGGCCGGTCTCGGCTGGCGGGCCGGTGCCGTGGTCGCCGAGCGCCTGTCTGACGCTCTCGCCGTCCTCGCCGAGGCTGGGGGAGAGGTCGCGGTGATTCTGGCCGACACCCGTCCGCCGGCCGCCTCGCTCCCGCCCGCCGCCGGCGCCCGGCCGCTGATCGAGCTCGTCACCGTCCGCGATCCGATCGCGGGACGTCTGCTCGAGGGGGTCTGGCTCGTCGACGACCTGGCGGATGTCGATCACGGCGTCGCGGTGACGCGGGCGGGCGAGGGCATCGACGCCGACCGCGGCGAGCTTTGGCGTACCGGCGACGCCGGCGAGGCGGCCTGGATGGCGGCCCGGGCCGAGCGCGACCGGCTGGCGGCCGAAGACGCCGCCACCGGCGCGGCGCGCGAGAGCGCGGCCGCGGCAGCCGATGCCGCCGCGGGGGCCGCCGACCGGGCCGGCCGCGCCGACACCGACGCCCAGGCGGCGCTTGCGGCGCTGCGCGCGCAGGAGGCAACCGCCGCCGAGGCGGCCAGGACCGCCGCTGCCCGGCGCGACCGCATGGCCGACGAGGTCAGCCGGGTCGAGGGCGCCCGCGAGGCCGCCGAACGCGACCTCGCGGCCGAGACCGGGCGCGGGGCGGAGCTCGAGCGCGAAGCGGTGCGCCTCGAAGCGGCGGCCGAGGCCCGCGTCGCAGCCGCCCAGGCGGCCGACCACCGCCACGCAGCCCTCGAGATGCGCCGGCGCGAGCTGGCCGAGGCGGCCGCGCGCCTGGCCGCCCAGGAGGCGGGGCTGCGCGAGCGGGCCGAGCGCTTCCGCTCCGACGCCGCCCGGCTGCAGTCGGCCGGGGAGCGCGCGGGCGCGTCTGCACAGGATTCGGGACGAATGGCGGCCACAGCGCGTGCGCTCGAGGCCCGCGGCCGCGCGATCGGCGGGATGCTGGTGCGCCTGTCAGCGGCGGCCGAGCTCCTGCGCACGCCGGCTCGGGCCGGCGTGGCGGTGATCGAGCAGCGGTCGGGCGAGCTCGCCGCCGAGCTGCAGGCCTGCGCCCACGACGAGGCGGCCGTCCAGGTGAAGGCGCGCGCCGTCGCCGCAACGGCCACCGAGATCGAGGTCGAGCTCACGCGCTCCACCGACCACCTCGCCGAGCTTGGCCGGCGGCGCGACGAGATCGCCCCCGCCGTCGTCAACCCGGAGCCCGTCTCCGACGAGCCGCTGCCGGTCGACGAGCGCGCGGCCATCGCCGCTCGCCTGGAGCGGCTCGAGCGCCGTCGCGAAAGCCTGGGCGCGGTGAACCCGCTCGCCGCCGAGGAGTACGAGGCCGAGAAGCAGCGCACGGGCGAGCTGACGGAGCAGTGCGCCGATCTGGAGCGGTCGCTGCGCGAGCTGCGGGGCCTGATCCGCGACCTCACGCAGACGATCGACCACCGCTTCACCGAGACGTTCGACCAGGTCGCGCGCAACTTCACCGAGGTGATCCGCACGCTCTTCCCGGGCGGCTCGGGCCGCCTGCGGCTGACCGCTGACGACGTGGTCTCGGCCGCCCCGGACGATGCCGCCGACGAGCCGGCGGTGCGGGCAGACGAGCCGGGCATCGAGCTCGAGGTGAAGCCGGCGGGCAAGCGCATCGAGGCGCTCTCGCTCCTGTCCGGCGGCGAGAAGGCGCTGACGGCCATCGCCTTCCTGTTCGCGCTGCTCCTCACGAAGCCGTCGCCGTTCTACGTCCTGGACGAGGTCGAAGCCGCGCTCGACGACGCCAACATCGAGCGCTTCCTCGACCTCCTGCGCGCCTACCAGGAGCGGGCCCAGTTCATCGTCATCACCCACCAGCGGCGGACGATGGAGGTGGCCGACCTGCTCTACGGGGTCACGATGGCCGCAGACGGCGAGTCGAAGGTGCTGTCGCGCCGGGTCGCCCCGGACGTCGAGCTGCGCCCGGCTGCCGGCGCCTGACCGCGGGCTACACCGGGTCGCGCTGCATGAGCCGCTCGTGGTGGCGGAACCCGAGCCGGGAGTACAACGTCCCTGCGTCGCGCGTGTGCAGGATCCAGCGGCGGTCGGCGAACGGGCCGTGCTCGACGACCTCGCGAACGAGCTCGACGCCGAGGCCGGCGCCGCGGTGCTCGGCGAGGACGTAGACGTCGGCCAGGTACACGAAGTGCGCCGCGTCGCAGTCGACCGCGCGGGCGAACCCGACCTGGCGGCCCTGGTGGTAGAGGCCGACGACGCGCTCGCTGCGGTCGATCAGCTCGTCCTGGCGCTCGCGGGTGCGGCCGAGCGCCCAGTAGGTCGTCGTCAGATAGGCATGTACGGCCCCACGGTCGAGGCGGGCGCGGTCGTCGGAGAGCTCGTAGCCGTTGCCGAGCTCGCGGTTCAACCGCCGGCCGCCGCGAGCCATGTCCAAAGGTCGTCGGAGATCGTCACGGACCCTCGCCGCAGCGCCTCGTCGAGCCGGCGGCGGCTGTGGTCGCCGGGGACGCGCCGGTCCTCCACGACGCGGCGCAGCCACGCCACCGGGTCGGCCTGCGGCTGGGCGAGAAGGGCGACGGCGCTGTAGTCGTCGGTGCCCGCGAGCGCTCCACACAGAAGCTCGACGGCGACGGCGATCGCGAACCCCTTGTAGGACTGGTCGGCGCCGAAGGGGACGATGCCGGCCCGGTCGGCGATCACCTGGGCGGGATCGGTCTCCGCCGACCGGTCGGGCCGGCGGGCGGCGCCCTCCGGCAGCGGCGCGCCCGTGGCGGCCGCGTGCAGGACGGTGCCGTAGGTGACCCGGCCCATCGAGACGTCGACGACGGTCGGCCCGTGGTCGCCCGGCAGGGCGAGGCAGATCGGGTTCGTGCCGAGCAGCGGCGGCCCGCCGTCGGGATGCACGATCCGGGGGGTGGAGGTCGCCACCAGCAGGCACATGAGTCCGCGGCGGGCGACCCGTTCCGCGAACCAGCCGAGCCGCCCGGTGGGAAAGCAGCGGCCGACCACGACCAGCCGGGCGCCCTCGAGGGCCGGGTCGGCCTCGTGGTCGAGCGCCTCGGCCAGCGCGACGTACCCGACCGCGCCGCCCCCGTCCCAGCGCGCCAGGCCCTCGCTGCGCTGCACGAGCTGCGGATGGGCCTCCGGCTCGAGGTCGCGGAAGCTCGACAGCCAGCGCATGCGCTCGGCGCCGTGCGTCGGTGCGCCGCGCAGCTCGGCGTCCAGGAAGTGGTCCGTGATGAGCGCCGCCGCCGCCTCGGGGAACCCGAGCGCGAGCGCGCGCGCATGCAGCGCCTGCCGCAACCGGTCGATGGAGACCGCCGCCATGCATGCGACGCTACTACGAGCCCGGCCCGTGGCGCGCACATGGCAAGCGATGTTCCGAACGGGCGAGGGCGACGCGGCCGAGCCCGAGGCCCCGGAAACCGGCCGCGGCCTCTTCTCGCGCCTGCGCGAGAACCTCTCCCGCAGCCGCCGGGCGATGGCCCAGCAGCTCGCCGGGGTCATGTTCAACCCGGCCGACGACGCGGTGTGGGAGCGGCTCGAGGAGGCCCTGCTCCTGTCCGACTGTGGCGTGCCGGCGACGGTGGCGGTGATCGAGCGGCTCGAGGCCGAGGCGGACGCCGGCCGGCTGACGACCGCGGACGAGCTCAGCACGCGGCTCCAGGAGATCATCGCGGAGCTGATGACGCCGGAGGCCGATTCCCGCATCGACATCACGGCCCACCCGGCCGTGCTGCTCGTGAGCGGCGTGAACGGCACCGGCAAGACGACGTCGATCGGCAAGATCGCCTGGCACCTGCGCGAGGCCGGCCGCACCTGCGTGATCGGCGCCGCCGACACGTTCCGAGCGGCGGCCGGCGAGCAGCTCGAGACGTGGGCGAAGCGCGCCGACGCCGACTTCGTCTCGTCGCAGTCCGGCGCCGATCCCGCGGCGGTGGCGTTCGACGCGGTCTCGGCGGCCGAGGCGCGCGGCCGCGACGTCGTCATCGTCGACACGGCCGGGCGCCTGCACACCCAGGGCCACCTGATGGACGAGCTGCGCAAGATCCACCGCGTGATCGCCCAGCGCATCCCGGGCGCCCCCCACGAGGTGCTGCTCACGATCGACGCGACCACGGGCCAGAACGGCCTTCAGCAGGCGCGCCTCTTCGCGGAGGCGGTCGCGGTCACCGGGATCGTCCTGACCAAGCTCGACGGCACCGCGAAGGGCGGGATCGCGCTCGCGATCGCCCACGAGCTCGGCATCCCGGTGAAGCTGATCGGGATCGGCGAGGGCATCGAAGACCTGCGGCCGTTCGACCCGGCGGAGTTCGCCCGGGCGCTGTTCGGCGCCGGCGAGTGACGGTATTCTCGGACGTGTGACGATCGGTCACGCACAGGCCCGAGGTGCCCATCTCGCGGGTGTCGTCACGCCGGCTCGTCCTTCGGCTCGTCCTGCTTGCGGCGCTGGGTGCCGGCGCGGTCGCCTGGGCGGCGACGACCCGGCCCGCCGATCCGCTCAACCGCTACCCCGGGTTTGGATTCGAGAACTCGGGCTCGTCCCTGCTCCGCATCGGCGAACCGGCGGCGTTCGCCGCGTTCCTGGTCGGCGACACCCCCGCGAGCCGGGCGACGGTCACCGGCGTGATCATCCCGCACATCCCGGGGGTGCGGCTGCACGTCTACGCCGTCGAGGGTGAATTCCAGGGCGGGTACGTCGGCCCGTTCGAAGGCGGCCGGAATGACCTCCGTGCGAGCCAACTCGCGCCCGCCGTGGGACGCTCGCTGCATCCGCTCCCCGGCGCGGCCCATGGTGCCCGCTGGGCGCTGACGATCGCGCTCGTCGCCACGCCGCTTCGGCGCGGCTGCATCCCGATCACCGGAGTCGGGATCCGCTACCGGGTCGGCGGCACGACGTTCACAAAGCGCATGGTGAGCTACGTGAGCGTCGCGACCGGGCATCGGTTCTGCGCCGGCTGACGCCGCGGCCTGGTGGCTAGGCTTCCCCGATGTTCGAATCCCTGTCCGACCGACTCGGTTCCACCCTCGACGGCCTGCGCGGCCAGGGGCGGCTGAGCGAGGAGGACATCGGCAAGGCGATGCGCGAGATCCGGCTCGCGCTGCTCGAGGCCGATGTGAACTTCGGCGTCGTGCGCGACTTCGTGGCGAAGGTGCGCGAGCGGGCGATGGGCGCCGAGGTGATGCAGAGCCTCACGCCCGGCCAGCAGGTCGTGAAGATCGTGCACGAGGAGCTGACGGCGCTCATGGGCAGCGCCGGCTCGGGCCTCTCGTTCGCCAACCGCCCGCCCACCGTCATCCTGATGGCCGGCCTGCAGGGGTCGGGCAAGACCACCGCCTGCGGCAAGCTGGCCCGCCTTCTGGCGAAGCAGAAGCGCTCGCCGGCGATGGTGGCCTGCGACCTGCAGCGGCCGGCGGCCGTGCAGCAGCTGCAGACGCTCGGCAAGTCGCTGCAGGTGCCGGTGTTCGACCGCGGCACCGATGCCGACCCGGTCGAGGTGGCGGCGTGGGGGGTGGAGCAGGCCCGGGCGCAGGGCCGCGACGTCGTCATCGTCGACACGGCCGGCCGGCTGCACGTCGACGAGAAGCTGATGGACCAGCTCGTGCGCATCAAGCAGGCCGTGAAGCCGCACAACGTCCTGCTCGTGCTCGACTCGATGACCGGCCAGGACGCCGTCAACGTCGCCCAGGCGTTCGCCGACGCGGTCGACTACGACGGCGTCATCCTGACCAAGCTCGACGGCGATGCCCGCGGCGGCGCCGCGCTGGCGGTGCGCGCGGTCACGGGCAAGCCCATCAAGTACGTGTCGGTCGGTGAAAAGCTCGACCAGCTCGAACCGTTCCACCCCGACCGGCTCGCCTCCCGCATCCTCGGCATGGGCGACGTCATGTCGCTGATCGAGCGGGCGCAGGAGCACGTCACCGAGCAGGACGCGAAGGCGATGGAGGCCAAGCTCCGCAAGGCCGAGTTCACGCTCGAGGACTTCCTCGGCCAGCTGCGGCAGGTGCGCAAGATGACCGCCGGCCAGGGCATGGCCGGCCTGCTGGGGATGATCCCCGGCGTCGGCCGCCAGGTGAAAAACCTGAAGGTGGACGAGCGCCAGATCGACCGGGTCGAGGCCATCATCCTGTCGATGACCCCGGCCGAGCGGCGCAACCCGCGCTCGATCGACGGCAGCCGCCGTCGCCGCATCGCCGCCGGCAGCGGCACGAACGTCCAGCAGGTGAACCAGCTGCTCGGGCAGTTCAAGCAGATGCAGAAGATGATGAAACAGATCGGAAAAGGCAAGATGCCCCAGTTTCCGGGGCTTACGCGCTGAGCCGCCCAGGCGCGGGAGCGCCGACTTTACGGTTACTCGCGCGTCCCGTACCCTTGTGAGGTGAGGCACGGTCGCGACCCCCTGGCCAATCCTGAGCCCTTGATCCGAAGCGTGTACTCCTTCGTTGCGTACCGCATCGGCGCCGGGCACGACGCCGAGGACGTCACCGGCGAGGTGTTCGAGCGCGCGCTGCGCTACCGCGCGGGCTACGACCCGGCCAAGGGCGTCCCGCTCGGGTGGCTGATCGGGATCGCCAGAAATGTGCTCGCCGACCGCGCCCTCTCGGGCACCGAGACCGTCACGGAGGTGCCCGACACCGCGGCGCCGGGGGAGCTCGAGCACGACTCGGTCGAGCGGCTGACGCTCTCGGCCGCACTCGAGCACCTGTCGGAGCGCGACCGCGAGCTCGTGGCCATGCGCTACGGCGCCGACATGAAGGCTGCGCAGATCGCCCAGGTGCTGCAGACGACCACGAACAGCGTCGAGGTGGCGCTGCATCGCGCCCTGCGCCGGCTGCGCGACGTGCTCGAGCAGGAGCAGCCGGACGGGCATTCGCCGTCGGGGGAGGCGAGCGCTGTCTACTGACCTGACCGCCGACGGGATGCTGCTTCAGCTGCGGCGGCTGTCGTTCGGCCGCGTGGCGCCGGGGCTTCTGGCCGCGGCGGTGCTGACGCCGCTTGCGGCCGGTAACGGCGGCTACTTCCCGCCGGCCTGGGGCTGGAGCGCGGCCGCGCTGCTGTGGGCCGCCGCGATCGCGGTGCTCGCGCGCCAGGACGTGGAGTTCACGACGGCCGAGGCCGTCACCGTCTCGGCGTTCGGGCTCCTGACGGTGTGGATGCTGATCTCGGCGGCCTGGTCGAGCGACACCACCTCGGCGGTGCTCGAAGCGGAGCGGACGCTCGTCTATGTCGCCGGGCTCGCCGCCCTCCTGCTCGTCTCGCGCAGGGGCGCGATCGGGAGCCTGCTCGCCGGGGCGCTCGCCGCTGTCACCATCGCGACCGCGTATGGCCTCACCGGCCGGCTGTTCCCGAGCGTGCACGCCGTCGGCGGGATCGCCGACACCGGCCGCCTGGCGGAGCCGGTCGGGTACTGGAACGGCCTCGGCATCTTGGCCGCCATGGGGGCCATCATCGCCCTCGGCCTGGCCGCCCACGCGCGTACTCTTCCGGGGCGGATCCTGGCCGCGGCCACCCTGCCGGTCGTGATCACCGCGCTCTACTTCACCTTCAGCCGCGGCGCCTGGATCGCGTTCGCCTTCGGCCTGGTCGCCGCCGTCGCGCTCGACAGCAAGCGCTGGTTCCTGCTCGCGACGCTCCTGGCGGCGGCGCCGTGGCTCGTGCTCGACGTCGCCCTCGCCGCCACGTCCTCGGCACTGACGCATGCCGCATCGAAGGTGGGGCCGACCGCCACCGAGGGCCACCGCCTGACGGCGGTGCTCATCGTGAGCGGGCTCGGCCTCGCGGCGACCGTGTGGGCGCTGCGCCTGCTCGAGCGCCGGTTCCAGCCGTCGGCCTCGCTGACCCGGATCGGACACCTCGCCACCGGCGCCGGTGTGGTGCTCCTGATCCTCGTCGCGATCGTGCGGTTCGGATCGCCCATCACGATCGCGGGCGACATGTATGACCGCTTCAACGCTCCGCCCCCCGGCGGGTTCAAGGGGACGGCGGCGCACGCCGGCCGCGACCTCAACCTGCGCCTCTTCAGCCTCTCGGGCAACGCCCGCGCCGACCTGTGGCGGATCGCGTGGCACGACTACCAGCACCATGAGGTGTTCGGAGCGGGGGCGGGGACGTACGAGTCCTATTACCTCCAGCACCGATCGAACGGGCTCAAGGTGAAGAACGCGCACAACCTGTACCTGGAGACGCTCACCGACCTCGGGCCGCTCGGGCTGCTCCTGCTCGTCGCGGGGTTGGCCGCGCCGCTCGCCGCCGGCGTGCGCGCCCGCGAGGAGGCGCTCGTCCCGGTCGCGTTCGGCGGGTTTGCGGCGTATCTCCTGCACGCCGGCGCCGACTGGGACTGGCAGATGGCGGCGGTCACCCTGACGGCGCTCACGTGTGCCGTCGGCATGCTCTCGAGCACGCCGACGCCGCGGTGGTCGGGATCGCTCTCCGGCCGCGGCGTCCGCGCCGGCATCCTGGCCGCGATCGCGCTCGTGGCCGTCCTCGCGCTCGTCGGTCTGCGGGGCAACGTGGCGGCGGCGGCCAGCCAGCGAGCGGCCTCGACCCACCACTGGGCGGTGGCCGAGAGCGAGGCGCGCACCGCCGTGAGCTGGGAGCCGTGGTCGGCCGACGCACGCGTCGAGCTTGGCCTCGCCCTGCTCGGCGAGGGTCGTAAGACCGAAGCCAGGACGGCATTCCAGGCCGCGATCGCGCGCGACCCGCGCAACTGGCAGGCGTGGCTCGACCTGGCCCGGGCGAGCAGCGGTCAGGCGCGGCAGCGGGCGCTCGCCCACGCCACGCAGCTCGACCCGCGCGAGCCGCAGGTGCTCGCGCTGCACTGAGCCTGCACGAATTCTCACGCCGCATGTAAGGAAACGGCCGCGGCGGCGGTAGTTCTAGTAGCAAGACAGTGTGTCGAGATGCGGAGGAGGCATCGGAGTGAAGTTCTCGAGGCAGGATCGTGGGCTAACAGATCTGGAGCGGGCGCTCAGAACCGAGCGGCCCGAGCTGGATCGGAGCGTCCAGCGGGACATCGTCAGCCGCATCAGCGCGCATCCGGTGCGCCGCGGCGGCGGGCTCCGCGTCGCTCTGGCCGGCGTGATGACGGCGGGTGTGTTCGGCGCGCTGGCCGCGTTCGGCGGCGTGAGCTACGCCACCAACTCGGTGCAGCACAGCGTCGGCTACAGCAATAACAACAAGGGCTGGAACTACACGCCGTCGTGTGACCAGTACGGTCAGAAGGGCGACAAGGGGGACAAGGGGGACAAGGGGGACAAGGGGGACAAGGGCGGCAAGAACGACTTCCCACCCCCGTTCGACAACAAGGGCAAGAACGGCTTCGGCTTCGGATTCGGGGGATTCGGCTGGTAGCCAGGACCGTTGTCCTTGGGTAAACGCTGGCGGCCGCCCTCCGGGGCGGCCGTCGCGCGTTGTTGATCGTTAGATCGATGACTCCGCGCGCGCCTGGACGTCAGGCTGTGGCGGGGTACGGGTCATCACGGGAGTCATCGATCAACAATCTACGGCCGCGCCTGCCGCGGTGGTCGCTACACTCCGCTCGTTCAGCATCCGCCATTCATCGGAGGGCCTTCGTGGCAGTAAAGATCCGCCTCGCGCGGCATGGATCCAACAAGAACCCGATCTACCGCGTCGTGGTGGCGGACTCGCGTGTCCCTCGGGACGGCCGGACGCTGGAGGAGATCGGCCGGTACAACCCGCAGATGGAGCCGTCGCTCGTCGAGATCGACGCCGACCGCGCCCGGGCATGGCTCGCCAACGGGGCACAGCCGACCGAGACCGTGCGCAAGCTGCTCCAGATCGCCGGCGTGTAGGCACGTGTGGAGGATCTGCTCGCCTACCTCGCACGGCAGCTCGTCGACCATCCCGACGACGTGCGCGTCGAGCGGCACGAGGGGGCCTCGGGCGAGCTCGTGCTCGAGCTGCACGTCGCCTCCGACGACATCGGCAAGGTGATCGGCAAGCAGGGGCGCATCGCCCGCGCGATGCGCACCGTGGTGAAGGCGTCGGCGGTGCAGAGCGGCCGGCGCGTGCATGTCGAAGTCGCCGACTGACACTCCCTGGCGGCCCCCCACGATCGTGGTCGGCCGCGTCGGCCGCGCGCACGGGCTCGACGGGGCGGTGTATCTCGACGGTCACGGCGGGGCGGTGCCGGTGAGGCGCGGCCTCGAGGTGAAAGTGGGCGGGCGCCCGGCGGTGATCACGGATCGGCGCGGCGGTGACTCGCACCCGATCGTGCGCTTCGACCTCGCCTCCGACCGCACCGCGGCCGAGGCGCTGCGCGGCTTCGACGTCGAGGTGCCCGGCTCGGCGCTGCCGCCGCCGCAGCCGGACGCCGACGACTACCTGCATGTCGACCTGATCGGCTGCCGCGTCACCGCCGGCCAGCGCGCGCTCGGCACCGTTGCCGCCGTGCTCGCGTACCCGGCGAACGACGTCCTCGACGTGCGCGCGCCGAACGATCCCGAGCCGGTGCTCGTCCCGTTCGCCGCAGACGTCGTCGAGACGATCGACCTCGCGGCCCGGCTGATCACGATCCGGGCCGACTTTCTGTGACGCTCGAGCTCGACGTCTTCACGCTCTTCCCGGGCTACTTCGACTGGCTCGCGGAGACACGCCCGGTGCGCAACGCCACCGCCGCCGGGTCGCTGCGCCTGCGCACGGTCGACCTGCGCGAGCACGCGCTCGGCGACTACCGCCAGGTCGACGATGCGCCCTACGGCGGCGGCGCCGGCATGGTCATCCGGGTCGACGTCGTCTGCGCGGCGCTCGAGGCGACCTATGCCGCGAGCGTCGAGACCGTCCTACAGCAGCGGCGGGTGGCGGTGCTGACGCCGGTGGGCCGGCTGCTGTCCGAGGCCGTGGTCACCGAGCTGGCCGCTCTCGGGCGGCTGACGCTCCTCTGCGGCCGCTACGAGGGGTTCGATCAGCGCGTCCACGACCACCTGGCAAACGACGAGCTCTCGCTCGGCCGCTACGTCCTTTCCGGCGGCGAGGTGGCGGCGATGACGGTGATCGACGCCGTCACGCGCAAGCTCGCCGGCGCCCTGGGCAAGCGCGAGAGCCACGAGCACGACAGCTACTCCGAGGCGCTCGCCGGCCTGCCCGAGTACCCTCACTACACCCGGCCCGAGCGGTTCCGCGACTGGACGGTGCCGGAGGTGCTGCTGTCGGGCCACCATGCCGAGGTGGCGCGCTGGCGCAGGGAGTCGTCGCAGCGCCGCGGCGCGGCCCAGAACGGGTGCGACTTGTGAGCCTCGCCCAGGGTGGCTAGCATTCTCCGGCCGCCCGTCCTTCTTCCGCCATGAGTGTCATCTCCGACATCGAGCGCCGCCAGGCGCGTGAAGTGCCCCGCTTCAAGGCAGGGGACACGGTGCGCGTGCACTTCAAGGTGATCGAGGGCCAGCGCCAGCGCATCCAGGTGTTCGAGGGCGTCTGCATCAAGCGCCAGGGCGCCGGCGTGCGCGAGACGTTCACCGTCCGCAAGCAGTCGTTCGGGATCGGCGTCGAGCGCACGTTTCCCCTGCATTCACCCAAGATCGACCGTCTCCAGGTGATGAGCATCGGAGACGTCCACCGAGCGAAGCTGTACTACCTGCGCGGCAAGGTCGGCAAGGCCGCGCGCGTGCGCGAGAAGTCGCGCTAGCCTCGCACATGGCGGACGTCGAGCCTCGCCCGTCGCAGCCGCCTGCACCCGGCGCCGGCGAGCCGGTCGCACCCGAGGCCGAGGCGGCGCCGCCCCCGCCGGCGGCCCCGAAGCGCTCTGGCGCAAACCCCTTCATCGAGCTGCTGGTCATCCTGGCGGTGGCGTTCGGGCTCGCCTACGTCGTCCAGGCCTGGGTGGTCAAGCCCTACCGGATCCCGACGGGGTCGATGGAGCCGACGCTGGACGTCGGCGACCGCGTGCTGGTGAACCGGCTCGTCTACCGCTTCCACGGCCCGCACCGCGGCGACATCATCGTCTTCCACCCTCCGGGCCACGGCGACAGCGCCGTGCGCGGCGCCCGCACCGAGGCGAGCGTCACCTACATCAAGCGGGTGATCGGGCTGCCGGGCGAGACGATCCAGCTCACGCGCGGCATCGTCACGGTCTGCAAGCCGGTGAACCAGAACTGCCACGCCCTGCGCGAGCCCTATACGGAGGGCTCGACGACTGCGCCCACGTACGGTCCGTACACGGTGCCGAAGGGCGACTACTTCGTGATGGGCGACAACCGCGGCGACTCGCTCGATAGCCGCTACTGGGGCCCGCTGCCGCGCAAGAACATCATCGGCGAGGCTTTTCTGATCTACTGGCCGCCCGACCGGCTCGGCCTGCTGTAGGCGGGGTCAGACCCCCAACGCCTGCCGTTACGGTCCTGTGACGCCGATGTTCGGGTCAGACCCGCCACCCGTCCGCCGCGCCCCGTACCATAGGCCGATGGCCGTCACCGCACCGCGCCGTCGCCGCTCCCGTCCCGGGCGCCGGCTGCTGGCTCACGACCGCGATCTCGGCGTGCGGTTCGTGGCGGGCGCCGACGAGGCCGGCCGCGGGTGTCTCGCGGGCCCGCTCGTCGCGGCCGCCGTGTGTCTCGACATGGATCAGCTGCGTGGCCGCCGCTGCGCTGCGCTGGGACTCCTAAACGACTCCAAGCGGCACACGCCGGCCCGCCGCGAGGAGCTGTTCCAGGCCGTGATCGCGTCGGCCGCGCAGGTGTCGGTATGTGTCATCCCGGCCGCCCAGATCGATCGCCGCGGGCTGCATCGCTCCAACCTCTCCGCCCTCGGCCGGGTGCTGTGCGCGCTCGATCCCGAGCCCGACGTCTGCATGACCGACGGCTTCAGCGTCCCCGGCTGCCCGCGGGCACACCGAGCCGTGGTGGGCGGCGACGGCCGCAGCGCCGCCATCGCGGCGGCGTCGATCGTCGCGAAGGTCACGCGCGACCGCTTCATGCACAGGATCGCGCCGGCCTATCCCGAGTTCTCGTTCGACCACCACGTCGGCTATATCACGGCCGAGCACACCCGGGCGGTGCGCGAGCACGGGCCGACGCCTCTTCACCGCCGCTCGTTCGAGGCGATCGCCTATGCGCAGCTGGACCTCGATCTCCGACTCTGAGTACGGCCGCCTGGCCGAGACGGTGGCGTGCTGGTCGTTGCGGCTGCGCGGCTACTCGATCGTGGCGCGGAACGTCCGCGTCCTCGGCCGCGAGGTCGATGTCGTCGCCCGCCGCGGCCGCACGCTCGTTGTTGTGGAGGTGAAGGCCCGCCGCGGCTCCCATCGCGGGATCGCCGAGGAGATGGTGAGCGAGCGCCAGCGGCAGCGGCTGCAGCAGGCCGCCGAGGTGCTGCTCGCGGCCGACCCGCGGGCGCACACGGCGCGGGTCGACGTGGTCGCCGTGCACGGCTTGCGGCCGCGGCACATCCCGGCCGCGCTCGACGAGATCGGCCCACCCTCGTCACACCGCGTCACCCACGTGTGACGGCTCGCTCCCTACGCTCGCTGCATGGTTGCGCGAGCGCTCACGCTGTGGCTGACCGGGATCACCGCCCGCCGGGTTGACGTCGAGGCGCACGTCGCCGACGGCGTGCCCTCGTTCGTGGTGGTCGGCCTCGCCGACCGGGCGGTGCAGGAAGCGCGCCAGCGCGTCCGCAGCGGCATAACCTCGGCCGAGTTCCGCTTCCCCGTCCGCCGGCTGACCGTCAACCTGGCGCCCGCCCAGGAGCGCAAGGAGGGCTCCGGGTTCGACCTCGCGATCGCCCTGGCGGTGCTCGCCGCATCGGGCCAGGCCCCGCGCGACCGGGTGGCCCGAGTTGCCGCGGCGGCGGAGCTCGGCCTCGACGGCGCTCTGCGCCCCGTACGCGGCGCTCTGGCGATGGCCGAGGCGGCGGGCATGCTGGGCGTCGACGCTCTCGTCGTCGCCCCGCAGAGCGCGGCCGAGGCCGCCCTGGCGGGCACCGTGCCCGTGATCGTGGCCCGCAGCCTGCGCCATGTCGTCGACATCCTGAACGAGCGCGACCAGCCCGACCCGATCCCGCCGTCGCCTCCGTCCGTGCCGTTCGCGATCGCCGACCTGGCCGACGTGCGCGGACAGCCGCGGGCGCGGCGCGCGCTCGAGATCGCCGCCGCGGGCGCGCACAACCTGCTCATGACCGGGCCGCCCGGGTCGGGCAAGACGATGCTGGCCCGGCGCCTGACCGGGATACTGCCGCCGCCGACCCGGGACGAGGTGCTCGAGATCACCCGGATCCACTCGGCCGCCGGCCTGCTCGCGCCCGGCACACGGCTCGACCAACGACCCTTCCGCGCCCCGCACCACACCGCATCCGCCGCGGCACTCGTGGGCAACGCTCGCCTGCGGCCGGGCGAGATCACGCTCGCCCATCGCGGAGTGCTCTTCATGGACGAGCTGCCCGAGTTCAACCGCACGGCCCTCGAGGCGCTGCGGATGCCGATCGAAGACGGCGAGGTGCTGGTGTCGCGAGCGGCCGGCAGCGTCCGCCTGCCGGCGGCGTGCATGGTGGTGGGGGCGATGAACCCGTGCCCGTGCGGCCTCGCCGGCGACCCCGACCGCGAGTGCACCTGTACGCCGCAGCGCCTGCACGCCTATCGGGCACGGCTCTCCGGCCCGTTGCTGGATCGGTTCGACCTGCGCGTCGAGGCCCCTCGTGCCGACGCGCATACCGCCGCCGGCGAGCCCAGCGCGGCTGTGGCCGGACGCGTGGCGGCGGCCAGAGCACGGCTCCGCGAGCAGCCGCCGGCGGTTGCGCCGGACGCCGCCGAGATCCTGGGCCGGGCCGTCGACAAGATGCTGCTGTCGGGCCGCGGGGCCGACCGCGCTCGCCGCGTCGCGCTCACGATCGCGGCGATCGAGGCGGCCGAGACGGTCACCGGCGATCACATGGCCGAGGCGCTCTCGTTCCGGGGGACGGGCGCGTGAGCGCCGAGGCCGCCCTGCGGGTCGTGATCGCCGGCGCGCGGGCGGGCATCGAGCCGAGCGGGACGGCCCGCCGCGCGGGTGGGCCGGCGGCCCTGCTGGCGGCCACGGCCAGCCGGCTCGATCGGCTCGGGGTGCCGGAGACGTTCCAGGCCGAGCTGCGCCGCGCGCGCCACGCCGACCTCGACGGCTACCGGCGCGAGCTCGCCGGATCGGGCACGACGTGCACGACGGTATCCGAGCCGGGCTACCCGGCGGCGCTGCGCGAGCTGCCCGACCCGCCGCTGGCGGTGTTCCTGCGCGGCGCCCTGGCCACTCCACCTCCGGTCGGACGCGCGGCAGTCGCGATCGTCGGCGCTCGCCGCCCGACGGATCCCGGCCTCCGCCTGGCCCGGCGGCTGGGATCCTTCGCCGCGGGCGCGGGGCTTGCCGTCGTGAGCGGGATGGCGCTCGGGATCGACGGCGCGGCCCACGCGGGGGCGCTCGACGCGGGCGGTGTAACGATCGCCGTGCTCGGCTGCGGCACCGACATCGCCTACCCGCGCAGCCACCGCGGCCTCTACGCGCGCATCCTCGAGCACGGGCTGGTCGTGTCGGAGTATCCGCCGGGGACAGCGCCCGCCCCGTGGCGGTTCCCGGCCCGGAACCGGCTGATCGCAGCCCTCGCGGGGACGCTGGTCGTCGTCGAGGCGCGGGCGCGGAGCGGCGCGCTGATCACGACCGACCACGCTCTCGACCTGGGCCGCGACGTCGTGGCGGTGCCTGGCGCGGCCGGGTCGTCGGCCACGGCAGGGACGAACGGGCTGATCAAGGCGGGGGCGGGACTCGTGGAGGACGAGGCCGACCTGGCCGTCTGGCTGGGAGTCGATCCGCCGGCCGGGCCCGAGCCGCCGGCCGATCCTGCGGCCCGTGCGATTCTCGAGCGCCTGAGCGGCCGGCCGGCATACGCCGACGACATCGCGAGCGCCGCCAACATCGGCCCCGGGTCGGCGGCGGCGCTGCTCTCGCGGCTCGAGATCGACGGCTGGCTGGCGCGGGACGCCTCCGGCCGATATACCCTGGCGCGGTCATGGGTGCCGATCGCTTCGCGACGTTCGACTGCTACGGGACGCTGATCGACTGGAACGGTGGCCTGCAAACGACGCTCGCGCGGCTCTTCGGAGCGGCGGATGCCGACGCGCTGCTCCGGCGATACCACGAGCTCGAGCCGGTCGTCGAGGCGGAGCGCTACCGCACCTACCGCGACGTGCTCGACCTCGTCACCGGGATGCTCGCGACGGAGCGGGGCGAGCCACTGGCGGCCGCCAACGCCACCGCCATGTCCGAGTCGCTGGCCGACTGGCCGGCGTTCCCCGAGGTGCCGGCGGCACTGGCCGAGGCGCGCAGCCGCGGGTGGCGGCTCGTGATCCTCTCCAACTGCGATCGCGACCTGATTGCCGGGTCGGTGCCGAAGCTCGGCGTCGACTTCGCCGACGTGATCGTGGCCGAGGACGTCGGCTCCTACAAGCCGGCGCCTGGGCACTGGCGCCGCTTTGGCGAGCGTCACCCCGACGCGGCCGGCCGGCACGTGCACGTCGGCGCGAGCCGGTTCCACGACATCGCCCCGGCGAGCGACCTCGGCCTGCCGTCGATCTGGATCAACCGCCTGGGCGAGCCGGCCGACCCCCGCGCGGACGCCGAGCTCACAGAGCTTTCGGGGCTGCCGGACGCCCTGGACGACCTGCTGCCGGCCTGACCGCCGGTAGAATGCTGACTCGCGAAGGGGTGTAGCTCAGCTGGTAGAGCGGCGGTCTCCAAAACCGTAGGTCGCAGGTTCGAGCCCTGTCACCCCTGCTAGGTGAATAGGCCGAATCCCGCATGGCTATGACGAATCCGCGGCGCCAGCGATTCTACCGGCCTCCACCCGAGTCGACCGGATCCATGCGCTGAGTGGCGGATTACTGGCGGATCGAGCGGCCCGGGTAGGCGAGTCGGCTCGGGCCTGGCCCGCGACTCACGAGCGACTTCGCCCGAGCGCAGGCGGCGTGGACGGCTGCGAAGCTCGACCCGATCGGATTGCACGAAGCGAGACACTCGGCGGTGTCCATGTGGTGTGTCCGGCCGGCCTGCCGATGCGGATGCGGATGCGGATGCGGATGGTCGCCGAGTTCGGGGGCACGTCTCGCCCTCATTTACGCTGAACCGATACGCGCATGCATTCCCGACTGACGCGCTCACGCCGGGCAGGTGTTCGCGGCGTACCTCGAACGCGCGGACACCGACGCGCGCATACGGCAGGTCGACGGGTGATGGGAGATTGAGAAACTATGCACGAGCGCCATCCCTGCCGCCCGCCAGATTGGCCGCCACCGCTGCCTCGGATACGGCATCGGGGATGACTGCGGCATAGGCGCTGTTGGCTGCTGCGCCGGCGGTTTTGGTGTCGGTCCAGGTGCCCGTGGTCGCCACGGTACGGAAGGTGTCGAGCGCCTGAGGCCGTTCATCAGGTGAGAGTGAACTTCCGTCACGGCGTCGTCCAGGCACCGGATCAGTGCTTCAGGAAAACGGCTGCAAACGGGGATATGGCCAGGCGTTTTGCGGCGAGCCGTGACGGGTAGGAACGACGGCAATGGCGCACGGATCCAGAGCTACGCGGTGAGCCGTCGCCTCGTACGCGAGCTGATCGGGGCGCCGACCGTGCAGCGCCGTGGGACCTCTCGGCCACCGAAGGCCCGGGCGACCCGGCCGCGGAACGCCCACGCCCGGAGCGGCGATCGCCCGAATGCGCCGGCCGGGAACCCCTCTCGATGAGCGC
>DASXOR010000209.1:0-13021 GCA_036494095.1 Gaiellales bacterium | reverse complement strand
GACCGGCTCGCCGAGGAGCTCGGCCATCCGGTCGGCGACGGGGCGCAGCGAGAGCTCGCGCCGGACCTCGCCCTTCGGCCGGCCGAGATGCGAGCACACCACCACGTCGGCCGACCGTTCGCGCAGGTACCGGATGGTCGGCAGCGCCGCCCGGAGGCGGGAGTCGTCGGTGATCCTCGTCCCATCGAGCGGCACGTTCAGGTCGGCCCGCACCAGCACGCGCTTGCCCTCGACGGGCAGGTCGCGGACGGTCTTCACGCCACCTTCGAGATCAGGTCGGCGAGCCGGCACGAGTAGCCCCACTCGTTGTCGTACCACGCCACGACCTTGACCAGGCTTCCGTTCGCCATCGTCAGCGGCGAGTCGAAGATGGAGCTGTAGGAATCGCCGACGATGTCGCTCGAGACCAGCGGGGCGGTGCTGTAGCGCAGGATGCCCTTGAACGCCCCGGTGTCGGCCGCCGCCTTCATCGCCTCGTTCACCTCGTCCTTGCTCGTCTCGCGGCCGAGCTGCACGAAGAGGTCGGTGGCGGAGCCGTCGGTGACCGGCACGCGCATTGCGATGCCGTCGAGCTTGCCCTTCATCTCCGGGATCACGAGGCCGATCGCCTTGGCGGCGCCGGTCGACGTCGGGATGACGTTGACGGCGGCCGCGCGGGCGCGGCGCAGGTCCCTGTGCGGTGCGTCGAGGAGCCTCTGGTCGCTGGTGTACGCGTGGATCGTGGTCATGAACCCGCGCTCGATCCCGAACGTGTCCAGCAGCACCTTGACCACCGGCGCCAGGCAGTTCGTCGTGCACGAGGCGTTCGAGATCACGTGGTGCTTGGCCGGGTCGTAGTCGTCGCCGTTGACGCCCAGGCACAGCGTCAAATCGGGCTCGGTCGCGGGCGCGCTGATGATCACCTTGCGAGCTCCGGCGTCCAGGTGGGCCGCAGCCTTCGCACGGCTGTTGAAGAGGCCCGTCGACTCGACCACGACCTCGACGCCCATGTCCTTCCACGGCAGATTGGCCGGGTCTCGCTCGGCCAGCACCCGCACCGGTTTGCCGTCGACGACCAGCCCATCGGTGTTTGACTCGACGCTGCCGTCGAAGCGCCCCTGCACCGAGTCGTACTGGAACAAATGGGCCAGCGTGGCCGCATCCGTGATGTCGTTTACGGCCACGATCTCGAAGCCGGATCCGCGCTCACGAGCCGCCCGGAGCACGTTTCGCCCGATGCGCCCGAACCCGTTGATGGCGACGCGTACGCTCATATGACTCCCTCGTTGGTCTTGGCCCAAACGAGGACATACTAGCCCCGGCGCGGCGTCCCTCCGGTCGGCGCCGAGGCGCCGGGAGGAGAGGGAGTTATCGCGGGTGACCGGCAGAATCGGGCAGCGTCAGATGGGGTCTGGATCCGTCGCGCGGGGGATGCCGGTCACCCGCGAACACCTTCTCCATTCTCGGGTCGGCCTCGAATTCGAGCGACCCCCGAACGGGTGAATGTATGATGAAACTGTTAGCGAATCTTCATGGGGTCCTCGACATGGGCCGCCGCCGCCGGGTGGTAGGGTGCCCGCCCGATGTTCCGGCACCCCAACGAGAGCGCCAAGAACCGGCTGGTGTACCGGACATTCGAGGCCGCGCTGCGCGACGCGGCCGCCCGCTATGCCCACGGACGGCTGATCGATGTCGGCGGCGGGCGCAAGCCTTGGCAGCCGATCTTCGCGCCGCACGTGAGCGAGCACGTGTGCGTCGACCATGTCGACAAGGACAGTCCCCGCGGCCCGGCGGTCGACGTGGTCGCGACGGCGTACGACATCCCGCTCCCGGACGCCGGCGCCCAGACGGTGCTCCTGACCGAGGTGCTCGAGCACCTGGAACGGCCGGCGGACGCCCTGGCGGAGTGCTTCCGCCTGCTCGAGCCGGGCGGGCACATCATCGCCACCACCCCGCTCTTCTGGCCGGTCCACGACGCCCGCGACTACTACCGCTACACGCCCCAGGGGCTGCGGTACCTGTGCGAGGGCGCGGGCTTCGAGGTCGTCGAGCTGCGGCCCCTGGGCGGGCTGTGGTCGACCGTCGCCATCGAGGTGAGCTACGGCCTGCAGCGCTACCGACGGCCGTGGTCGGCGCCGGCCGTCGACGCGACCTGCCGTTCGGTGCAATGGCTGGCGCAGCGCTGGGAGCGCGTGGACAACCAGCCCAAGTTCAGCTGGAACCACCTGATCGTCGGCCGCCGGCCGGCATAGCGGCGGCCTCGGCCGCGCTGACCAGCAGGCGCATCCGACCCGCGACCGTCGACTTTGAGAGCGGCGGCCGGGCGAGCCGGCCGAGCTCCGCCAGCGACAGGTCGGGGTGGGCGGCGCGAAGCTCCGCGACTTGGCGCAGGCGCGCGCCCAGGGTGTCGATGTCGAGCCGGGCGATGGCCTCGGTCTGCGCGCGGGCGGCGCTGCCCTGCCGGGCCAGGTTGGCCTCGTCGCAGTTGGTGGCGCGGTTGGCGCGCTCGCGGGTGCGGCTGATCACCTCGGCCTCGTCGAGGCTCAGCACCGCGTCGTGGGCGCCCATGTGGGCCAGGAGCTCGCGGATCGTCTGCTTGCTCTTGGCGTAGGCGACGGCATGCCCCCTGCGCACGCTCACGTGCAGCGCGAGCCCGTCGGCGCGGGCCACTCGGCGCACCAGCCCCGCCCCTTCCGGCTCCGGGGCGCGGATCTCGAGGTGCCCGGCGGCGCGCGGCGCCGAGACCGAGCCGGCCGCCACGAACGCCCCCCGTAGGTACGCCGCCCGGCAGCAGCGCCGCTGCAGCAGCCGCCGGGGCGGCTCGGAGAGCGGACCAAGCGCGGTCGAGAGGACCCCGACCTCGTGCAGGAGCTGCAGGCTGCGGTCGCCCTGCAGGCGCAGCAGCACACGCGTCCCGCGGGCGAAGCGGGGCTCCCGGAACGACACCAGCTGCCCGTCGCCGCCCAGGTCGCGCACGAGCCGAAACGCCAGCCGGGCCGCCGCGGCGTCGCCCAGCTCGGCCCGCACCGCCACGCCCTCGCCGGAGAGCTCGAACGTGCCGGCGTGGCGGAAGATCCCGCACAAGAGCGCTCCGCAGCAGCACCGGCGGCGCGGCGGCCGCTCGGTCAGCTCACCGCGCACGACCTCGCCGAACGCCGACCGGGGATTCACGCCGGTACCGGCCGCCCCCGCCGAGCGAGCCGCACCAGGAGCCGGGCCAGGCGGTCGGGATCGTGCTGCCACTCGCCGGCGAGGCGGCCGCCCACGACCTGCATCCCCAGCCGCCGCAGCCCGCCGCGGTCGACCGGCACCGGCGTGCCGAACTCGGCCCGGTTGCGGCTCACGACGACCGTGTCGACGAGGCCTAGCCCGACGTGGTCGACGATCCGGGCCACGTGGTCGGACGCGCGGTAGCCCTCGGTCTCGCCCGGCTGCTGGAGCAGGTTGCACACGTAGATCCGGGGCACCTGCGCGGCGCGGACGGCATCGGCGATCCCGGGGACGAGCAGCGGCGGCAGCGTGCTCGTGAACAGGCTCCCCGGGCCCATCACGATCGCCTCGGCCCGGGCGATGGCCTGGAGGGCGCGGGGGTGTGCCGACGGGTTGGGAGGGTCGAGCCGCACCCGCTGGCACTGCGCGCCGTCGGCGGCGAGGGCCGTCTCGCCGTGCACCTCGCGGCCGTCCGCGAAGCGGGCCACCAGCTCGACCATGTCCACCGTGCTCGGCACCACCCGGCCGGAGACCGCGAGCACGCGGGCCGACTCGGACACCGCCCGGTCGAAGCTCCCGAGCAGGTCGGTCAGCCCGGCCAGGAACAGGTTCCCGAAGCTGTGGCCGGCCAGCTCGCCGGTCGTGAACCGGTGCTGGAACAGCTGGCCGACCAGCGACTCGTCCTCGGCGAGTGCCGCCAGGCAGCTGCGCACATCGCCCGGCGCCGGCATGGAGAAGTCGCGCCGCAGCCTGCCGCTCGACCCGCCGTCGTCGGTCGTCGTGACGACCGCCGTCACGTCGGCGACGCGCTTGAGGCCGCGCAGGATCATGCTGAGGCCGGTGCCGCCCCCCAGGCAGACGACCTGGACGCCGCGCCTGCGGTAACTCGCGACCGGCCAGTCGGCGGGCTGCTCGGGGGTCAGCGACACCCGGTGAGGTTAGCCCTTGCCGGCGGGCGACTCATGCCGCCCGGCCCGGAGACCGGGCACGACCAGGACGAGGATGACCAGCACGGTGAGGGCGCCGACGATCCGGGCGGCCGCACCGCCGAGCTGGTGGATCACGCCACCGTCTCCGGGCCCGCCTGGGACGATCCGGGTGGCGACGATCATGTGCCCGCAGCGGACTGCATCGATCCGCACAGCCTGGCGCCGGCCGATGTACGGCACGCCGTACCTGTCGAGACCCGCGATCCGCGTGTGGCCGTCGACGACCACCAACAGCCGGTGATCGAGAAGCCGCTGCGGCCGGCTCGACCGCACGTCGGCGAGCTCGACCTCGCCGGGCCCCGCCAACACGTGGCCGGACGGGCACGTAGACACCGCCGGTCGAGAGCAGCGCGACCGGCGGCGGGACGCCCGTGATCGCCCGTGCGCCAACTGGCGACGGCGACGGCACACCCCCGCCGGTGTCGTTGCATCCGGGCTCGACGACGCCGCGGACGCGGCGCCCCGGCTGCGGCCGCCCCGGGCGTCGAGTATCCGAAGTAGGCGGTGTCATGCCACACGATGAACCGGTTCGCTCAGTCGGTGCGATGCAGCGCCGCGTACACACCCCGGCCGACCTTCGCCGGCAGGCCCGGCACCGACTCGAGGTCGTCGCGGCTCGCGTTCACGAGCTCGTCGGCCGTCCGGAACCGCTGCATCAGCAGCCGCCGCCGGGCCGGGCCGACGCCCGGCAGGCTGTCGAAGATCGAGTCGACGCTCGCCTTCGCCCGGCGCTGGCGATGGAACCCGACCGCGAAGCGGTGGGCCTCGTCGCGCACGCGCTGCAGGAGCTGCAGGCCGGCCGAGGTGCGGTCGAGCACGATCGGCGCGGCGCGTCCCGGCACGAACACCTCTTCCGCCCGCTTGGCCAGCGAGATCACCGCCACGCGCGGCAGCTCGAACCCGGCCATCGCCTCGACCGCCGCCCCGAGCTGGCCCTTGCCGCCGTCGATCACCACCAGGTTGGGCGCAGTGGCGAAGCTGCGGTCGTAGTCGTCGGCCTCGACCGACGTCATGCGCGCGAACCGGCGCCCGACCGCTTCGGCGATCATGGCGAAGTCGTCCTGACCGGCGCTGTGACGGATCGTGAACTTGCGATAGTCCGACTTCTTGGCGACCGCGTCCTCGAAGACCGACATCGATGCGACCGGGTTGGACTCGCCCAGGTTGGAGATGTCGAAGCACTCGATCCGCAGCGGCAGCACCTCCAGGTTCAGGGCCTCGCGCAGCTCCTCGAGCGCCTCGATCCGCCGCGCCCGGGTGCGCTCGCGCATCAGCGAGTCGTGCTCGAGCGCGAGCTCGGCGTTGCGGGCCGCCAGGTCGGCCAGGCGGCGCTTCTCGCCGCGGCGGGCGCTGCGCACCTCGACGCTCGCGCCACGGCGCTCGCCGAGAAACGCCTCGAGCAGGTCGGCGTCCTCGAACGCGGCCGGCACGACCACCTGGCCAGGGATCGCCACCTGGCCGCCGTAGTACTCCAGGGCGAAGCCCCAGAGGACGTCCGACGGTGTGCTGTCGGCGGCGTTCTCGAGGTAGAAGCCGTGCCGGTCGGAGAGGCGCCCGTCGCGCAGGTGGAAGAGCTGCACGTTGGCGGTGTCGCCGCTGCACGCGATGCCGAGCACGTCCGCCGAGCCCATGCTGCGGCGGTCGGCGACCTGGCGCTCGGACAGGTGCCGCACCGCCATCAGCCGGTTGCGGTAGCGGGCCGCGTCCTCGAACTCGTGCTCCCTGGCGGCCCGCTTCATCTCGCCCTCGAGCCGCCTCTCGAGTGGGCGCACGCGACCCGACAGGAACTCGACGACGCTGTCGATCACCGTGCCGTACTCGTCGCGGCTGATGTAGCCGACGCAGGGCGCCGCGCATCGGCCGATGTGGTAATCGAGGCAGGGGACGCCCGAGCGGCGGCCCGGCTGCGGGCCTTCGCACGGGCGATACGGGAACACACGGTTCAGGACGTCGAGCGTCTCGCGCACCTTCTTCGCGCTCGCGTACGGGCCGAAGTAGAGGACGCCCTTGCGGTGCCGCTCGCGCGTGAACATCACCCGCGGGTACTCGTCGCCGACGGTGACCGCGATGTAGGGGTAGGACTTGTCGTCGCGCAGGCGGATGTTGAAGGCGGGCCGGTGGCGCTTGATCAGGTTCTGCTCGAGCAGGAGCGCCTCGGTCTCGGAGTCGGCGGCGACGAACTCGATCTCCTCGATCCGCTCGACGAGGCCGGCCGTCTTCACCGTCGCGTGCAGGTCGCGACGGAAGTACGACCCCACCCGCTTGCGCAGCGACTTGGCCTTGCCGACGTACAGCACCTCGCCCTCGCCGCCGCGGAACAGGTACACCCCCGGCTGGTCGGGCAGGGCGCGGAGCTGGGCGTCGAGGCGCTGGCTGCGCTCGCTGCGGGCGACGGCTGACATGCCTCCATCGTAGCTTTGGGGCCTATGATCGCGGCCCTCGTGTTTGGATCCAAAGGTGCTAGCATCGCATCCACCGAACAAGGGGGAGTGACGTGTCAGAACTCGACGGGATGCTTGCGGCCAATCGCGACTTCCAGAACAGCTTCACCGCCGGCTCGAAGCCGATGCCGCCGGCCCGCAAGGTGGCCATCGTCACCTGCATGGACGCCCGCATCCACCCCGAGACCGCGCTCGGGCTCGAGATCGGCGACGCCCACATGATCCGCAACGCCGGTGGCCGCGTCTCCGACGACGCGCTGCGCTCGCTCGTGATCTCGTCGCGCCTACTGGGTACGAACGAGTTCGTGGTCATCCACCACACCGACTGCGGCATGCTGACGTTCACGAACTCCGACCTGCACACCAAGCTGCGGGAGGAGACGGGCGAGGACGCGTCGCACATCGACTTCCTGCCGTTCCCCGACCTCGAGCAGAGCGTGCGCGACGACGTCGCCGCGATCCTCAGCTCACCGCTCGTCGACGATTCGATCGCGGTGTCGGGCTACATCTACAGCGTCCGCACCGGCGGCCTCGACCAGGTTGTCGCGCCGACGACGGCTGCCGCCGCGGCCAAGGCCTAGAAGGGGTTCAGCGCGCCTGCCAGGGAGCGGCCGGCGGCGACGACGGCGCCGGCCGCTCGCCCGGCCCCTTCGCGCACCCACCCGGCACCGCTCTGCAGCCGGGCTCCAAGCCAGCGGCGGTCGTGGTAGATGCACCCTCCGGCGAGCACCAGCACCCCAGCCGCCATCAACGCGGCCCCCAGCGGCGGCACCTCGGCCGTGCCCGCGCCCAGCATGATCAGGTCGGTTCCCGCGCTCATCGCCCCCACGGACGTGAGCAGGCCGCTCGCCGCCTGCGCGCCGAGCCAGATCTGGTCTTCCCGCCGCCGCGCCGTCCAGGCCTGCCATGCGTAGATCCCCGCGAACGTCAACCCGAGCGGGATCGTCACCCGACCCGCCCACAGCGCGTAGCCGTGTAGCTCCACGCCCCCGTGCACGACGCCGAGCCCGCTCTCGACGGCGTCCCAGGCCGCCCCCGCGATCGTGGCGACGTTGCGTAGATGCGGGTCCGGCAGAAACACCGCCGCCCCCGTGAGCCCGAACCGCAGCACGTTGCGGAAGCCGGCGACGGCCTGGACGGCGAGCTTCGCGCCAATGTGGTCGACCTGCTCCGCGCCACGCTCGAGGCCCTTGCCGACCGTGGCAGCGGCGCCGGGCACATCAAGGCCTGAGTCGCCGGACGACGGCAGCGGCGGCGGCGCGGGCGCCGGCGACTCGTCGATGGGCAGCGGCAGCAGGCGGACGCCGGCCGCGAATCCCGGGAGCGCGCTGCCGGACGCCGAGCGCAGCACGAATGCGCCCGCCGAGGGATCGCCGAGGGCGTCGCCGAGCGCCGCCGCCAGGTCGCCCCGGTGCCGGCGCAGGGCGGCCGCGAGCGCGGCCGCCGCGGCGTCGGGGTCGGTCGCGAGCCCCAGCCGCAGCTCCGCCGCGAGCGCGTAGGGCGGCACCTGGTGAGCGCGCGCGGCCGCCTCGACCGCCGGATCGGCGGCGGGTACGCCCGGTCCGGCCGGCATCAGCCTGCCGAACCCGTCCCAGCCACCGGCGGCGAGCGGCTCGAAGCGGACGCGCGCGCCCGTGTGAGGCGCGACGACCACCATGCCGTCGCCCACGTACAGGCCGACGTGGTGGGGCGCGCCGGAGGGGGCACCCACGAAGACGAGATCGGCAGGGGCGAGCGCGCCCGCCGGCTCGGGCGCCGCGAGCCGCCACAGGTCGGCCGCGGTGGGGCGGCCCGGCAGGGCATCGCCGGCCGCCGCGTAGGCGAAGTCGACGAGGCCCGAGCAGTCGAACCCGCCCTCGGCCCGGCTCTCGCCGCCCCACAGGTACGGCCACCCCACCTGGGCCTCGGCCGCCGCAACGGCGGCGAGCGGGCCGCGGGCGCCGTTCAGCGCGATCGGGCGAAACGCGCGGGCGGCGGGCGCAGCTGAGAACTCGACCCCCGCGCGGGCGCGGGCCACGACCCGGCGGCGCTCCTGCCCGGCCACCGGCACCGAGCCGCGCACCGCGACCGAGACCGCGACGTCGACCGCCCGCGGCACGCCGCCCGCTCGCACGACCCGCAGCGACACGAGCCGCGCGCCGTTTCGCCGCGCGACCCCCGCGGCGACGCCCCGCAGACGGGCCGGCGGCGCCTCCGGGTCGGCGCCGAGGCGGCCGGCGGCGGCGATCGCCGCCAGATCGGCGGCGCGCTGCGCATGCCCGCCGCCGACGGCGACCATGCTCAGATATCCCATGAGGACGCCCCCCAGCAGCAACACGGTGAGGGCAGCGATCGCAGCCACCGAGATCTGGCCCCGCTCGTTCACGGCAGTTCCGCCCGTGCGACGGCGTCGGTACGGCCCATCCCGCCCGCGAGCGAGACCGGCAGGCGCACCATCAGAACGTGACCCGAGCGCCGGATGTGGGCGCCGCGCCGCAGCGCCGCCGGGATCGGGCGCCCTTCGGCGACGAGCACCGCGGCCTGGTCGGCGATCCCCTGGGCCCGGCCCTGGGCGGCCCACAGGACGAGCAGGGCGTGCAGGCACACGGCGGCGACCGCGAAGACCGCGGCGAGTGCCGCCAGCTCGACCGTCGCCTGCCCGCGCTCGCCGCTCACTGCCGCACCTCCGGGGCGGACGCCGAGACCGCGAGAGCGAAGCCGGGCAGGACCGCGGGGATCCGCACACGCACCGTCACCGTGCGCCCGGCGACCCGCACCCCGGCGCCCGAGCGCATGCGCTGAGGCAGCGCCGCGAGTGCGGCCGGCCGCGGCGGCGACCCCGCCAGAGCTGCGCGGGCGGCGGCGCGGGCGGCGGACTCGGCCGAGACGAGCGCCCAGCCCGCCAGCACGGCCTGCCACACCGCGAGCGTCAGGATCAGGAGCACGGGGATCAGCGCGACGGTCTCGACGCTCGCCTGCGCGCGCTCTCGGTGTGCGCCTCGTGCCACCGCCCCAACGTAGGCCCGCCGGCCGTCACGGAACAACGCCCGCAGCGTGGCGGAAGTGTCAGGAATCGCCTGCTACGATCGATGCGGATGAGCGAGAACGGCACCAGCCCCAACAACTCGGCGGGCGAGGATCGCCAGTTCGTGCACTTCTCCTTCTACAAACTCGACCCCGCCTGGCGGCGGCTGCCGGAGGCCGAGCAGGAGGCGTCGCGCGCCGACCTGGCCGCGACCATCGAGGCGTTCGGTGACCGCTTCGCGCTGCGGCCCTACACCGTCGCCGGCCTGCGCCCCGACGCCGACTTCATGCTGTGGAAGGTGTCGGAGCGACTGGAGGACTTCCAGGAGCTCGGCACCGCCGTGATGTCGACGGCCATGGGCGGCTACCTGACCACCCCGTACGCGTACCTGTCGATGACGCGCCGCTCGCAGTACGTCAAGGGCGAGGGCCGCTCGATGCACAAGCGCGGCCGGATCATGTGGAACCCGGACTCGAAGTACCTGCTCATCTACCCGATGGTGAAGACCCGGGCCTGGTACCAGCTCTCCAAGCCGGCGCGCCAGGGGATCATGAACGAGCACATCGCCGCCGGCCACAAGTTCCCGACGGTGAAGATCAACACCACCTACTCGTTCGGCATCGACGACCAGGAGTTCGTGGTCGCGTTCGAGACCGACTTCGTGGGCGACTTCCTCGACCTGATGATGACGCTGCGCGAGACCGAGGCGAGCCGCTACACCGAGCGCGACACGCCCATCTTCACCTGCATCTCGCGCTCCGTGCCCGAGGCGCTGCGCTCGCTCGGAGGCGCCGCCTCCGCGCTCATCGCAGGCGACTGAGCCCCTCCATCGGGGGATGGGAGGGCTGCCGCATCCAGCCTACCGTGGGCGGGAGGAGCCCCCTGTCCAAGGATGGATGTATGAGACGAGTCACCCTGGTCCCGCTGGTCGCTGTCCTCGCGGCCGCCGCCTTCCCCACCGCCGCGCAGGCACAGAGCCGCGCCGCATGCGCCGCCCCGGCGCCGGGGATGATGCGCTGCTTCGCCCAGATCGAGACCGGCCCGCGCATGCAGGCTGCGCTCGCGCCCTTCGTCGTCCCGTCCGGCTACGGACCCGCGCAGTTCCACGGCGCATACGCGCTGCCGAAGGTGACGCCCTATGCCACCGCCGCCAAGAAGGCGCGCAAGCAGCAGACGATCGCGATCGTCGACGCCTATAGCGCGCCGACAGCCTTCGCCGATCTGACCACGTTCGACACCACGTTCGGCCTGCCCGCCTTCCCCAGGTGCACGACGAAGGTGACCTCGGCCTGCTTCCAGGTGATGAACCAGACCGGCGGCACCAAGCTGCCCGCGTCGGGCGTGCCGTCGGGCTGGGACGTCGAGATCTCGCTCGACGTGCAGGCGGCGCACGAGATCTGCCAGAATTGCAAGTTGCTCCTCGTTGAGGCGACCTCGCCGAGCATGTCCGATCTCGGCACCGCCGTGAACACGGCCGTCGCGAAGGGCGCGAACGTCGTCTCCAACAGCTACGGCTCCTACACCACCCAGTCGGCATCGGCGGGCGGCGCCGCGTCGTACTACACCCACCCGGGGCGCGCGATCGTGGTCTCGGCGGGCGACAGCGGCTTCGGCCCGGCCTTCCCGGCCGACCTGAACACGGTTGTCGCGGTGGGTGGTACGAACCTGCAACTCGGCTCGGGCAACACCTACGCCGGCGAGACCGTCTGGAACAACGGCCCCGGCCAGGACGCCACCGGCAGCGGCTGCGACAACGCCTCCCCGGCGCGTTCCTGGCAGGCCGCGCTCACGAACTGGGCCGCGACCGGCTGCGGCGGCTTCCGGGCGATGAACGACGTCTCGGCCGACGCCGACCCGAACACCGGCGCCGCGGTGTACGACTCGGCCCACGGCTGGATGCAGGTCGGCGGCACCAGCCTCTCCGCGCCGCTGATCGCGGGCGTGTACGGGCTGGCCGCGAACGCCAACGTCGCCAACTACCCGGCATCGATCCCGTACGCGCACACGGCGTCGCTGCACGATGTAACGAGCGGGAACGACCTGCCGGGCAACGCCGGCCTCACCTGCGCTGCCACGATCCAGTGCAACGCCGGCACCGGCTTCGACCTGCCCACGGGGCTCGGCACACCCCACGGCCTCGGCGCGTTCTAGCCCGGCGGACGCCTCACAGGTGGTAGCGCTTGGATTCCTCCCAGGCCCAGAGCATGGCGAACCCGCCCGCCAGGGCGATGATCACGAGCGGCAGCGTGAACCCGCCCAGCGTCAGCAGCCCGAACTGCGACAGCGAGTAGGCGCCGGCCGCCACGGTGACCGCGCCCATGCCGGCGTAGAGGGCCTGGCGCTGGCGGTCGGGCATGAGCGAGATCGTCATCCGGTTCGACCGGTACCAGGCGTAGCCGAAGTACCACATGAGGACGATGAAGATGAGCCCGATCGTCCCCAGCAGGATCGCGAAGATGTTCGACGACACGTTGAAGAAGACCGTCGAGATGATCGCCAGCCCGACGACGATCAGGAGCCCTCTGAGCGTCTCGCGGCTCATCAATGCGGTCCGGTCATGAACGCGCGCACCCCCAGGGCGGCCACGAGGCCCGACCCGATCGTGAACAGCAGCAGGTTTCGCCGCCCGTCCTCACCCCGCAAAGCATAGGGGTAGGCAACGGCCAGCAGGGGTAGCAGCCCGTACGCGAAGTGCAGCTGGTCGGCCGGCCGCAGGCCCTGCGAGATCAGGATGAGGCCGAGCGTGGCCTGCGCGATCACGAGCGTCTGCGCCAGCGCGAGCGCCTGGCGGAAGAGCTCGCCGGGCGGGGCGTTGCGGCGATAGGCGACGGCGCCCCACACGGCCACGAGCGTGTTGACCACGATCAGGAGCGACCCCACGATCGCGTGCACCACAGGCATGGGCGGGCAGGCTATCAGCCCGGGTGGTGAACGGACCGGGCGAGCCGAGCGGATAGCCTACGGTCGTGGTCACGGCCGGACAGCCCGCCCCCGATTTCGCATTGCGCTCCGACTCGGGCGACACGGTGCGGCTGAGCGACCTGCGCGGCCATCCCGTGGTCGTCTACTTCTACCCGAAGGACGACACGCCGGGCTGTACGACCCAGGCGTGCGCGATCCGCGACAGCTGGGGCCAGTTCGAGCGGGCCGGCGCGACGGTCGTCGGCGTCAGCCCCGACTCGCCGGAGTCGCACGTGAAGTTCCGGGAGAAGTTCTCGCTGCCGTTCCCGCTGCTCGCCGACGAGGATCACGCCGTCGCCGAGGCCTACGGCGCCTGGGGCGAGAAGGTGCGCTACGGGAAGACGTCGATCGGCCTGATCCGGTCGGGCTTCGTGATCGACGCCGACGGCAATGTGGCGGCGGCCAAGGTGAACGTGAAGGCCGACAAGCACCGTGAG
>DASXOR010000208.1:0-3358 GCA_036494095.1 Gaiellales bacterium | reverse complement strand
TCCGCCGCGCCTGCCGATAACCAGGGCATGCTCCGGGCCCTGCGCACCCTGCTGCACATCCGCCGCCATCCGCTGGGGCCGCGCGTGTACGTCGCGGGATTTCGTGTCCACGAGTGCTGGGCCGGGCTGGTCGCAGTGCTCCTGATCGCCGTCGGAGGCGCGGTCGACCACACCGGCCCGCACCCGCTCGACGCGGCCGTGTGCGTGGTGGCCGTGTGGATGATGGCGAAGGACTGGCCCGACTTCTTCCCGTCGCGCCGCGACACCTACAGCTGGCGGGTCGGCCTGCACCGCCGCGACGCGGAGCCCGTGCGCGTTCGCGTCGACGACGAGTCGTAGATCAGCGCTCCGGCGCCTCGGCCAGGAGCTGATCGAGGTCGAGCTCACGGTCGGCGAAGGCCATGTGGCCCGCGGCGTCGCGCGGCCACTGCGCGGGGTCGCGGTCGCGCATCAGCTCGAGATCGTTGCCGTCGGGATCGCTCAGGTAGATCGCCTCGTGGGTGCCGTGGTCGGTCGCCTGCCGGATCGGCCAATCCGCCTCGCGGAGGCGCCGCAGCGCATCGGCCAGGGCCGCGCGGGAGGGGTAGCGGATGGCGACGTGGTGCAGCCCGGCGACGCCGTCGGGCTGCGGCCCGCCCCCGGCCGACTTCCACGTGTTGAACCCGAGGTGGTGGTGATAGCCGCCGGCCGAGACGAACAGCATGTCACCGGTCGTCCCCCAGCCGGGCACATCCCGGGCCTCCATGGTGACGTCCCAGCCGAGCACGTCGACGTAGAACGCGCGCACCCGGTCGATGTCGGCCGTGCGCAGGTGGACGTGCCCGATGGTGACCCCGGGATCGATCGGGCGGGCGCTGCGCGCCGCGGCCATGATCGTTCCCTGGGGGCCGTCGGATGCTGAAGGGGTCGTGTTCATGGGCGGATCTCCGATCAGTTGTCGGTGCGGGCGGTCAGGAGCACGGCGATGTCCCACGGGTCGTGGACGAGCACACCGGCCTCGGATGGCTCGGCGGGGATGCCGGCCCGCTCGATGCGTGCGAGCGTCTCGGCGAGCGCCTGCGGGGTCTCGAAGACGATCGTCCAGTGCCGGAGGCCGACCGTCGCGGGAGGCGCCGGCGGCACGCCGACGCCGCGCCACACATTGACGGCGACATGGTGGTGGTAGCCGTCGGCGGCCATGAACGCTGCGGTGGGGAGCCGGGTCATGACCTCGAATCCGAGCACGTCGCGGTAGAACGCGACGGCGCGATCGACATCGCCGACGTGCAGGTGGACGTGCCCGACGGTCAGGCCCGGATCGGCATTGGGCTGCACGGGCTCCGCCGCGACCAGGTCGAGGAGCGCGTTCAGATCGAGTGGCGTCGGATCGCCGTCCCAGCCGGGGCTGCGCAGGTCGGGCCACACATCGCGGGGGCGATCGGCGGCGAGCTCGATCTCGCTGCCGTCGGGATCGGGCAGGTAGATCGCCTCCGAGATGCCGTGGTCAGACGCGCCGATGATGGGCGTGCGGGTATCTGCGAGGCGGGCGGCCGCGCGAGCGAGCTCAAGGCGCGAGGGATGCAGCAGCGCGACGTGGTAGAGGCCGGCGTGGCGCCCGGCCCGGCGCGCCGCCGGCTCCGCGGCGAGCACGAGCAGGTCGTCGCTGCCGCCGGCCCACAGGGTGGCGGTGGCGGCGTCGCGAGTGCGCACCCGCAGACCGATCGAGCGCTCGTAGAAGGCGACCGACCGATCCAGGTCGGTGACGGTCAGGTGGGCGGGGCCGAGCCGCAGGGTCGGCGTAGGCAGCGCCTGCTCCTGACCCGGGGTGAGAGAGGTGTGAGTGGTGTTCATGCCAGTATTATTGCGCGCTCAACCAGATCGCGCCAGGCCGTGCGGCGCTTCGCCTACCAATTGGCATTTGCTGCGAGTGTCAATTGGCCGGGGCGCCGGGGCGCCGGGGTGCCGGGGATCCGCGTGACCGTCGCAACCCAGGCCGGTGCGCCGTCGGCGGCGAATCTCCGCGCGGGCGATCCGAAGCGCCGTCTCCGCCACGTCGACGCCCAGCACCGGCAAATTTTACTTCACACGATCCCCCACCGCCGAGACGGCTTCAGGCGGCGGCTGCGAGCACGCCCGCCTCGTCCGGAGCGACGACCGCAATCAGGGGAGCGACGACGCGCGGGTCGAACTGCGTCCCGGCGCAGCGGCGCAGCTCGGCGACCGCCGCCTCGTGCGATAGCGCGGACCGGTAGCTGCGATCGGTCGTCATCGCGCTGAAGGCGTCGCACACGCACACGATCCGGGACACGAGCGGGATCGCATCGCCCGCCGTCCGGTCGGGATAGCCGTTGCCGTCCCAGTGCTCGTGGCACGAGCGGACGAGGAGGCCGACGTCCTCCAGGAGCCCGCCCACCTTCTCGAGCATGCGCTGGCCGACCTCGGTGTGCGTCTCGATCAGGGCCCGTTCGGCCGCGGTGAGCGGCCCAGGTTTGTTGATGATCTGCTTCGGGATCTCGACCTTGCCGACGTCGTGCAGGAGTGCTGTCAGCCGGGCCTTGTGGCGGTCGTCGCCGGAGAGGCCGAGGCGGTCGGACACCGCGAGCACGAGTGCGACGACGTCGCGGCTGTGCAAGCCGGTGTAGGAGTCGTCGGCCTCGACCACGTCGCCCAGCAGGAGCGCCGTTCCCAGATACGCCTGCGAGAGCGCGAGCGCCTGGTCGACGCTCTGGGTGCGCTGGCGGGCGAACTCGGCCAGGAGCCAGACCAGCGGCAGGCCGAGCACGACCGCATAGCGGTCGCCGCGCGCGGCGGCGGCGAGCACGAGGCCGAGCGGCGTGAGCACGACGTCGACCTGCCACGCCGCCCGCAGCGCCCGGGCGAGCTCCCGGGGCGAGTGGCCGAGCGCGGCCCACCCCGCGAAGTCGAGCGCGAACTGCAGTGCGAGCGCCGCCGCGAGCACGAGCAGCACCCGCACGCCGAGGGTCGCCGACGACTGCCCCAACAGCCCGACGACGAGCACCGGGCCGATCGCGTACCCGGCGCTCACGACGTGCAGGCCGAGCCGTCCGGGATGGCGGTCGCGGCGCAGGTGCTCCGGGAGCGTGCTCAGGGCGAATCCGAGGACGACGAGCAGCGGCACGGCGGCCGGTGCGGCCAGGAACAGCATGGGCACGAAGATCAGCTGGGTGGGCACGGCCAGACCGGAGCCGACCTCGAACCGCACCCGGGCTGCGAGCGCGTAGCAGGCGACGAGCAGCGCGGCGGTGACCCAGCTGTGCCCACCCCGGCCGGGCGCCCACAGGGCGATCGCCGCGACGGCGACGGCGAACACCGTCACCACCGCGATCGTCGCTCGCGCCTGGCGGCGGTCGGGGGCGAG
>DASXOR010000207.1:0-7286 GCA_036494095.1 Gaiellales bacterium | reverse complement strand
CGGCATCTCGAGCCTGCGTGGCGTCACCGACGCCGGAGCGCACGTCGTGATCGGCGCGCTCGCCCGCCATGCCGACGTGGCGGCATCCGACCTCGTCCGCTCGGCCTGCCCGATCCTGGCCCAGACGGCGGCGGGGGTCGGCGACATGCAGGTGCGAAACCGCGGCACGATCGGCGGCTCCCTCGCCCAGGCCGATCCCCACGGCGATTTGCCCACGGTGCTGCTCGCGCTCGACGGCGACGTATCGGTCGAGGGGCCGGACGGGACCCGCACCGTCGCGGCGCGCGACCTCTTCCTCGGGTTCCTGACCACGTCGCTCCAACCCGACGAGATCCTGACCGGCGTGCGCGTGCCGAAGGCCGCCCACGGCGCCTACGTCAAGTTCAACCGGCGGGCGCAGGACTGGGCGATCGTCGGGGTCGCGGCGGTGGTCGACGGCGCATCGGCCCGGATCGCCCTGACCGGCGTGGGGCCGCGGCCGGTGCGCGCCGAGGCGGCCGAGAGCGCGTTCACCGGCGCGAACGCGGCGGAGGCGGCAGAGCACGCCGCCGAGGGCCTCACGCCTCCGGCGGACGCGGCCGGCTCGTCGGAGTACCGCAAGCACCTCGTGCGCGTGCTCACCCGGCGGGCGCTCGAGGAGGCGGTTGCCGGGTAGCTGCCGCAGGACACCGGGTACCGCTCGAGGCTATCGTCTTCGACGTCGGCGGGACGCTGCTCGACGAAGAGCGGGCCTGGCGCGACTGGGCGGAGTGGCTGGGCGTCGACACGCTCACCCTCTTCGGCGTGCTCGGCGCGACGATCGAGCGCGGCGCCGACCACCTGGAGACGCTGCGGATCGTGCGGCCGGGGTTCGACCTCGAGACTGAGCGGCGCGCCAGGGCCACAGCCGGCCGCCCCGACGAGCTGCGCCCGGACGATTTTCATCCCGACGCGCGGCCGTGCCTCGACGCGCTTCGAGACATGGGTCTTGCGGTCGGAGCGGCCGGGAACACCGACGCCGCGACCGAGCGGCTGCTGCGGGACCACCTCGGCCTGGAGATGGTGGCTTCGTCCGGCGGGCTCGGGGTGGCCAAGCCGGCGCCGGCCTTCTTCGCGGCCGTCGCGGAGCTCGCCGGTGCAGAGCCCGCGCGGATCGCGTACGTCGGCGATCGGGTCGACAACGACGTCCAGCCTGCGCTCGCCGCCGGCATGGTCGCTGTCCACATCCGCCGCGGGCCGTGGGGCCACCTCCACGCCACGTGGCCCGGGGCGGCCCAGGCGCACCTGCGCATCGATTCGCTGGCCGAGCTGGCCGGGGCACTTCCGGCGCTCTGGGACTAGCGTACGCCCGTGCGGCTCGACGACGACGGGTTCGTCCATGATCAGTACGCCTCGACAGCGAAGCTGCAGACGCGCATCGCGGTCTGGCAGCCGGCCGCCGAGGGCAGCTCGCCGCAGGACGTCGCGATCGCGCGCCTCGCCGATCGCGCCCCGGTCCGGCTGCTCGAGGTCGGGCCGGGGACGGGCACGTTCGCGGAGCGCTGCCAGACGGAGCTGCGGTGCCAGGTGGTGGCGCTCGACAGCTCCGCCGAGATGGTGCGGGCGACGGCGGCACGCGGCGTCACCGCCGTTGTCGGCGACGTCACCCGGATGCCGTTCGCAGACGGCGAGTTCGACTGCGCCGTCGCGGCGTGGATGCTCTACCACGTGCCCGATCTCGACACGGCGATCGGCGAGCTCGCGCGCGTCCTTGCACCCGGCGGCCGGCTGGTGGCGATCACGAACGGCGACGAGCACCTGGGCGAGCTCTACGCGGCGGTCGGCGGAGCCAAGCTCCAGTCGTCGTTCAGCCGCGAGAACGGCGCCGCGCAGCTCGCCCGGCAGTTCGCGCGAGTCGACCGCACCGACCTGTGGGCCAAAGCCGTGTTCGCCGATCGGGCCGCGGCGGCCGCCTATCTGACCACCCTGGGCCAGGGCGAGCTGGCAGAGCGGCTGCCGGACTTCTCCGAGCCGTTCGTCGCCTCCGGAGCGCCGACGGTGTTCGTGGCCGACAGGGCCTAGCTGTAGGACCTCGCAGCGTGTGAGATGCGGCTGATGGGTGGGTGGCCGCCGAGTGCGCCGTGTGGTGTGTGGTGGTCGTACCACCTGGTCCAGCCGGGGAGGGCTTGGGCGCGGTGTGCGGATGAGGGGTAGACGAACGCGTAGGCCCATTCGCGTTGCGGGATGCGGAAGGCTTCGCCTGTGCCGTTCGTCCTGGGCGGGTGCGGATGTGGCGGATGCCGTGGCGTCGCAGGACGTCTGCGAAGGCGTCGGAGCGGTAGCCGGCGCCATTGTCGGTGAGGATGCGCTGGATCGGTGTGCCGTGCTGGGCGTAGCTTTGGATCACCTCGGCGGCGAAGGCGGTGCAATCGGCGCCGCGCTCGGACGTGCGCAGCTGGGTGGTGGCGAAGCGAGAGTGGTCATCAACGGCGACGTGGGCCTACTGCCAGCCGGCTCCATCGTTTCGATGGACGCCGTCTTGGAGGATGCGTTTGCCGACCTGCCAGAACCGGCCCAGCTTCTTGGTGTCCAGATGCACCAGGTCGCCGACCGCGTCGTACTCATACCGATTCGCCGGTGGTCGCGGCGCGCGCTCAGCCCGCGAGCAGCCGTGACGTACCAGCACCCGCCAGATCGTCGATGCCGGCCGGCCCAACGCGGCTGACAACGAGCGCGGCCCCCACCCCGTCCGCTGACGCAGCGCGACGATCTGCGCTTTCGGCCTCTGCCGACAGCCGGTGAGGATGATACTTGGCGATCGGCGCGCGATCCTCGAGCGCCACCCACCCGCCCTCCTGATACCGCTGCAGAAGCCGGTACGCGGTGGCGCGGCTTATCCCGCAGGCCATCGAAGCGGCCTGCGGACTGAGCCCGGACCAACATCACGGGCCTCCTTCGAGATCGTGGTCCCGATCAACCACAAGGCTCGTTCGGAGGCCCGGACAACGTCAGCCGTCTCGCAGGCTCATAGGCCCTACACCTAGCCGGGGGCCAATTGGCATCCGAAACCGCGCCAATTGGCCGCGACCCGCCACCCAATTGGCGCACCGTGCGAACGCCAAATGGCGCGCGGCCGCACTCCCGAGCCTACGCTCCCAGCGCCCATGACCGCCGCCGGCCGCACCCTACTCGCTCAGATCACCGACCTCCACATCGGTGTCGGCCCGGACGACGGCGGGGCCGCTCGCAGACTCGCGGCGCTCGTCGCGGCACTGACCGCGGTTGACCCGGCGCCGGACGCCGTCGTGGCCACCGGCGACCTCGTCCGAAACGGCGAGCCCGCCGAGTACGAGCGCGTCCGCGAGCTGCTCGCCCCGCTCGCGATGCCGGTGCACGTCCTGCCCGGAAACCACGACGACCGCGCTGCCCTCCAGGCCGCGCTGCTCCCCGGACAGGCCCTCGGCCCGTCCGGCTTCGTGCAGTACGTGACGGCCGCCGGCGGGCTGCGGCTGGTGGTGTGCGACACAACCGAGCCGGGCCACGACGGGGGCCGGCTGTGCGCCGAGCGGATGGGCTGGCTCGCGGCCACGCTCGCGGACGACCGCGAGACGCCGACGCTGCTCGCCATGCACCACCCGCCCTTCGTCTCCGGCATCCGGGGGATGGACGCGATCGGCCTCGACGGCCCCACCCGCGCCGAGCTCGGCGGCATCCTGCGCCAGGCCCCCAACGTCCACCGCATCCTCGCCGGCCACGTCCACCGCGCCATGCTGGCCGCGTGCGGCGGCTGCCCCGCCTTCACGTGCCCGAGCACCGACGTCGCGATCGCGCTCGACCTGTCCGGGGCGCTCGAGCTGACCGTGCGCGACGAGCCGCCGGCGTTCGCCCTGCACCTGTTCGCCGACAGCGGCCTCACCACCCACGTGCAACCCGTCGCCTGAACGCCGACGGGGCCGGCGTCCACAGCGGACGCCGGCCCCGTTGCTCCGGAGCTCAGGCCGTGACAGCCTCAGGCATCGTCTCGGCGACGGTCTCGGCCGACTTGCCGGCCCGTGCCGGCAGGAACAGCGCGGCCCCGAACCCTGCGGCGACCACCGCCGCACCGACCCAGAGCGCCGGGCGAATGCCGTCGGTGAAGAGCGCCGCGGAGCCGTACCCGCCCTGGTGGGCGAAGATCGACGCCAGCACCGCCACTCCGAACACGCCGCCCAGCTCGCGGATGGCGTTGTTGGCACCCGAGGCCTGGCCGGCCTCGATCAGCCGCACCGAGCTCATGACCACGGTCGCGATGGGGGCGAAGAAGAGCCCCATGCCGATGCCCGCGAGCGCGAACGGCGCGATGATCTCGGTGTAGGGGACGTTCGGTGAGAGCACGAGCGCCATCCAGCCGAGTGCGATCGCCTGCAGGGCGAGGCCGAGCACGAGCAGCGGCTTGCCGCCGATGCGGTCGGTCAGTGCGCCCGCGATGGGAGCGACGATCATCGGCATCCCCGTCCACGGGAGCGTACGCACGCCCGCCTCGAGCGGCGAGTACCCCTGCACGTTCTGCAGGTACTGGCTGAGCAGGAAGATCGAGCCGAACATCCCGAAGAACATCAGCAGGGATGCGCCGTCCGCGGCCGAGAACGCCCGGTTGCGGAACAGGCGCATGGGCAGCATCGGCGCCCGTGCGCGCAGCTCCCAGGCGACGAACGCGACGAGCAGCACCGCGCCCGCGGCCAGCGAGGCCACGATCTCGGGGCTCGTCCAGCCCTGCGAGTTGGCCCGCACGAGGCCCCACACGAGCCCGAACGCGCCGGCGGTGACGAGCGCCACGCCGGGCAGGTCGAGCCGCATCGACGGCCCGCGGCTTTCGCGCAGCCGGGCCAGGCCCATCGGCAGCACCAGCAGGCCGAGCGGGACGTTCAGCCAGAAGATCCACTGCCACGAGATGCCCTCGACGACAGCGCCGCCGACGAGCGGGCCGAGCGCGACGCCCAGGCCGCTGATGCCGCCCCATGCGCCGAGCGCGAGGCCGCGCCGCTCCCGCGGGACCGCCTCGGTCAGCAGGGTCAGCGTCAGCGGGGTGACGATCGCGCCGCCGACTCCCTGCACCGCCCGAGCGGCGATGAGAGCGCCGATCGACGGTGCCAGCGCCGCGGCCGCCGACCCGATCGTGAAGATGCCCATACCGATCAGGAACATGCGCTTGCGGCCGAACCGATCGCCCAGCGCCGCCCCCATCAGGAGCAACACGGCGAAGGTGAGCGTGTAGGCGTTCACCGTCCACTCGAGACCGGAGATGGATGCGTGCAGGTCGCGCTGGATCGTCGGCAGCGCCATCGTGACGACCAGGTTGTCGAGCGTCGTCATGAAGAGCGCGAGGCTCGTGATTGCGAACGTCCACATGGTTCTGTGCCCATTTGAGGTCATGGTCTTCCCTCCTTAGTAGTTAGTGCTTACGAAGTACATGACGGAAAAAAGGGGTCAATCTTCCGGGCCGAGGAGCATGCCGCCGAGGCATTCCGTGACCCACGGATCGTTCAGGCCGCGCAGGTCGATGGCCGCGATCACGTTCAGGAGCATGCCCTTCGCGAAGAAGTCGCGCACCTGCTCGGAGCTCGCTCCGGCGGTGCGCTCGACCCACTCCCACAGCTCGCCGTAGCGGCGGCTGACGACGGCGCGCACGTCGGGGTCGGAGCAGTCTGCGTAGCTGTGCATCTGGCCGAGCAGGAGCGAGCGATCGCGCAGGAGCGGCCCGTAGGCCTCGCCCATCGCCTGCAGCTCGGAGCCGGGCTCTGCCGCCGTGGCCGCCACCTCGAACTCGTGGTGGATGCGGTCGAAGCACCGCTCGATCGTCGCCAGGTAGAGCGCCTTCTTCGTCCCGAAGAGCCGGAAGACGTACGGCTGCGTGATGCCGGCCCGGCGGGCGATGTCCTCGGTCGCGGTGCCGTGCAGGCCGCCGCGGGAGAACTCGATCCGTGCGGCCTCGAGGATCGCCTCGCGCCGCTCGGCCGCGGGCATGCGGGCCGACCTGCCGTCCTGCTGTCTGGGTGCCTCGGTTGCCACGTATGGGAAGTTAGCAGTCACATACTTTGGTGTCAAGCGCGCACGCGCCGGCGCCGGCGGACAACCACGAGCATGACCAGCCCCGCAGCCAGCAAGGCTCCCAGCACCAGCTGAGCCTGGTGGAGCGCGTCGAGGAGCGCGCCGACATGACCGGCGAACAGATATCCGAGTCCGGTGAACGCGATCGCCCACAGGCCGGCGCCGACCACGTCGGCGGCCACGAACCGGCCGGCCCGCATGCCGGACGCGCCGGCCGTGAACGGCCCGAGCGCCCGCACCACGCCGACGAAGCGCCCCGTCACGATCGCCTTCGCGCCGTGCCGGGCGAAGAAGCGCTCGACCCCGACCAGCCGCGGCTCGGTGATGCCGAGGCGTCCCCCGTGCCGGAGCAGGAACCGCCGCCCCAGGCTGCGCCCGAGCACGTACGCGCAGCTGTCTCCGGCCACGGCCGCGAGCCACACGACCGCGACAAGGGCGGGCAGCTGCATCTGCCCGCGGCCGGCGAGCACGCCGCCCAGGACGACGGCCAGCTCCCCCGGCGCGATCAGGCCGACGAACGCGCTCGTCTCGAGGAACGCCAGACCTCCGACGAGCGCGTACGACCACGCCCCGAGACCGTCCCCGAGCGTCGCGAGCAGTGCCTCGGCCGACGTCACGCGCGCAGGACCGCGGCGACGCCGTCGTTCTCGTAGAGCAGCGTCCGCGAGCCGCCCTCGAGCGGCGTGATGTCGGCGCCCGCGTGCAGCGCGAGCTCGATCAGGGCCTCGGCCGGGTCGCGCCTCGGCCACCCATCCCCACCTCCGGCGAGGGCGCCCGACCAGCGGTAGTCCCGCTCGCCGTCGAACAGCAGGTGGCCGACCCGGCGCTCGGCGAGCGCCTCGAGCGTGCGGCCGGCACCGAGCACGGCGCCGCAATCGGACAGGGCCGCGTCGACCACCTGCTCGACCAGGCGGCGCTCGCACCGGCGCTGGGCGTGATGCAGGTCGGAGCCGACGACGGCGGCGATCCCGCGCGGGCGCAGGCCCTCGACGGAGCCGCTCACCATCGACACGTCGCAGCCGCTGGGCACGCCGGTGCGCACGAGCGTATGCGCGAGCTGCCCGTCGCCGGCGACCAGGATGCGCGTCCACGCCCGCTCGGCCGAGATCGTGTGCAGTTCGCGCGCGAGCCTGGCGGCGAGCGGCGACGCCGTCCGCCGCCACTGCGCGCCGCTACCTGCGAAGCGGTACTCGCCGACCTCCTCGACGGCGCCCATCCGCCACTCGAAGAGCTGCGCGGCC
>DASXOR010000206.1:0-7177 GCA_036494095.1 Gaiellales bacterium | reverse complement strand
CCGCGCGGCGTGCTGTACGACGGCACCACCCGCCTGCACCGCGGCGGCGAGCGGCTGCATCACTACCTTTCGGTGTCCTCGTTCGCCGAGGAGGCCGTCGTCCCCGAGTCGGGCGCGATCCCGATTCGCGCCGACGCGCCGCTCGAGGTGATGGCCCTGGTCGGCTGTGCCGTGGCCACCGGCGTCGGGGCGGTGCGCCGCACCGCCGCCGTGCCCGAGGGCGCGTCGGTGGCCGTGATCGGCTGTGGCGGCGTGGGCCTCTCGGTCGTCCAGGGGGCGCGCCTGGCCCGCGCGGGGCGGGTGATCGCGATCGACCTCGATCCCGCCCGGGGCGCGCTCGCCGGGGCGCTCGGGGCGACCGACGCGATCACCGCCGGCGACGGCGACGTGGTCGAGGCCGTGCACGAGTTGACGGGCGGCGGCGTCGACTACGCCTTCGACGCGATCGGCAAGGTGGAGACCACCGAGCAGGCGGTGCGGATGCTCGGCCTGGGCGGCACCGCGGTCGTCGTCGGGCTGCCGCCGGCCGGCGCCCGGGCCGGCTTCGACCCGCTGACGCTGGCCGAGCGCGAGCAGCGCATCATCGGCTCGAACTACGGCAGCACCCACCCGCACGAGGACTTCCCCGAGCTCGTGTCGCTCTACCTGGCGGGCGATCTGCTGCTCGACGAGCTCGTGAGCGGCCGCCGGCCGCTCGCCGCTGCCGAGGACGCGCTTCACGAGCTCGCCGCCGGCCGCGCCCTGCGCACACTGCTCGTGCCCTCGCTCTGACGCCTCGACCGCCGGCTGGTATGCTCACGCGCTGCCTATGCGGTAACTATGTAGAAGGGTGTGTGGTGTGGACGACCGGCTCGTCTCGATCGGGGAGGCTGCGAAGGCACTCGGCGTGAGCGTGGACACGCTGCGCCGGTGGGAGCGCGGCGGCCGCGTGCAGACGCAGCGCGACTACCGCAACCGTCGCCAGATCGCCGTCTCCGAGATCGAGCGCCTGGGTGGCCACATGCCGATCAGGGTGGGGGACGGGTTCTCGGCTCGCAATCGCTTCGAAGGCGAGGTCGAGAGCGTCGAGGTGACGGGGGTGATCGCACAGGTGGTGATCAAGGCCGGGCCGCATCGGGTGGTCTCGGTGGTTACCCGCGACGCAGTCGATGAGTTGGGGCTCGCCCCCGGCATCCCGGCGGTCGCGACGGTCAAGGCAACGTCGGTGATGGTGGGGAGGATATGAGCGGCCGCGTGAAGGCACTGGTGCTGGCGGTGGTGGCGACCATCGCCGCCACCGGCTGCGGCGGGTCGTCGTCGGGCGGATCGTCCGGTGGATCGCCGGGGGGCGCGTCCGGAGGGACGCTGTACGTGTCGGCGGCGGCGTCGCTCACGAACGCGTTCACGCACCTTGTGAGCACCTACCAGCATGCGCACCCGGGCTGGACGGTCAAGACCACCTTCGACGGATCGGACATCCTCGAGGCGCAGATCCTGCAGCACGCGCCGGCCGATGTGTTTGCGGCGGCCAGCCCGAAGTACCCCGAGATCCTGCAGGGCAAGAAGCTGCTCGGCCAGGCGACCAGCTTCGCGACGAACACCCTCGTCCTGGTCACACCCAAGAGCAATCCGGCGCACATCACCTCGCCCCAGGACCTGACGCAGGGCAGCCCCAAGATCGTCGTGGCAGACCCGGCCGTGCCGCTTGGCTCCTACACGGACCAGGTGCTCGCGAACCTCGGCATCGACGAGACGAAGCTGCACATCGTCAGCAAGGAGCAGAATGCCGAGGACGTGCTGGCGAAGCTCACGTCGGGTGAGGCGGATGCCGGCTTTGTGTACGTGACCGATGCCCTGTCGCAGAAGGCGAGGCTGCACGAAGTCGAGTTTCCCGCCTCGGCGCAGGCGACCGCGACGTACCCCATCGGGATCGTCGGCTACAGCAAGAACACGAAGGCGGCGCAGCAGTGGATCGACCTGGTGATGAGCGCGCAGGGACAAGCGGTCTTGAAGCAGTTCGGCTTCGGGGCGGCGCCTTCGGGCTGATCACGGTTCTGCTCGGCCTGGTGGCGGCAGTCTTCTTCGGGCTGCCGCTGCTGGGCGTCTTCCTGCAAGGGAACCTGCACGACGGATTCTCGTCCGAGACGGCCCGGGCCGCCTTTCGCGTGACGGCGGAGACGAGCGCCCTCTCGCTCGCCGCGATGCTGGTCGTCGGAACACCCGTGGCCTACCGCCTCGCGACGAGCTCGTTCCCGGGCAAGACCCTGCTCGTGACGCTGTTCGAGCTGCCGCTTGTCCTGCCGCCGGCCGTCGCCGGGATCGGGCTCTTCGCCGCGTTCGGGCGCACCGGCCTGCTGGGCGGCGAGCTGTCGGCGCTGGGCATCCAGCTTCCGTTCACGAAGGCGGCGGTGGTGATGGCGATGACGTTCGTGGCCGGGCCGCTCTACCTGCGCCAGGCGCAGGAGGCGTTCGCGACGGTCGACCCCGACCTGCTTGCGGCCGCGCGCACGCTCGGGGCCGGGCGATGGAAGGTGTTCACGCAGGTGGCGGTGCCGCTCGCCGGGGCCGGCCTCGGCGCGGGTGCAGCGCTCGCCTGGGCGCGCGCGGTCGGCGAGTTCGGGGCGACGATCATGTTCGCGGGCAGCCTCCAGGGCGTCACCCAGACCGCGCCGATCGCGACGTACCTGCTGTTCGAGCAGGGCGACTTCGGCACGGCGCTCGCCCTCGGGGCGTCGCTGATCGCCGTCAGCGGCGCCGTCCTCCTGGCCGTCAAGCTGATCGTGCGAGGGAGGACGCTTCGCTTCGAGCCCATGTGACCTACCCGCTGCGTGACTTCACCGTCGACGTGGCCCTGGACGTCGCCGTGCCCACGGCGCTCGTCGGGCCGTCCGGAGCCGGCAAGTCCACGATCCTGCGCCTGATCGCAGGGCTGCTGCGGCCGGCGAGCGGCGAGGTGACGTGCGCCGGCGAGTGCTGGTTCGGAGCCGGCGTCGACGTCCCGGTCGAGCGCCGCGGGGTGGGATTCGTGTTCCAGGACTACGCCCTGTTCCCGCATCGGAGCGTGATCGGAAACGTCGCGTTCGAGGCCCGCCGGGATCCGGACGGCGTGCTGCGTCAGCTCGGGATCGAGCACCTGGCCCAGGCGCGTCCGCGCGATCTCTCCGGTGGCGAGCGGCAGCGGGTCGCACTGGCGCGGGCGCTCGCCACCGAGCCGCGCCTGCTGCTGCTGGACGAGCCGCTGGCGGCGCTCGACCCCGGCACGCGCGCCACGGTCGCCGCTGAGCTCGCGGGGATCCTCGAGCGGACGCAGATCCCGACGATCACGGTCACCCACTCGTACGAGGAGGCGACGACGCTGGCCCAGCAGATCGTCGTCGTGGACGCGGGCCAGGTGGTGCAGGCCGGCACCGGCGAGGAGCTCCTGCACTCGCCCGCGAGCCGGTTCGTGGCCGACTTCGCCGGCGTGAACTACGTGCCCGGCTACGCCGAGGGCGCGGTCGTCCATCTGGCCGACGGCTCCCTCATCCATGTCGGGGACGCCGCGGAGGGGCCGGTGGCGGTGCTGGTCGCCCCGTGGGAGATCACGCTCGCGCTCGAGCCGCCCATGGACACGTCGGCGATGAACCACCTTCAGGGTGTCGTCGACCGGATCACGGTGCAGGGCAACCGCGCCCGCGTCACCGTGGGAGGGCTGACGGCCGAGGTGACGCCGGCGTCGGTCGAGCGGCTGGGGATCCGCACCGGCAGGCGGGTGGTCGCATCGTGGAAGGCCACGAGCACCAGGGTCGTGCCCCGCTCGGGCGGGGACGGGGACTACCGGCCGGCAGGCCCCCGCCGGTAAGGCCGGCCGAGGCGGGCGCGCATGCCCTCGACCTTCTCGTCCAGCTCCCGCAGCCGCGTCTCGAGCTCGGCGACGCGCGCGTCGCTCGCGCCGGTCGGCCGCCCGGCGGCGGCCTGCCGGTCGCGGTAGCGCCGCAGCACCTTCAGCTGCGAGCGGACGTAGAAGCGCTCACGGCGCGCCTCGACCAGCCGAACCTCGGACTCGGCCTCCATGCGCGGCAGTATCGCTCTTCCGCAACGGGCGGTTTCGGCTTAGCATGGGAGGCACGCAGGTCGTCGTCGCCACCCGTATCTGTCCGCACTGCCAGCAGCCGACGCGAGTCGGCTGGCCGATGTGCGATGGCTGCGCGCGCTCGCTCCCGGACTACCGGCCGCTGCCCGATCTGCGCCTGATCGCCGAGCTCGAGCGCTGGGACCGGGCCAACCCGCGCCCGGTCGACGCGGCCGCGGTCACGCGCCGGACGCTCAAGTGGCTGTGGGCGGCGGTGGTTGTGTGCTGTGCGCTCGACCTGCGCTACGGCCGCAACATCGGCCCGGTCAACTCGGTGTGGGACGATCTGGCGGTGGGGTCGCTGCTCGTCGCATTCCTGGCGACGCTGGCCGGCATCGTCGCGGTGTCGTTCTTCGCCGGTCGCGATCCGGCGCCGGCCTGGCGACGCGAGCGCGCGTCGCTGCGCCGCCGCCTCGGCATCGGCTCGCCGACTGATCCCTGAACGGGTTCACCCCGTCAGGCAGCGGCGCGGTCGGTCTGCGCGAACGGAAGCGCGCAGAAGACGTCGACCACGTGCGGGTCGAACTGGCTGCCCGCGTTGCGGCGTAGCTCGGCGAGCGCCTCCGCATGGCCGATGCGCGGCTGATACACGCTCTCGTTCGTCATCGTGTCGTAGGCGTCGCAGACGCTGATGATGCGGGCGCCGGCCGGGATCGCCTCTCCGCGCAGGCCGTCGGGGTAGCCCGTCCCGTCGAAGCGCTCGTGGGTCGCCCGCACGACCTCGGCGACCGGCACAAGCGCCGGCGCTGCGGCGATGATGTGCTCGCCGATAACCGTGTGGCGGTGGATGAACTCCCACTCGGCCGAATCGAGGCTGCCCGGCTTGCTCACGATCGCCTCCGGGATCGCCGCCTTGCCCACGTCGTGCAGCGCGGCGGCGAGGGCCACCTGCCTCGTCGCCCCGTCCGAGTAGCCCATCCCCCGGGCGGTCAGCTCGCCCAGGCGGGCGACGCGCTGCACGTGCTCGAGCAACTCGGGGCCGCGCTCGTTGATGAGCGCCATCAGCACATCCGTGCTCTGGCGGCCGGCGGAGGGCCGGCCGATCGCCTTGTCGTCGTACATGCGCACATCGGCGACATGCAGGATCGTCGCGACGGTGGCGCCGTCGCCCGGGATCTCGGCGATGCCGTAGGACGCCCCGACCTCGAACCCGTCGCCCCGCTCGGAGAGCGCGGCGAAGGCTGTCCAGACCGCGCTCTCGGAATCCTCCGCCGGCGTGAGCACGCAGAACTCGTCGCCGCCCATCCGGTAGGCCGTGCCCCCGCACTGCGTGACGGCCGCCTGGAGGCGCAGGCCGAGACGCTGCAGCAGCAGGTCGCCGGCGGGATGGCCGAACGCGTCGTTGTACTGCTTGAATCCGTCCAGGTCGAACAGGATCAGGATCGCGGGCCGCTGATTTTCCCATGCGAGTGCCGCCGTGAGATCTGCGATCAGCGCCCTGCGGTTGGGGAGCCCCGTGAGCGGGTCGGTGCGTGCCTCCCGGCGGCTTGCGTCGAGCAGGCACCCGTTCTCCTCCGCCAGCCGCCGCGACTCCTCATGGGCGACCTGCGCCCGGCGCTGGAAGAACGCGAAGGCGAGGAAGAGCATGGCGATCGCGAGGCCTGACCCGGCCACCGCGTTGTCCTGTGTGCGCCTGGCGCGGCTGGCGTACACACGGCCCGCGGCGTCGATCGACCGGCTCAGCGCCTGCAGTTGCCGCCCCGAGACCGCCCCGAGTCGATCCGCCCGCGGCCCGTAACCACTTGGAGAGATCCCCACGAGGTAGATCCGGTAGAGGGTGCGGAAGTACGCCTGCGTCCTCGTCGGCATATCCCGCAGCCCGGGTGGTGGCGACTCGGCCTGCAGTCCGGCGAGGACGCGCAGCACGCGCGATTCCCCCGTCCGCAGGCGCAACCGCGCAACCGCCGGCGTGCCGCCATTCGAAGGCCGGGCGCGGAACGGCACGTCCTGGAGCGCGACCAGCTCCCGCCCCAGCGCCGCCATTCGCAGCTCCGACCGAGCACTCCCGTCCGCGCTCGCGTTCAGGTGCACGATCATGCCGACGGCCCCCGTGGCGAGCACCCCCACGACCGCGAGTACGCGGAGAGTCGCGATCCGCGCTCTGGGGGCGATGGTCGTGCGCCGGGTAGGTGTGATCGTCATGTGGATGGGGCCTGGTCCGGCACGCGGCTGCGCGACGGTCCGGGCTACCCCCGGCAATCGGCGCCCCGCGGCGCGTGTTTACGCATCCGGCCGCAACCTCCCACAGAACGGGGAGGGCGCCGGCCGCGCGGGGGTAGCTCCAGCGCCCCTCAGGCCGCGTCGATGCGACGCTCGTCCATGAAGAGCATCCGCGCCGGCATCGGCCGCGCGAACAGGTAGCCCTGGCCGTTGCGCACGCCGAGGCGGCGCAGGGCGACGCGCTGCCGCTCGGTCTCGATGCCCTCGGCGACGACGGTCGCGTCGAGGGCCTCGGCCGTGGCGATGATCGCCCGCACGATGGCGTGCTCGCGGGGCGAGTCGCAGATGCCCGCGATCAGGCTGCGCTCGATCTTGAGCACGTCGAACGGGAGCTGGGCGATCCGCGCGAGCGACGAGTGGCCGGTGCCGAAGTCGTCGATCGCGATCCGGTAGCCGGCGGCCCGCAGCGACTCGAGGTGGTCGAACAGGCGGCGGTCGTCCATCATGGCCGACTCCACGAGCTCGAGCGTGATCGCGCCGCGCGCGAGCTTGTGCTCGGCGGCGATGCGGACGAGCCGGTCGCACATGCGCCGGTCGAGCATCGCCGGCGGGACGTTGACCGACACGTCGACCTCCAGGCCGACCGCCCGCCAGCGGTCGAGCTGGCTGACCGCCTCCTGCACGACCCAGTGCGTGATCGGCGTCAGGAGGCCCGTGCGCTCGGCGGCGGGCAGGAACAGCCCGGGGCTCATCAGCTCGCCGCCGCGGTCCCAGCGCACGAGCGCCTCGACGCTCAGGACCGCCGCCGTGTCGAGATCGACGATCGGCTGGTATTCGAGCACCAGCTGGCCGCGGGCGATGGCGTGGTGCAGGGAGGCCGCGAGCTCGAGGTCTCGGGTGGGGTCGTCGGAGGCGCGGTCGCGGACG
>DASXOR010000205.1:0-2958 GCA_036494095.1 Gaiellales bacterium | reverse complement strand
CCGAGGATCTGCGCCGGGCCGACGAGGCGCTCGTGACATCGACCGCCGGCGGCGTGATCCCCGTCACGGCGGTGGACGGCGCGGCGGTCGGCGCCGGCCTTCCGGGGGCCGCCACGATGGCGCTGCGCGATCGTTACTGGGCCAGCCATGCCGACCCGACTTGGTCGACGCCCGTCCGCTATGCAGCCGACTGAGCCGGTCGCAGGGAGCGCACGGAAGGCCCATGCCGCGATACTAGTGGGCCATCCGCGGCTCACCCAAACCCGCCTGGCCCGGCGCATCGCAGCTGCGTATCGGTCTGGGCTGCATGCGCCTGTCGACCGGTGACGATCGCGACGAGGCGCGCTCGCTCGAGACGATCGCCGCTGCAGCGGCGGCGGGTGTGACGGTGTTCGAGACGGCTCGTGCCTACGGGTGGGACGAGACCGAGCTCGGCCACAACGAGCGGCTGCTCGCCCGCGCGCTGCGCGAGTGCGGCGCGGCGGCCGACGCGCGGATCGTGACGAAGGGGGGCATGGCCCGCACCGGCGGCGGATGGGTTCCCGACGGCCGCGCCGGGTCGATCCGCACCGACTGCGAGGCGAGCCTGGCCGCCCTCGACGGCCTTGCGATCGACCTCTACCTGCTGCACGCCCCCGACCCGCGCACTCCGTGGACGACGTCCCTGCGCGCGCTCGGCCGGCTTACGGACGAGGGCCTCGTGCCCCAGGTCGGGCTTGCCAACGTGAACAGGCGCCAGCTCGACGAGGCGCTCGACCGCGTCCCCGTGACCGCCGTCTCGGTCGCGCTCAGCCCCGCCGACGACCGCGCGCTGCGAGGTGGGGTGGTGGAGCGCTGCGCCGAGGCGGGCATCGCCGTGATCGCCCACTCGCCGCTCGGCGGCCCGCGCCGCGCCGGTGGTCTGGCGCGCCAGAGGGTGTTGGCCGACGTCGCTGCCGCGCACGGTGCGACCGCGGCCGAGGTCGCGCTCGCGTGGCTGCTCGACCTGTCACCGGCGGTGATCGCGATTCCCGGCGCCCGCCGTCCCGAGACGGCCCGGTCGGCCGCCCGCGCCGCGGGGCTGCGGCTCGACCCCGATGAGCGGGCCGCGCTCGCCGGCGCATTCGGCGGCGCCCGTCCGGCGGCAACGAGGCGTCCGCGCCCGGGGAGCGCCGCCGAGGTCGTGGTGGTGATGGGCATCCCCGGAGCCGGGAAGAGCCGGTTCGCCGAGGAGTACGTCGCCCGCGGCTATGAGCGCCTCAACCGCGACGCGCGGGGAGGGTCGCTGCGTCAGATCGCCGCGGAGCTCGGCGAGCGGCTCGACGCGGGCGCCCGCCGGGTCGTCCTGGACAACACCTACCTCACCCGGGCGGCCCGCAGCCACGTGATCGAGGCGGCCGGGCGGCGCGGCGTGCCGGTCCGGTGCGTGTGGGTGGCCACGCCGCTCGCCGCGGCCCAGCGCAACCTCGTCGAGCGTCTGCTCGCGCGGTTCGGCACGCTGCCCACGGCCGAGGAGCTGCGCGCACTTGGCCGGCGCGAGCCCGGCCTGCTCGCCCCGACGGCGCAGATGCGTAGCCTGCGCGAGCTCGAGCCGCCGGCGGCCGACGAGGGGTTTGCGGCCGTCGAGGAGGTGGCGTTCCGGCGCACGCCGGCCGGTGCGGGCGGGCCGGGTGTGCTCGTCGCCGCGGCGGCGATTGGGCATCCCGGCTTCGGGGACGTGCTCGAGAAGACCGATCGGGATGCCTCGCACCTGGTCTTCGACTGGCGTCCCGGCGAGCCGCCCGACGCCCTCGCGCCTGCGGTCGCCCGCCTCTCGGGGGTCGTCTCGGGTCCCGTGCAGTCCGCCCTGTGCCCACATGCGGCCGGGCCGCCGCGCTGCTGGTGCCGGCCGCCGCTCCCGGGGCTGCCGCTCGCGTTCGCGCGCGCTCACGACGTCGACCTGCGCAGGGCGACTGTGATCGGCACCGGGCCGGCCCATCGCACCCTCGCGGCGACGCTCGAGGCCCGGTACCTGCAGGTGTGAGGCTACGCCGCCCGCTCGCGCCGATCGGCGCTCGCGGTGCGCGGGCGGCCCAGGTGCGGGCGCAGGCGCTCACGGGCCGCCGGCAGACCATGCGAGCCGCCTGCGGCTGCCAGAGCCACCAGCTCCTCGACCTGTTCGCGTGCGCTCCCGACGCGCCCGGCGATGCCGGCGAAGAGGGGGTCGAGTCCGCCCCCAGCCCGATCCGGGCCGACTTGATCCGGCCGTTGATCTCGAGGCGCGCAAGCGCATTGAGGCCCGAGCTCAGGCGGCTGGGATCCGGCCCGAGCCCGGCGAGCTCGGTATCGAGCACCACGAGCCGCCGCACGACACCGTCGATGGCGGTCGCGAGGCATTCCAGGAACACGGCGACGTTCTGGTCGAGATGCTCGCGCACGTTGTGGCCGAGGCCGGCGGCGGCCTCGCCGACCCGCAGCTCCTTGGAAGAACATCGCCATCTCGCTCTGGACGGTCGCGAGGAAGATCCGGAACTCGAGCTCGTGCAGGACATCGATGGCACGGGCGATGCCCTCGGCCGAGATGCGTCAGACGCGCAGGAAGCGGCGCAGGGTCAGGCCGGAGCCGAACGCGCCCAGCAACAGGCCAAACCCGGCCAGCATCCCGATCAAGAGCGGCACCCCCACCAGCCGCGCCGGATCCGTCAACCCGCGGTCATACCCATTCAGCGCGAAATACACCACCGTCAACAATCCCAGCGCACCCACCGCCCCCAGAAGCCCCGTCAACATCCCCTCCAACATGAACGGGAACCGCACAAACGCGTTGGTCGCCCCCACCAGCTTCATCACCTCGATCTCCCGCCGCCGCGAGAAGATCGAAAGCCGGATCGTGTTCTGAATCAACACGACCGCCGCCACCCCCAACAGGATCATCAACCCAAACACGAAATACAGCACATACTTCAACGTGTTCAGCACCCGATCCGTGATCTTCTTCCC
>DASXOR010000204.1:0-10829 GCA_036494095.1 Gaiellales bacterium | reverse complement strand
CGGGCCGGCGCCGAGCGCGCTGACGGTCGCCGCCGGATCGGCCTGGGTGACCGACAGCCTCGACCAGTCGATCCTCAGGTTCTCGCTCGCGAAGGGCGCGGTGCGCCGCTCCGGGGAGGTGTCGCTGCCGCGCTCCTCGGTGCGGGCCCCCACCCAGATCACCGTCTACAACGGCTTCGTATGGGTGTACGAGCGCGGGCGCGTGCTGCGGATGAACCCTTCGACCGACCACGTCCTGGGGACGACGACGGTCGCCCCCGTCGCGGACGGGACGATCGCGGCGGGTAGCGGCGGCATCTGGATCATCACCCGCACGCGCGAGCGCAAGCGCGGGGCGGTGCGCCTGCTCGACGCGGCCACCGGCCTCGCCGCCGGCCCCAGGATCCCCGTCGGCGGGCGCCCGACCGCCATCGCCACCGACGGCCGCTCGGCCTGGGTGTTCGACTCGGACGCGAACCGGCTCGTGCGCGTATCGCCCAGCTAGGCGTACGATCCGGCGATGGTCACTGAGGGTGCCGCCGCATTCCTGCGCCGGTACGCGCCGTTCGACGCGCTGCCCGAGGGGGAGCTCGAGCGGGCGGAGGCGGCCGTGCTCGAGCGCACCTACGCCGAGGGCGACCTCGTCCTGGTCGAGGACGGCACCCCGGCCCGCCACCTCTACGTCGTCCGCACGGGGTCGGTCGAGCTGGTGCACGAGGAGGAGGTGATCGACGTGCTCGAGCCCGGCGAGGCGTTCGGTCACCCGTCGCTCCTGTCGGGCATGGCGCCCGCGTTCGACGTCCGCGCCCGCGAAGCGACGGTGTGCCTGCTGCTCGACGCGGCCGTCGCCCGGCATCTCCTGGGCAGCCCATCAGGCGTAGAGTTCGTGGCCAGCTCGCTCCGCGAGCGGCTCGTCCGCACGGGCCACGTCGCCCACGCACAGGCCGACCAGCGCACCGCTCATCTGGGCGCGCTCGTGCACCGGCCTGCGATCGAGTGCACCCCCGATACTCCCGCCGGGAAGGCCGCGCGGCTGATGGCCGAGGCGGACGTGTCGTGCCTGCTCGTGCGCCTCCCCGACGGCTTCGGGATCGTCACCGACTCCGACCTGCGCCGCAAGCTGATCGCCCGCGACCGCTCCTACGACACGCCCGTGCGGGACCTGATGGTGGCCCCCGCGCTCACGTTCCGGCCCGAGCGGCTGGCGATCGACGCGATGATCGACATGCTCGACCGCGGGATCCACCACCTTCCGATCGTCGAGGCAAACGGCGTCGCCGTCGGCGTGGTGACGGCGACCGACCTGATGTACCTCGAGAGCCGCACCCCGTTCGCCCTGCGTCGCTCGATCGCCCACGCGGCGACCGTCGACGAGGTGGTCGAGGCGGCGTCGCACCTGCCCCAGGTGGTGGTGTCGCTGACGCACGCCGGCGTCGTCGCGACCGACGTCGGCCGCGTCCTGGCGCTCCAGTCCGACACGGCCACGGTGCGCCTGATCGACCTCGCCCTCGCCCGTCTCGGCACGGCGCCGTCGGCGTGGGCGTGGATGGCACTCGGGTCGACCGCCCGCCGGGAGGCGTCGCTCGCCTCCGATCAGGACAACGCCCTCGCCTACGCCGGCGAGCACGGCGACGACTGGTACGCGGCGCTCGCCGCCGACGTGAACGACGGCCTCGCCCGGTGCGGGTTCGGGGCCGACAACGCCGAGGTGCTCGCCCGCAACCGCCAGTGGCGCATGTCGGATGCCGATTGGCAGCGCGTGTTCCGCGACTGCCTCGAGCAGCCCGACCGCTCCCACCTGGTGCGGGCGGCCGTCGCGTTCGACTTCCGGCATGTCTGCGGCGGCCTGCAGATCGTCCGGCCGCTGGTCGAGATCGAGCGCCAGGCGCCGGCGCACCCCGACTTCCTGCGCCGGCTCGCCCGCACCGCGACCGACTTCCAGCCCCCGCTCGGCTTCCGCGGCCGGCTGCAGATCGACGACGACGGCCGCATCGACGTCAAGCGCGGCGGGGTGGTGCCGATCGCCAATTTGGCGCGCTTCCACGCGCTCCAGGCCGGCATCACCGTCTCGGACACGATCGGGCGGCTGCGCGGGGCGGCGCAGGTCGGCTCGCTCGAGGGAGAGTCGGCGGCGGCCCTCGAGGAGGCGTTCGAGCTGGTCACGCGCCTGCGCTTGGAGCACCAGGCCGGCGAGGTCGAGGCCGGCATGCCGCCGACCAACCGGATCGCCCCGGCCGACCTCGCGCCGCTCACGCGCGGCCAGCTGCGCAGCGCCCTGCGCGTCGTCGCCGACGCGCAGCACGCGCTCGGCAGGTTCGTCCCGCTGGGCATGTAGCAGCGGACACGTTTGCGCGCGAACCCTTTACTCCGGCCGATCGACCTGATTCACTAGACGCGGAAACCCGTTCCTCAAGGAGGTCTCATGGCGGTCGATAGCGGCGCTCCTGACTACGAGGGTGGTGGCCTCAGCCGGGAGACGAACTGGTGGGGCGCGTTCGTGATTGGACTCGCCGGCACGATCCTCGTGACGGGGATCGCTCCGGTGATGGTGACGTCCCTTGGGGCGGCGGCCATCCCCGTGATGGTCGTGATCACGATCACCGGGTATCTGTTGTGCCTCATCCTGGCGGAGCTCTCCGCGATGATGCCGGAGCGGACGGGCGGCTCTCCCACCTATGCCTATGTGGCATACAAGGACAAGTGGCCGCGGTTCGCCAAGCACGTGAACGGGTTCACATCGTGGGCGTACTGGCTGGGCTGGTTCCCGGTCGCCCCTCTGAACATGATCCTGGCCTCGTTCTACATCACCGAGAAGTTCAACCTCTCGCAGAAGGGGTTCACGCCGATCCACACGCCGATCGCGTACTGGACGATCGTGATCTCCGTGGTCGGCATCCTGCTCGTGTTCATTCCTGCCTGGCTGGGGATCCGGCTCGGGGCGATGTTCGCCACCGTGCTCGGGCTGCTCTCGATGATCCCGCTGACGCTGCTCGCGCTCATGCCGTTCCTGCATCCGTCGGCCGCCAACTGGGGCAACCTCTCCGGCTTCCACCAGCTGGACGGCACGGGATTCTTCACGCCTGCCCTCGGCCATAACTGGCTCACCATCTACATCGCGTTCTCGTTCCTGCTGACGTGGAACGTGATCGCGATGGAGGCGGCCGCCTGCTACATCGGCGAGTGCCGGGACCCGGAGCGCGACGCCAAGATCGCGATGAACCTCGAGGGGCTGTACGGCCTGTTCATCTACACCATGATCCCGATCGCGTTCGTGGTCGTCCTGGGCGCCACCGCGCTCAGCGATCCGAGCCAGGCCGACCCGCGCACCATCTTCTCCACGTTTGCCACCGCGGTCTTCGGGACAGGTGCGTCGTGGCTCGACTGGGCAATTTCGATCATGCTGATCATCGCGCTCTCCCTCTCCGTGCTGAACGCGATCATGGGCTCGGCGCGTGCGCTGCATCAGATGTCGATCGACGGCGAGTTCCCGCGCATCTTCTCGAGCGTGAACAGGCACGGCGTGCCGGGGTTCTCCATGGGCTTCAACGTCGTCTGCTCGATCCTGCTCATCTTCACGGGCGGCGCGGTCGAGATCTACTCGCTCTCGAACGTCGGCTACCTGGCGTCGTTCATCCCCGTCCTCGTCGGCTACTACCTGCTGCGCAAGTACCGGCCCGACATGAAGCGCCCGGTGCGTCTGCCGGACTTCTTCAAGTACATCGCACTGGCAATGGCGGCCGGCTACTTCGTCATCTGGAGCTACGGCGGGCTCGTCTACACGAGTCTTCCGAACGCGTTGCTCGGCGGCGCCGACACGCGCATCTACTTCTTCATCGGCTGGGCCATCCTGCTCTCCTACCTGCCGCTGTACTGGTACCGCATCAAGGTCGAGGATCCCAAGTACGCCCGCGAGGCGCCGCCCGACGCGCCGCAGATGGCCGCCGGCGACTGATTACGGGAGCACGGGTGGGAGCGGTGTTTCGCCGGGCATCGCCCCCACCCGATCCTGCCACCCTGCGCATCGAGCGGGTGGTGATGGCCTCCGAGGGGCGGCCGTTCGACTGGGCGGTGCTCCAGCAGACGTTCGAGCTGGCCCGGCCGGCGGGGGCGAAGGTGCTCGTCGTCTCGATCGCCAGGGTGTGGGGGACGGCGCTCGGCTTCCCCAACCCGGGCCTGAACCCGACCAAGCCCGAGTGGGACGGGCAGCGGCTCCGGGTCCGTGAGGCCTGCGAGGCGCTCGAGAAGGCCGGTTTCGAGGCTTCCGGGCATGTGATCGGCACTCGCCGGGCGGCCAAGCGGATCCTGGCTGAGTCGAAGCGCTTCGGGGCGGATGCGATCGTGATGGGCGCCGACCCCAAACGGACGCTCCTCGGCGACTTTCTGTGGTCTCAGGAGCCGTACAGGGTCGCGCGCAGGGCGCGCGTGCCGGTGTATCTCGTCCCGCTCGAGTCGGGCGGGCGAGGGGCGGCACCGGCAAGGTAGACTCGCCGCGGAGATGCGAGTCCTCATTGTCGGATCCGGCGGTCGCGAGCACGCGCTGGCGTGGGCGTTCGCGCGCTCGCCGCTGCTCGGCGAGCTGCACGCCGCGCCGGGCAACCCCGGCATCGGCACGCTCGCGCGGCTGCACCCGGTGCAGGTGAGCGACCTCGAGGGGATGACCCGGCTTGCGGCCGAGCTCGACACCGACCTGGTGGTCATCGGCCCCGAGGCGCCGCTGGTGGCCGGCCTGGCCGACCGCCTGGCCGCCGCGGGCATCGCCGCGTTCGGGCCGTCGGCCGCGGCCGCCCAGCTCGAGGGCTCGAAGGCCTTCGCAAAGACCGTGATGGCCACCGCCGGTGTGCCGACCGCGCGCTTCGCGGTGTGCGACACCGTCTCCGCGGCTCATGCCGCGATCGCCGAGGCGGACGGGGACGTCGTCGTCAAGGCCGACGGCCTGGCCGCCGGCAAGGGCGTCGTCGTGTGCTCGTCGACCGCGGAGGCCCACGCTGCGGTGGCGGCGGCGCTCGTGGACGACCGCTTCGGCGTCGCCGGCCGAAGGGTGCTGATCGAGGAGCGGCTCGAGGGCGAGGAGCTCTCGCTGCTCGCGCTGTGCGACGGCGAGCACGTCATGCCGCTGGCTCCGGCCCGCGACTTCAAGCGCGCCGGTGACGATGACTCCGGGCCGAACACGGGCGGCATGGGCTCGATCTCCCCGGTGCCGGGGATCGATGCCGAGGCCGTCGCAGACATCGTCGCGGGGGTGCACCGGCCCGTCGTGAACGAGCTCGCCCGCCTCGGCTCGCCCTTCCGCGGCTGCCTGTACGCCGGGCTGATCATGACCGCCGACGGCCCGCGCGTGATCGAGTTCAACGTCCGCTTCGGAGACCCCGAGACGCAGGTGATCCTGCCCCGCACCGGCGGCGACCTGCTGGCGCTGCTCGCGCGGGCCGCCGGGAGCAGCCTGGCCGGGTGCGACGCCGAGCCGGCCGAGCCCGCCTGCGTGAGCGTCGTCGTCGCCTCGCGCGGATATCCCGAGGCGCCCGAGCTCGGCGACCCGATCGCCGGCATCGACGCCGCGGAGGAGATCGAGGGGGTGACCGTCTTCCATGCCGGCACCGCTCAGGGCGAGGCCGGTGTCCAGACCGCCGGGGGACGGGTGCTGAATGTGACCGCCGTGGGGCCCGACTTCGACACCGCCCGCCGGCGTGCGTACTCCGGCGTGGACGCGATCCGGATCGCCGGCTCGCACCATCGCACCGACATCGGCCGCGCGGCCGCCGACGCGGAGCGTGTGCATGCGTGAGCCCCCCGCACCGGCGCCCGAGGTCAAGCACCTGTGGGCGGAGCTCGAGGCCAATGGGCCGGAGGTCGGGATCCTGATGGGCTCGGAGTCCGACCGCGAGGTGATGGAGGCGGCCGCCACCGAGCTCGCGGAGCGCGCGATCACCTACGAGATGCAGGCGCTCTCCGCCCACCGCGATCCCCGCGGCGTCGCCGAGTACGCCTCGACCGCCGCACTGCGCGGCGTGCGCGTGATCATCGCCGGGGCCGGCAAGGCCGCGGCGCTGCCCGGCGTCGTGGCCGCGTACACCGAGCTGCCGGTGATCGGCGTCCCCATCCGCACGTCCGACCTCGGCGGCATGGACTCGCTGCTCTCGATCGTGCAGATGCCGCCCGGCGTCCCCGTGGCGTGCATGGCGATCAACGGCGCGCGCAACGCGGCCATCTTCGCCGCCAAGATCCTGACCCAGGGCCAGATGCCGCCGCCGGCCGAGTTCTGAGCCCGGCGCTCTCACGACGGCCCGGAGCGCACGATCATGCGAGCCTCGCCCGCGTCGGCGGGGGCTTCTCGACGCGAAACACGGCCGGCTCTCCTGCCCGCACCCGCTCGGCGCTCGATTCGAGTAACCCCCGCTGGATCTGCCGGATCATCTGCGTGATGAACGGCGGGTGCGTTTCTGAACTCTCCCCAGTCAGTACTCACCTCTTCGCGCCTTCTTTGGCATGAGGCCTCGCTTGCGTAGGGCGTCCACCTGCGACCTCTACGGCAACCCGTGCTTCATCGCGCTTCGTCGTGTGGCTCCAGGCGGCCTGCCGACCGCCTGGTGAGCGACCCCGCATCCGCGGGGTGCTATTGCAACAGAGCTTACAAACGGCGATCCCCGGCCTGCCCGCCGAGTCCCGCCACCCCCTTCGCTAGACTGGAAACCCGCGCGCCCCCTCCGACCGAAGGTAGCGACTCCGGCTTGATCTCTCGCTATACCCGCCCCGCCATCGGCGCCGTATGGTCGGACGAGCGCAAGTTCCAGCGGTGGCTGGACGTGGAGGTCGCAGCGATGGCCGCCTGGTGCGATCTGGGAGTCATCCCGGGCGTCGCGGTCGACGCCGTACGCACCCGCGCGCGCGTCGACGTCGGCCGCATCGGCGAGATCGAGGACCGCACCCACCACGACGTGCTGGCCTTCACCGAGTCGGTGGCCGAGCAGGTCGGGGACGAGGCGCGCTGGTTCCACTACGGCCTCACGTCGTCAGATGTCGTCGACACGGCCCTCGCCCTGCAGCTGCGCGACGCGGGCGAGCTCCTGCTCGCGGGCATCGACGCGGTCGAGCGGGCGGCCGTCGCCCGCGCCGAGGAGTTCCGGCACACGCCGATCATCGGCCGCACGCACGGGGTACACGCCGAGCCGACCACGTTCGGGCTCGTGCTGCTCGGGTGGGTGACCGAGCTGCGCCGCCAGCGCGTGCGACTGGGCGAAGCCTTCGAAGGCGTCCGCGTCGGCAAGCTCTCGGGCGCTGTGGGCGCGTACGCCAACACCGACCCGCGCGTGGAGGCCCTCGCCCTGCACGAGCTCGGCCTGGAGCGCGAGGACGTCGCCACCCAGGTGGTGCCGCGCGATCGCCACGCCGCCCTGCTCTCGGCGGTGGCGGGCGTCGGCGCGTCGCTCGAGCGGTTCGCCGTCGAGGTGCGCCACCTGCAGCGCACCGAGGTGCGGGAGGCGCTCGAGCCGTTCGCCGCCGGGCAGAAGGGCAGCTCGGCGATGCCGCACAAGCGCAACCCGATCGTGTGCGAGCGCATCTGCGGCCTCGCCCGGATCCTGCGCGCGAACGCCCACGTCGGCCTCGAAGACGTTGCGCTCTGGCACGAGCGCGATATCTCCCACTCCTCCGCCGAGCGCGTCGTCCTGCCCGACTCCACCATCGCCCTCGACTACATGCTCGACCGCACCCGCTGGCTGATCGAGGGGCTCGCGGTCGACCCCGAGCGGATGCTGCGCAATCTCGAGGCGTCGCACGGCCTGGTGTTTTCGGGCCGCGCGCTCCTGCGTCTGGTCGAGGCCGGCATGAGCCGGGAGCGGGCATACGAGCTGGTGCAGCGAAACGCGCTGGCGGCCTGGGATCAGGAGGTCGCGTTGCGCAGCCTGCTCGAGGCGGACGCCGAAGTCGCGGCCGTGCTCGCCGCGGCCGACCTCGACCAGATCTTCGACCTCGACGCCCTGCTCGTCCACGTGGACGAGATCTTCGATCGCACGCTACGACGTCCGGAGGTTGCCCATGCCTGACACCCTGTCCCATCTGCACGAAGCCTCCGGCAAGGTGCGGGAGCTGTACGGCTTCGGCGACCGGCTGCTGCTCGTCGCCTCGGACCGCATGTCCGCGTTCGACGTCGTCCTCCCGACGCCGATCCCGGACAAGGGCAGGGTGCTGACGGCGCTCTCGCGGTTCTGGTTCGAGCGCACCGCCGACCTGGTGCCGAACCACATGATCAGCATCGACGTCGCCGACTTCCCCGCCGAGGCCCGCGGCCTGCCCGACCTGGCCGGCCGGGCGATGCTCGCGAACCGGCTCGTGATGATGCCGATCGAATGCGTGGTGCGCGGCTATCTGGTGGGGTCGGGCTGGAAGGACTATCGGGCCACCGGGTCGGTGTGCGGCCATGCGCTGCCGAGCGGGCTGCGCGAGGCCGACCGCCTGCCCGAGCCGCTCTTCACTCCTTCGACGAAGGCGACCGAGGGGCACGACACCAACATCGACCGCGCGGGTGGCGTGGCGCTCGTCGGCGAGGAGCGGTTCGCGCGCCTCGAGCAGCTCTCGATCGAGCTCTACCGCACGGCCGCCGACTACGCCCTCGAGCGCGGCATCATCATCGCCGACACCAAGTTCGAGTTCGGCGAGGACGCGCAGGGCCGGCTCGTGGTCGGCGACGAGGTGCTGACGCCGGATTCCTCCCGGTTCTGGCCCGTCGACGAGTACGCCCCCGGCGGCTCGCCGCCGTCCTACGACAAGCAGTACGTGCGCAACTGGCTCGAGACGCTCGACTGGGACAAGACCCCGCCCGGCCCCGAGATCCCGGCCGACGTCGTCGCGGGCACGCGCGCCCGCTACGTGGAGGCCTACGAGCGGCTCACCGGCGAGCCGTTCCAGGCCTACCTGGACGCGACCGGGAGCGGGTCGTGAAGGTGACCGTGACGGTCCGCCCCCGGGCCGGCATCCTCGATCCGCAGGGTGAGGCGCTGCGGCGCTCGCTGCAAGGGCTCGGGTACGCCGCCGCGGACGTACGCGCGGGCAAGGTGTTCGACCTCGATCTGGACGCGGCCGACGAGCGTGAGGCGCTGCGCGTGGCGGGCCGGATCGCGGAGCAGGTGCTCTCGAACCCCCTGATCGAGGAGTTCGAGGTGCACGCACACACGCAGGTGCACGCGTGAGCGCACGGATCGCGGTGCTGGCCTTCCCCGGCTCGTGCGACGATCGCGACGCCCTTCGGGCCGTGGAGCTCGTGGGCGCCGAGCCGGTGCGTGTCTGGCATGCCGACAGCGACCTGGGTGGTGCGGCCGCGGTGATCGTTCCCGGCGGGTTCAGCTACGGCGACTACCTGCGGCCGGGCGCGCTCGCGGCGCTCTCTCCGGCGATGGCGGCGGTGCGCGAGCTGGCCGCCGCCGGCGGGCCGGTGCTCGGCATCTGCAACGGCTTCCAGGTCCTGACCGAGGCGGGCCTCCTGCCCGGCGTGCTGCGGCCCAACGCGCATCTCAAGTTCCGCTGCCAGGACGTTGGCCTGCGGGTGCAGCGCGAGTCGGGCTGGCTGCCCGACCTCGTCTCTGGCGACGTGCTCGAGATCCCGGTGAAGCACCACGACGGCTGCTACTTCGCCACACCCGCGCAGCTCGAGGATCTCGACGTGCACGGGGGCGTGCTGCTGCGCTACGTCCGAAACCCCAACGGCTCGGTCGAGTCGATCGCCTGCGTCACCAACGTCGCCGGCAACGTGGCCGGCCTCATGCCCCACCCCGAGCACGCCGTCGATCCGCTGCTCGGGTCGGTCGACGGGCGCATCCTCCTACGCGGCCTGGTCGATCAGGCTGCGGTCGGAGCTCCGGCCTAGGATGCGACGGTGAGCGCAGTCACGCCGACGCCGCTGCACCGCTCCCTCGGCCTGACCGACGCGGAGTTCGAGCGCATCGCCGAGCTCCTCGAGCGCGAGCCGAACGACTTCGAGCTGGCGGTGTTCTCGCTGCTCTGGAGCGAGCACTGCGCCTACAAGCACTCACGCGCGCTCCTGGCCGGCCTGCCGACGGCGGGCGAGCGGGTCATACAGGGGCCGGGCGAGAACGCGGGCGTGATCGACGTCGGCGACGGCCTCGCCGTTGCGCTCAAGGTCGAGAGCCACAACCATCCCTCCGCCGTCGAGCCGTTCCAGGGCGCCGCGACCGGTGTCGGCGGGATCCTGCGCGACATCTTCGCGATGGGGGCGCGCCCGATCGCGATCCTCGACTCGCTTCGCTTCGGCGAGCTCGACTCCGAGCGGCAGCGGCACCTGTTCGCCCGCGTCGTCGAGGGCGTCGGCCACTACGGCAACTGCGTCGGCGTCGCGAATGTCGGCGGGGAGGTCGAGTTCGAGCCGGCGTACGCCCAGAACTGCCTGGTGAACGCGATGTGCGTGGGAGTGCTACCGGTCGGGCGGCTGCAGTCGGCCGGCGCGGCCGGCCCCGGCAACGTGCTCGTGCTGTACGGGTCGAAGACCGGCCGCGACGGCATCGGCGGCGCCAGCGTGCTCGCCTCGCAGGGCTTCGACGAGGGCTCCGAGGCGAAACGCCCGAGCGTCCAGATCGGCGACCCGTTCACCGGCAAGAAGCTGATCGAGTGCACGCTCGCCCTGCTCGACGCCGGCCTGGTCGTCTCGCTGCAGGACCTGGGCGCCGCCGGCCTGGCGTCGTCGACGTCCGAGATGGCGTCCGCCGGAGGCGTCGGGCTCGATGTCGACCTCTCCGCCGTGTCCGTTCGCGAGCCCGGCATGGAGCCGTTCGAGATCATGATCTCGGAGTCGCAGGAGCGGATGGCCGCCATCGTCGAACCGGGATCGTGGCCGGCGGTCGAGA
>DASXOR010000203.1:0-3542 GCA_036494095.1 Gaiellales bacterium | reverse complement strand
CGACGCGATCACCGGCGCCCGCCCGCATCGCCTCGCCCGCCGCGGCCTGATCCGCACCTTCCAGTCAGTCGAGCTGTTCAACGACCTGACGGTGGAGGAGAACCTCACGGTCGCCTCCGAGCCACCCGGGCTGCTGGCCGGGCTCGGGCGCGTGTTCACCCCCGACCGCCACGAGCGCTCCGAGACGGTCAGCTGGGCCCTGTCGGTAACCGAGCTGTCCGACGTCGCCGATCGCTTCCCCACCGAGCTCTCGCACGGTCAGCGCAAGCTCGTCGGCGTGGGCCGCGCGCTCGCCTGCCGCCCGTCGCTGCTGCTGCTCGACGAGCCCGCTGCCGGGCTGGACACCGACGAGACGCTCGCGCTCGGCCAGCGCCTGCGCACCCTCCCCGATCACGGGGTGACGGTGCTGCTGATCGACCACGACATGGGCCTGGTGCTGAGCGTCTGCGACCACGTCACGGTGCTCGACTTCGGCAACCTCATCGCCCAGGGCACCCCCGCAGAGATCCGCGCCAACCCGGCGGTGATCGAGGCGTATCTCGGAAGCTCGGAGGCCGGTGGACACCGAGGTGACGATGCCTAGAGCGACCACCCCGGCGCCGGAGGCGCCCACGACCGGCAACAGCCCGCCGCTGCTGACCGTCGACGATCTGCACGCCGGCTATCTCGGCATCCCCGCCGTGCGCAAGCTGTCATTGACCGTCGCCCCGGGCGAGGTCGTCGCGCTGCTCGGCCCCAACGGCGCCGGCAAGACGACCACGCTCTGCACCATCGCTGGTCTGCTGCCGCCGATCTCGGGTGAGATCTTCCTCGCCGGCGAGGCGATCACCGGCCGTGCCGCCTACAAGCTGGCTCGGCTGGGCGTGGCGCTCGTCCCTGAGGACCGCGCGCTGTTCTATGAGCTGACCGTCCGCGAGAACCTGCGCCTGGCCCGCGCCGACAGCACGCTGCCCGAGGACGAGCTGCTGTCGATGCTGCCCGAGCTGGAGAAGTGCCTGGGTCGCAAGGCCGGCGTGCTCTCCGGCGGCGAGCAGCAGATGCTGGCTGTCGGCCGGGCGCTGATCAGCCGGCCGCGGCTGCTGCTGGTCGACGAGATGAGCCTCGGGCTGGCACCGGTGATCGTCGAGCGGCTGCTGCCGGTTCTGCGACGAATCGCCGACGAGCTCGGCGCGGGCGTGCTGTTCGTGGAGCAGCACATCTCGATGGCGCTCGAGCTCGCCGACCGCGCCTACGTGCTCAACCACGGCGAGCTGGTGCTGCAGGGCGATGCCGCGAACCTGCGCGGCCGGCGAGATCTGGTCGAGGCAAGCTACCTCGGCGAGGCGACGATCGACGAGCTCTCGGGCGACGGCCCGGCCGCGCCTGAATGACCATCCACGCCGCGCGTGAGAGCAGTGGCGACGCGGCGTCCGGTGGTGGCCCTGCGTCGCTGAGCGCCGCCGAGGCGGTGGTCGCGGGCCTGGTCGCCGCTGGAGTCCGTGAGGTCTTCGGCATCGCCGGGGGCAAGTTCGCAACGCTGCTCGAGGCGCTCTCGCGCGAGCCGCGGCTGCGCTGGACCGGCGTCCGCCACGAGGCGGCGGCGGCGTTCATGGCGACCGCGGTCGCGCATCGCACCGGCCGGCTGGCGGCGTGCATCGCGGAGATGGGCCCCGGGGCGCTCAACCTCGCCAGCGGGCTCGACACCGCGTACACCAATCATCTGCCGGTGCTGGCGCTGACCGTGGGGACTCCGGCGTCGCTGAGCGATCCGGACCACGGGGTGCTCATGCAGTTCGACGCCTCGTCCGTGTTCGGCGCGCTCACCAAGTGGCGGGCCACCGTGCGCGATGCCGGGCGTCTGCCGGAGCTGATGGCGCGCGCGGTGCGCGAGACCGCGACGGGCGCGCCGGGGCCGGTGCACCTGGAGATCGGCTACGACGTACTCGGCACGCCCACGCCGTGCGCGACCGCATCGGAGGTCGACGCGGTGATCAGCGCCGCCGGCCTTGTCGGCCGCGCCCCCGCCGACGCGGAGTCGGCGGCGCGGGCGGCCGACCTGCTCGCGGGCGCGCGCCGCCCGCTGATCATCGCGGGCGGCGGTGCCGTGGCCTCGGAGGCGAGCGGTGAGGTGCGCTCGCTCGCAGCGTCACTCGACGCGCCGGTGATCGTTACGCAGATGGGGATCGGGGTGGTCGGCTCCGATGATCCGCACCTCGTCGGCCAGGGGGGCCTGGTGTTCGGCGACTCGGTGCTGCGCGCGCTGCGCGAGGCCGACGTCGTGCTCGCGGTCGGCTGCCGCTTCTCCTCGTGGCTGTGGGACGGGATGCGCCCGGCGGGCGCCGAGAACCCCGAGCAGCGGCTCATCCACCTCGACCGCGATCCGACCGTGATCGGGCGGCTGCGGCCGGCGGCGGTCGGGTTGGTGGGGGACGCGCGGGCCGTGCTGCAGCAACTCGGCGCCGCGCTCGGTCCGTCCGGCGCAGGCGGCGCTGACCCGGCCTGGCGCGCCGGATTGCGCGATGAGCACCTGGCCCACCGCGTGCGGATCGCCGGGCTGGGCGGCGGCGAGACCGATCCGATGCACCCCGCGCAGCTGGCCCGGGCCCTGGGGGAGGCGCTGCCACGGGACGCCCTGATCGTCTACGACGGGGCGCACACGAGCTTCTGGTCCAACGACCTGACGCCGGTGAGCGAGCCGCGCACGCGCTTCCACGACTCCGGCAGCGGCCACCTCGGCTTCGGCGTGCCCTACGCCCACGCCCTGGCGCTGCTGGAGCCCGGCCGTCCGGTGATCGACATCACCGGCGACGGCGCCTTCGGCTTCACCGTCGCCGAGCTCGATACCGCCGTGCGATACGGGATCTCCGTCGTGCACGTGATCCATGACAACCAGGCGTGGGGCGTCATCGCGCAGAGCCAGAAGCGGTACGGGTTCGAGCTCGGCACGGGCCTTGAGGGCACCGACTACGCCGCGATCGCCCGGGGCTTCGGCGCCCACGGCGAGCACGTCCGCGCGGTGCACGAGGTCGGCCCGGCCCTGACGCGCGCTCTCGCCGCCGGAGGCCCGGCGGTCATCGACGCCCGCGTGCGCTTTGACCCTCATCCCGGCATGCCCCGCTTCGGCGTGATGGGGCGCGAGCGCCACTAGGCGCGGCGGCCGGCCACGCATGGGTGCCACCGCTCGCTCCGTCCGTTCGGCCGATCCGGTCGCCCTGGTCACCGGTGCAGCGGCGGCTGACGGGATCGGCGCGGCCTGCGCCCGGGCGCTCGCCGCCGAGGGCTGCCGGGTCGGCCTGCTCGATGTCGCCGATTGCGCGGCGGTCGCCGCAGAGATCCGGGCGGCCGGTGGGCGCGCCATCGCGCTCGAAGCCGACCTGCGCGACGACGACGCGATCGACGGCGCGCTGAACGTCCTCACCGCCGAGTTCGGCGCCTGCTCGATCCTGGTCAACAACGCCGCCGACCTCACCCGCGGCACGCTCGCCGAGACCACGCGCGAGCGGCTGCGCCGGGTGCTCGCCGTCAACGTCGAGGCGTCCGTCTCCCTGTGCCGCCGCGTCGCC
>DASXOR010000202.1:0-10910 GCA_036494095.1 Gaiellales bacterium | reverse complement strand
CAGCGCGGTGTCGCCGGAGCCCCGGACCGGCACCTCGCCTACGCTTCCACGCGACGAACGCCGCGAGCAAGGAGATCGAGAACACACATGGCTGTAGCACCCCGTCCAGGATCGCGTAACCCCGCCGCCCGCGGCTCCGAGGTCGCAGGCCGCGACCTGCAGGAGCGGGTCGTGAAGATCAACCGCGTCGCCAAGGTGGTCAAGGGCGGCCGCCGCTTCTCGTTCACGGCGCTCGTCGTCGTCGGCGACGAGGTCGACCACGTCGGCGTCGGCTACGGCAAGGCGAACGAGGTGCCCTCGGCGATCGCAAAGGCCGTCGAGGACGCGAAGAAGAACCTGTTCCAGATCCCCAAGTACCGCAACACGATCACGCACCAGGTGACCGGCCGCTACGGCGCCGGCCGGGTGTTCATGAAGCCGGCCTCCGAGGGCACCGGCGTGATCGCGGGCGCCGGCGTCCGCGCGGTGCTCGAGCTCGGCGGCGTGCGCGACATTCTCGCCAAGTCGCTGGGGACGGCCAACCCGATCAACCTGCTGATGGCGACCGTGCAGGGCCTGAAGTCGCTGAAGCGGCCCGAGGAGGTGGCCAAGCTGCGCGGGTTGACGATCCGCGAGGTGATCAGGCCGCACTCCGAGGTGGTGGCCGAAGCCGAGGCCGCGGCCGCCGCGAAGTCGACAGTGACCGCGGCGGCTGTCGTCGAGGCGCCCGCGCCCGCGCCTGCGGTCGCCGAGCCGAAGCCGGCCGCGAAGCCCGCGGCGAAGGCCAAGCCCGCGGCGGCAGCGAAGCCGAAGCCGGCCGCGGCCCCGCGCAAGCGGCCGGCGAAGCCAAAGCCCGCGGCCGAGGCGCCCGCCGCGGCGACCGATGCAGCGCCCGAGCCCGCGGCCGAGGCCGGGAAGGGCGAGGACGGCTGATGGCGAAGCTGCGCATCACCCAGGTGCGGGGCACGATCCGCACGCGGCCCGAGCACAAGGGCACGCTGCGGGCGCTCGGGCTGCGCAAGATCAACTCGCAGACGGTGCGCGAGGACTCGCCCGTGCTCCAGGGCATGTTGCGCCGGGTGGCGTCGATGGTGAAGGTGGAGGAGATCGATGGCTGACGAGACGACCACGGCGCCCGGGCTGCACGAGCTGCGGCCGGCTCCGGGCAGCCACCGCGCCCGCAAGCGCATCGGCCGGGGCGAGGGCTCCGGCAACGGCAAGACGTCCGGCCGCGGCCAGAAGGGCCAGAAGTCGCGGGCGGGCAGCCACAGCATGCGCGCCGGCTTCGAGGGCGGCCAGATGCCGCTCTACATGCGCCTCGGCAAGCTGCGCGGCCCGAACCACCGCAAGTCGATGCCGATGGGCCCGTTCCGCACGCACACGACACCCGTGAACGTGCGCGACCTGGAGCGATTCGACGCGGGCGTCGAGGTGACCCCGGATCTGCTGAAGGCGGCCGGCGTCGTGAAGACGCTGCGCCACCCCGTCAAGATCCTGGGCGACGGCGAGCTCTCGCGCGGCCTCACGGTGCATGCCCACGCGTTCTCGCGCCGGGCCGCCGAGCTGATCGAGGCGGCCGGGGGGACGATCGTCGTGATCGGCGGCGGCGAAGCCCAGGCCGAGCCGGCTCCGAATGCCAGGTCGAGGGCCAGGACCAGGGCGGCCGAGCGCAGGGCCACGGCGGAGCCCGCCGAGACGCCCGTGGCGGAGGCGGCCGAGGCGCCCGCCGCCGACGCAGAGGTTGCAGAAGCGCCTGCGGCGGATGCCGGCGAAGAGGCGACGGAGTCCGAGGAGTAGACGGGAGCCGCTGTGCTGCAGAGCCTGATCAACGCGTGGAGAACCCCGGACCTTCGCAAGAAGCTGCTGTTCACTGCGGCGATGCTCGCGATCTACCGGTTCGGCTCGTTCGTGCCGGCTCCGGGTGTCAACTCGAACGCGCTTGCCAGCGCGCTCTCGAGCCAGGGCGGGATCTTCGGCCTCCTGTCGGTGTTCTCCGGCGGCGGCCTCGCCCGGCTGGGGGTCTTCGCGCTCGGGATCATGCCGTACATCACGGCCTCGATCATCCTGCAGGTGATGACGCCCGTCTTTCCCAACCTCCAGGCCCTGCAGAAGGAGGGCGAGCTGGGGCAGCGGCGGATCACGCAGTACACCCGCTACCTGACCGTGGCGCTGGCCTCCCTGCAGGCGCTCGGCTACACCTACGCGTTCCACTCGAACACCCTCGGGGTGACGACCTCCGGCGCTCTGGTCAAGTGGACGCTGGGCAATGTGATCCTGATCGTGATCACCCTCACCGCCGGTGCGACGCTGCTCATGTGGATCGGGGAGCTGATCACGCAGCGCGGCGTCGGCAACGGCATGTCGCTTCTGATCTTCGCCTCGATCCTGACCTCCGCGCCGGCCGGGATCTCGGCCTGGTGGAACGGCTCCACCTTCGAGAAGCTGTCGCTCCCGATCGTCGTCTTCGGTGTGATCGTTGCGGTCGTGTACGTGCAGGAGGGCATCCGCAAGATCCCGATCCAGTACGCCAAGCGGATGGTGGGCCGGCGGATGACCAGTGGCGGCTCGACCTACTTGCCGCTGCGCGTGAACATGGCCGGCGTGATCCCGGTCATCTTCGCCGCGGCGATCATGGCGTTCCCGCCGACGGTCGGCCAGATCGTGCCGTGGACGTTCGCGCACGACATCGCCCGCTGGCTGCAGCCCGGGGGGTGGCCGTTCCTGATCGGGGAAGCCACGCTGATCTTCGGCTTCACGTTCTTCTACGTGGCGGTGATCTTCAACTCGATCGAGCAGGCCGACAACCTGAAGAAGTACGGCGGCTTCGTGCCGGGGGTGCGCCCGGGCAGACCGACCGCCCAGTATCTCGAGCGGGTGCTGGTGCGCCTGACCGTCGCCGGCGGCCTCTTCCTGGCCGCGGTGGCGGTGCTGCCGTCGCTGTTCATCAAGTACGGCGGCTTCTCGACCGCGACAGCCCGCGCACTGGGAGGCACGTCGGTGCTGATCGTCGTGGGCGTGGCCATCGACACGATGCGGCAGATCGAGTCGCAGCTCTCGATGCGCGCCTACAAGGGCTTCCTCAAGTAGGCGGATGGCTCTCGACCTGATCCTGATGGGGCCCCCGGGCGCCGGCAAGGGCACCCAGGCCGGCCGCGTGGCGGCCGAGCGGGGCCTGGCCCATATCGCCACGGGCGACATGCTGCGGGCGGCGGTGCGCGACGGCACGCCGCTCGGCCTGGAGGCGAAGGCGATCATGGCCCGCGGCGACCTGGTCTCCGACGATCTCATCATCGCGATGTTCCGAGAGCGGCTGGCCGCGCCCGACACGGCGGCCGGCGTGCTCCTGGACGGCTTCCCCCGCACCGAGGCGCAGGCCGCGGCCCTCGACGAGATGCTCACCGGCCTCGGTCGCCGCATCGCCGCCGTGGTCGTGTTCGACATCGACGAGGAGACGGTCGTGCGGCGGCTGTCGGGCCGGCGCATGTGCCGGGCGGCGGATCACGTCTACCACGTCGACTTCAACCCGCCGGTTGTCGCGGGCGTGTGCGACATCGACGGCTCGGAGCTGTACCAGCGCGACGACGACCTCCCCGAGGTCGTGCGCACGCGCTTCCGCAAGCAGTGGGTCGAGGCGGCGACGGTGGTGATCGACTATTACCGCGGGCACGGGCTGGTCTCGAGCATCGACGCGTCTGCGGCTCAGGAGCAGGTCTCGGCGGCGCTCGACGCCCTGCTCGACAGCCTGGGAGCCGCGTCGTGATCGTCCGCAAGTCTGACGCCGAGGTCGACACGATGGCCCGCGCGGGCCGCGTGGTCGCAGCGACCCTCGACCTGGTCGAGGCGAGCGCGGCGGCCGGCGTGACGCTCGGCGAGCTCGACCGCATCGCCGAGGACTTCATCACGTCCCGGGGCGGGGTGCCGACCTTCAAGGGCTACCGCGGCTACCCCGGCTCGATCTGCGCCTCTCCGAACGCGATGGTGGTGCACGGCATCCCCGGCCCGTACGCGCTCGCCGACGGCGACCTGCTGTCGATCGACGTCGGTGTCACCCTGGACGGCTACGTGGCCGACTCGGCCATCACGTTCACGATCGGCCGCCCGTCCGAGCAGGCGAGCGACCTGATCGACGCCTGCTATCAGGGCCTCGAGGCCGCGATCGGCCAATGCCGCGCCGGCAACCGCCTCGGCGACGTCTCCCACGCCGTGCAGGTGGCGGTGGAGGCGCGTGGCTTCGGCGTCGTCCGCAGCCTGGTCGGCCACGGGGTCGGCCGCAACATGCACGAGGATCCTCAGATCCCCAACTACGGCCCGCCCGGCCGCGGCCCCAAGCTCGCGGCGGGGATGGTGTTCGCGATCGAGCCGATGATCACCGCCGGCTCCTACGACGTCGAGAGCGGCGACGACGGCTGGGCCGTGTACACACGCGACGGCAGCCTGGCGGCCCACTGCGAGCACACGGTCGCGATCACGGACAACGGGCCGCGGGTGCTCACCCGCCGGCAGGCGCGTCAGGCAGCGGCAGACGGGTGATACACTTCTTGGCCGCTCGGGCAGCATGCGTTCCCCTGCCTGCCGAGCGTCGTTTTGCCCCCCTGGAGGTCCCCCGTTGAAGGTGCGCCCGAGCGTCCGCCCCATGTGCGAGAAGTGCCGTGTGATCCGGCGCCACGGACACGTGCTCGTGATCTGCTCCAACCCCCGCCACAAGCAGCGGCAGGGGTAGTGAAGGACGAGGTGATCTAGATGGCACGTATTGCAGGCGTCAACCTCCCCCGCGAGAAGCGGGTCGAGATCGGCTTGACCTACATCTTCGGCATCGGCCGGTCAACGTCGAATGCGGTGCTCTCCGAACTGGGGATCAACTCCGACACAAAGGTGCGCGACCTCACCGATGAGGAAGTCACCCGGCTGCGCACGCACATCGACGGCCTGACCGTCGAGGGCGATCTGCGCCGTGAGCGGTCGCAGAACATCAAGCGGCTCATGGAGATCGGCTGCTACCGAGGCCTGCGCCACCGGCGCGGGCTGCCCGTCAACGGCCAGCGCACCCGCACCAACGCCCGCACCCGCAAAGGTCCCAAGAAGACCGTCGGCAAGCAGCGCAAGAAGTAGCGATCGAGATCGCAAGGAAAGGACTGAATGCCTCCCGCACCTCGTAGAGGCGGTACGCGTGGCCGCGTCCGCCGCAAGGCCCGCAAGAACATCGCCATCGGCCAGGCGCACATCAAGACGTCGTTCAACAACACCCTTGTCGCCCTGACCGACAAGGACGGCGGCGTCATCGTGTGGAAGAGCGCGGGCGCGGTCGGCTTCAAGGGCTCGCGCAAGTCGACGCCGTTCGCCGCTCAGGTGACCGCCGACGCCGCCGCCCGAGAGGGCATGGAGCACGGGCTGCAGAAGGTCGAGGTGTTCGTCAAGGGGCCGGGCTCGGGCCGGGAGACGGCGATTCGCTCGCTGCAGGCGGCGGGCCTCGAGATCCTGGGCGTGAAGGACGTGAGCCCGCAGGCGCACAACGGCGTCCGCCCGCGCAAGAGGCGGAGGGTCTAGGCATGGCGAGGATGCTGGGCCCCAAGTGCAAGCAGTGCCGGCGCGAGAACATGAAGCTCTTCCTGAAGGGCGAGCGCTGCCTGACCGAGAAGTGCGCCATCGAGCGCCGGGCCTACCCGCCGGGCGAGCACGGCCGCGGCCGCATCAAGCAGTCCGAGTATCTGCTGCAGCTGCGCGAGAAGCAGAAGATGCGCCGCTACTACGGCGTGCTCGAGTCGCAGTTCCGCACGTACTACGCGAAGGCCAGCCGCCGCAGCGGCATCACCGGCGAGAACTTCCTGCGCATGCTGGAGCTGCGCCTGGACAACGTCGTCTACCGGCTCGGGTTTGCGGCATCGCGCTCGCAGGGCCGCCAGCTGGTACGGCACAACCACTTCACGGTCAACGGCAAGAAGGTCAACATCCCCTCCTACCAGGTGTCCATGGGTGACGTCATCTCGATGCGCGAGGGCTCGGCCGCAAAGGCCGTGGTCGCCGACGCAACCGATCTGACCGCATCCGTGTCGCCCTGGCTGCAGGCCGATCACGACAACCTGACGGGGACGGTGCTCCGCCTCCCCGACCGTGTCGACATCGACACGCCGGTGCAGGAGCAGTTGATCGTGGAGTTCTACTCCAAGTAAATCCGAGGCAAAGAGCCGGGGCCAGGCCCCGCATGGGGCCTGGCCCCATATGCGACCAGAAGAGGCGAATACACATTGCTTGAGATCATCCCGAAGATCACGTCCGAGGACATTGGCGAGACGCTGGGCACCTTCGTGGTCGAGCCCCTCGACCGCGGGTTCGGCTACACGTTCGGCAACAGCCTCCGGCGTGTGCTTTTGTCGTCACTTGAAGGCGCCGCCGTCACGTCCGTGAAGATCGAAGGCGTGGCGCACGAGTTCACCTCGGTGCCCGGTGTGCGCGAGGACGTGACCGACATCATCCTGAACCTGAAGGGCCTCATCTGCCGCCTGCACGGCGAGTCGGGCGAGGTCGAGGTGCAGGTGCAGAAGGACGGCGCCGGCACCGTGACCGCCGCCGACATCGAGGCGCCGGCTGACCTCGAGATCCTGAACCCGGACCTCGTCGTCTGCCACCTGGCCGAGAAGGCCCGGTTCGAGATGACGCTCACGATCGCGCGCGGGCGCGGATATGTGGCCGCCGAGGGCAACAAGGGCCCCGAGACGACGATCGGCGTGATCCCCGTCGACTCCATCTTCTCGCCCGTGCGCCGCGTGAATTACGACGTCGACGCTGCCCGCGTCGGCCAGCGCACCGACTTCGACAAGCTCAAGCTCGAGGTGACCACCAACGGCTCGATGACGCCGAAGGACGCGGTCAAGGACGCTGCCGAGATCCTGATCCGCTACCTCTCGATCTTCACCGACATCGACGCGGCCGACCTGGCCCTGCGGCCCGACGGCGGCGCCGTCGAGGCGGCCGCGCCGAGCGCGCACGGCATGGAGAACATCCTGATCGAGGAGCTCGAGCTGGGCGTGCGCTCCTACAACTGCCTGAAGCGCGTCGGCATCGAGACAATCGGCGACCTCATCTCAAAGAGCGAGGCCGAGCTGGCTGCGATCCCGAACTTCGGCAAGAAGTCGATCGAGGAGGTCAAGGAGACGCTCGCCGCGCACGGCCTCAATCTGAAGGGAGCCGAGTGAGGCATCGGCGCAAAGGCCGCAAGCTGGGCCGCGACGCGTCCCACCGCAAGGCGCTCTACGCCAACATGTGCGGCGCGCTCTTCGAGCACGGCCGCATCCGCACGACCGAGGCGAAGGCGAAGGAGCTGCGCCCGATCGCGGAGAAGCTGATCACGCTTGCCCGCAAGGACCCGATGGACGTGGCCGCGCAGCGCCAGGCGGTGGCGTTTCTGCGCAGCAAGGACTTCGTCCACAACCTCTTCCATACGGTCGCCCCGCGCTTCACCGAGCGCCCTGGCGGCTACACGCGCATCGTCAAGCTCGGCCCGCGCATGGGCGACGCCGCGCCGATGGCCTACATCGAGTTGGTCGACCACGAGCCGAGCCGCGGCTAGATGATTGATTCCACGCCCCCGCGCGCCTGGACGTACCTCGGTGGACGTTTGGCGGGATCCGGTGGGGCTGCGGCTGCGAACCCGCGCGGGGCGGCGTCCTCGGTCGCGCCCATACTTGGCCCAGTATGAACGCTCCCTGCGTCCTTGCCCCGCTCGGTTCTCGCCGCCCAGGACATCACGGCGGCGTGGAATCAATCATCTAGCGGCTTCCGCCGCTCGTGCCGACCTACCGGCTGACCCTCGCCTACGACGGCACCGACTTCCGCGGCTGGGCGATGCAGCCCGGTCTGCGCACGGTTGTGGTCGACGTGGCCGCGGCGCTTGCGGTCGACCCGAGCACGCTGACCGTCGCCGGGCGCACGGATGCGGGAGTGCACGCGGCGGCGAACGTCGTCTCGCTGCGTGCGCCGCGGATGCGGTCGCTGCGGGCGGTCAACCGCCGCCTGCCGGCCGACATCGCCCTGCTCGAGGTCGAACGCGTGGCCGACGGCTTCGACGCCCGCGCCGACGCGACGGCCCGCTCCTACGTCTACCGCATCCTCACCGACGAGCGGCCGGACCCTTTCCGGGCCCGCTACGAGCTGCACCATCGCCGGGCCCTCGACGAGGCGGCGCTCGCCGCCTGCGCCGCGGAGATCGTCGGCCAGCACGACTTTCGCGCGTTCACCCCCAGCGAGACGAAGCACGTGTTCTTCCGCCGCACCGTGCTCGCGGCCGAGTGGCGCCGCTCGGGCGAGCGGCTCGAGTTCCACCTGACCGCGGATGCGCTCCTGCGGCACATGGTGCGCGTGCTGGTCGGCACGATGCTGCAGCGGCCCGACCCGGACTACCTGGCCCAGCTTCTGCTGGGCGCTCCCCGCTCGTCCGCCGGCCGCACCGCCCCGCCGCACGGCCTCACCCTCACAGCGGTCGCGTATTGAGGTGCCAGGCACCTGAATAACCGGTGCCAGGCACCGGTATTCACGTCGCGGCGAGCTCGGTGCCGTCTGCGGCGAACGCCCGCACGCGCGCCGACGCGCTGGGCGAGGCCGTGTACTCCGGCCGCTCGATGCGGAACACCAGGTGGCCCTGGCCGTCGCGCTCGTCCGCCAGTGAGTAGCCGAGCTTGCGCGGGATGGCGGCGCTTCGCACGTTCGCCTCGTCGCAGTGGATCTCGAGCCGCTGCAGGCCCTCGACCTCGAAGCCGACCCGGGTGAGGGCGGCGGTCGACTCGCTCGCGAGCCCGCGGCCGATCGCGTCCGCGCGGATCCAGTAGCCGATCTCGCGCCCGTCTCCGGCGAGGCGGGGGTGGAAGCCGGTGCCGCCCACCACGCGCTCCTCGGCCGCGTCGAAGATGCCGTAGATGGCGTCCTCGCCCCGCGCGAACTGGTCGGCGAAGGTGCGCAGCAGGTCGGCCTTCTGGTCGAGGGTGGTCGGCTCCGCCGCGGCCCAGGGCATCCAGGGGAGCAGGTGCTCGAGGCTCGAGTCGACCGCCTCCTTGAGAAGGGCGGCGTCGGCGGGATCCCAGCAGCGGATCACCAGCCGGTCCGTGGTGATGCGGTAGGCAAAGGACATGCAGTTACGCTAGCGGCCGCGCATGCGCATCCTGCTCACCAACGACGACGGCGTCACCTCGCGCGGCCTGCTCGCGGCCAAGCGGGCGCTCGAGCGGGTCGGCACGGTCTCGGTCATCGCGCCGGACTCCAACCGCAGCGCGGTCGGGCGCGGGATCACGATCAACCGGCCGCTGACGATCGCCGAGGTGACGCTGCGCGACGGCTCCACGGCGTACGCCACCGACGGTACGCCGGTCGACTGCGTGCGCTTCTCGACGCTCGGCCTGGTCGGCGAGCCGCCCGACCTGATCGTGGCCGGGATCAACTACGGGGTGAATCTCGGCGACGACGTCACCTACTCGGGCACCGTCGCGGCCGCGTTCGAGGGGATCGTGCTCGGCATCCCCGCCGTGGCCGTGTCGCAGCAGAGCAAGGAGGCCGGCATCCATTTCCGGCGCCAGTCGGGGTACGACTTCGCGCCGGCGGCCGACTTCCTGCCGGGCCTGGTCGAGCTGATCGAGGCGCGCGGCCTGCCGCCGCGCACCATCCTGAACGTGAACGCGCCGCCGCCGCCCATCCAGGGCGTCTCGGTCGTGCGTCTGGGCCGGCGCATCTATCGTGACCGGCTCGAGCTCGAGTCCGACGACAAGGGCCGGCGCCGGTACCACATCTACGGCGACGACCCCTCCTACCACGACGAGGCCGGCACCGACTTCCACGCGATCGCCGAGCGCCGGATCGCGGTCACGCCCATCCACCTCGACCTGACCAGCGGCCACGGGCTCGACGAGCTGGCCGCCTGGCCGCTCGGAACCTAGCCGGGGCCCCACCCGGGTCAGTGGTCGAATGCGACCTTGAGGGCGACGATGGTCACGCCCAGCGTCAGGTTCAGGCTGATCACCACCAGTGCGGCGACCAGCCCCAGGTGCTCCAGCCGCGCGTAGCGAAGTCCCTCGGCTGCGAGGGTGATCAGGCCGATTCCCAGAGCGACCCATACTGCGACGGTCTCGTCGACCACTCCAATCGCCCCGAGTACGAGCGCGATCGAAGGGGGCGCCGCGGCGAGGAGAATGCCGAGCTCCTGGCGGGCGACTCGCTTGAGGTCGCCGCCGGTCAGCCGTCGGCCCTCGACCAGGGAGTCGGCCAGGCCGTGCGCATGCAGGTGGGCGATCCAGATGATCAGGGCCGTCGAGACCACGATTACCGCCAGCTTCGCCGGGTGTCGCTCGGTGGCGTAGGCATCGGTCAGCGTTGCCATCACGATCACCGTTCCGTAGAGCGTGCCTGCGACCTCGCCGCCCTCGCCGAGGGTGAGCCGGGCGAGCAGGCCTCGCGCAGCGGGGTGGGTGCGCTTGTCGTTGCCGAGATCGTCGGTGTGCTCAGGCTTCTCAGGCATTGGATCCGGCGCCATCTGCGCCGAGCGGGCCGGCCCGGAGGAGGATCCTCCCAAGGGCCAAGGGGAACTCCTCTGGGCCGGCCGCTCGCCAGACCTCTGCGCGTGTCGTCTACGCGGCCGCGGTCGCCTCGTTCCAGCGCACGATCAAGGCGTAGAGCACCACGAGCGTCAGGCCCATGACGGTGAGCGCCCACAGCGGGTATGGGGTACTGCCCAGGAAGCCCAGCTGCAGGATGAAGCTGACACTCCCGATGACGATCGCCGTCCAGCGCGCCCAGGTCGCTCCCGACAGCAGGCCGAAGCCGGCCAGAGCGACGACGATTCCCCAGATGAGGGCGATCCAGCCCCAGGTCTTCAGGTTGAAGACGACGATCGATTGAGAGGTCAGGACGTAATACTGGCCCCTGATGATCGCGATCAGGCCCTCGAAGGCATC
>DASXOR010000201.1:0-6952 GCA_036494095.1 Gaiellales bacterium | reverse complement strand
AGGAGCGTCGCGCGTGGCTGACGGGAACGGCGGCCGGCCCCTGCGCGTGCTCGGCGTCGGCGACGGCGTCTCGGTGATCTTCCTGCGCTGGGCCTGGCGCGTGGCCGAGCTCGGCCACGACGTCCACATCGTGTCCGACCGCCTGAGCCAGCGTCCGGGCGAGCTCGACGGTATCACCGCCCACCGCATCCAGGAGCTCGAGGTCGGCACGCGCATCAAGGGCCTGCGGCGCATCCGCTTTGCCCCGGCGATCCGGAACCTCGCCCGCAAGCTCGACGTCGACGTCGTCCATGCCCACTACCTGCTGCCCTACGGCTACTGGGCCGCCGAGGCCGGCGTCCACCCGCTCGTCATGAGCCCGTGGAACACCGACATCTTCACCTACGGCCGCGAGCGGCCCCGCGGGCGCAGGTGGGTACGGGCCGCCGTGGCGGCGGGCGACGAGTACGTCGTGAGCTCGATCGGGAACGCCGACGAGACGGTCCGGCTGGGCGCGGATGCCGACCGCGTGCACAGGATCGTCTGGTACGTCGACCTGCGCCCGTTCGGGCCCGAGCATCGCGTCCCCGGCCTGGCCGCCCGGTTCGGCTGGCCGGACGACTCGATGGTGATCCTGTCGCTGCGCAACTACCGCCCGAACACCAACCTGGACGTGCTCCTGCGCGCCTTCGCGCGCGTCTCGCAAGACGAGCCGCGGGCGCGCCTGATCATGGCCGCGCGCGGCGGCTGGATCCAGGCCGAGATCGAGGCGCTGCTGGACGAGCTCGGCCTGCGCGACCGCGTCGCCCAGCACTTCGCGCCGCCGGACGAGCTGCCCGAGCTGTGCGCCTCGGCCGACATCGGCATCTCGATCGCCTCGACCGATGCCACCCCCGCCTCGATGATCGAGTCGATGGCATCCGGCCTGCCGATGGTGATGGGTGACGCGATCACGATCGACGAGTGGATCACCCAGGGCGAGGGCGGCGAGATGGTCGGCTGCCGCGACGAGGACGCAGTCACCGCGGCCCTGCTCCGGCTGATCCGCGACCCAGGGCTGCGCGCCCGCTACGGCGAGCGCAACGCGCGCGTGACGCACGAGCGGCTGCCGCCGCCGGGGCCGGCGCTGGTCGACCTCTACCGCGACATGCTCGCCCGCACATGAGAGTGCTCTGCCTCGGCATGGACGGCGCCGACCATGGCCTCGTCGGCGAGCTGCTCGAGCGGGGGCGGCTGCCGACGCTGGCCGGCGTCATCAGGACCGGCGCTTACGGCCCGCTGCGCTCGACCCTGCCCGCCGCGACACCGACAGCGTGGTCCACCTTCCTGACGGGCCTCAACCCCGCCCGGCACGGCATCTTCAACTTCTCGACGAACGCCAACCGGGCGCCGTCGCGGGTCGAGAGCGCCCGCAGCCGCTCGGGGACGCCGCTCTGGCGCACGCTCGGCGCGGCCGGGATCCGCTCGGCGTTCGTGACCGTGCCGTTCACCTACCCGGCCGAGGAGATGGCGGGGATCATCGTTTCGGGCTACGGCGGGCCGGCCACGCCGCAGATCACGCCCCCGGCCGCCGGCGAGCAGATCCGCGCCGTTCACCCCGGCCTCGTCACCGCCCACCACCCCATGCGGGAGCGCTACTGGGAGGACTTCGACCGCTACGCGCGGCTCCTGATCGAGCACGTCGCCCAGGTCGAGTCGGTGTGCGAGCAGTGCTTCGAGCTCGAGCCCGATCTGGGCGTGCTCGTGGTTGACTTCATGAGCACCGACTTCGCCGGGCACCTCGGCTACGCGCGCCTGGATCCGCAGCACCCCGCCCACGATCCGGAGGCGGCGGGCGACGAGCTCGTGCAGGTGTACGAGGCGGTGGACGAGGCCTGCGGCCGCCTGATCGCGGCGGCCCGCGAGCGCTTCTCGGAGGAGCCGACGGTGCTCATGATGTCCGACCACGGCATGAAGCCCATGTACTGGGTGTTCCACCTGAACCGCTGGCTCGAGGAGCACGGGCACCTGCGCTACCGGAAGCGGTCGCTGCAGCGCCTGAAGGGCACCCGGCTGCGGTCGCTGGCGGGCCTCGACCAGCGCCTGGCGCGCACGTCCGTCCGCTACACGCGAGCCGTGGACGCCCTGCCGATCGTCCCGTCCGTCGCCGCCGACCGGGCCTTTGCCGACATCGACTTTCCCCGCACCCGGGCGTACTCCTTTGCGACCGGCGGCCAGGTGTACCTGGGCGAGTCGTCCGGCGCCGCGGGCGATGCGGCCTACGCCGAGCGGCTCGCGATCGAGCTCGAGGCCGAGCGCCACCCCGAGACGGGTGAGCCGCTGCTGCACGTGCTGCGCAAGGCCGACATCTACCACGGCCCCTACCTCGACCGCGCTCCGGATCTGATCGTGCTCACGATCGACGAGCGCGTCCACGTCGACTCGCTGCGGCTGCGCGGCGTCGCGGCGATCGAGGTGCACGACCACCTCGACCCCGAGAACGCCTACGGCTACTCGGGCCACCACGGCGTCGACGGCATCCTCGCGGCGGCCGGGCCCGGCATCCGCCCCGGCGTCGTGCCGGCGGGGGCGGGGATCGTGCAGATGGCGGCGACGATCCTGCGCCTGCACGGCATCGCGGCCGAGGGCCTCGACGGCGGGCCGATCGACGGCATCCTGGCCGGCGACGGCGACGCGGTGCAGGTTGCGGCCCAGGGGCAGGCGGGAAGCGAGGAGGGCGTCTACAGCGCCGAGGAGGAGGCCGGCATCCTGGAGCGCCTGCGCGACCTCGGCTACGAGTGAGCGGCCCCCGCCTCGAGGTCGACGCCCCCGAGAGCTTCGCCGGCAAGGCCCGCTACACCCTGGAGACGCTGCTGGGGGCCTGCGCGGCCCCCGCGGCCGAGACGGTGCGCTACGGCGGGGGCGGCGGCCTGGTCGCCTCGGAGCAGGCCTGGCGGTACTTCGAGGCAGGTGAGCGCACCCCGCCGCGGCTCGGCGAGGACGGCATGATCGACTTCGGCGACGGCCGCAGCGACCTCGTGGCGAGCGCGTTCTGGCACCTGTCGCGGTGGGAGGAACGGGCCGGGTCGGCCCGCGACGAGCACGGCCGCTTCCCGGCGGCCACCGCGCTCGCCGACCCCGCGCGGCCCGCGGTGGACGCCCTGCTGCGCGAATTCCGCGGCCACGTCGGCGACACCGGCCGCACGCCGTTCACGGTCGCCCTCACGCACGATGTCGACATCCACTGGCGCTGGAGCCGGCCGCGGGCCCTGCTCGGCGCCGCCGCCCGCGCCCGCGGCGCGGCCCGCGCCCGGCACCCGCGTGACGCCGCCGCCGAGGTGCTCGGCCTGGCCGCGGCGCCCGTGCGCCACCTCCGCGGCACCGACCCGAACTGGTCGTACGAGCGCATCGCGACGATCGAGCGCGCGCACGGCGGCCGCTCGACGTACTTCGTCATGGCCGGCCACCACGTCCCCGCCGACGGCCCCGACCCGGCGGCGTATGACCGGCTGCGCCCGGCCATCGTCGCCCAGATCGCGGCGCAGGGTGACGAGGTCGGGCTGCACCCGAGCTACACGGCCTCGGAGCGGCCGGAGCGCATCGCCGAGGAGCGGGCGCGGCTGGAGCAGCTGACCGGCGTCGCCGTCGCCGGCATGCGCTTCCACTACCTGCGCCACGAGGCCCACTCGGCCCTGCCCGCGGTCGACCGGCTCGGCTTCGCCTACGACTCGAGCCAGGGCTACGGCGACGCGATCGGCCTGCGGGCGGGTCTCTCGTTCCCATACCGGCCCTACCACCTGGCCGCAGACCGGCCGCTCGACCTGATCGAGCTGCCCCTGGCCGTGATGGACGCGACCCTGGCCGAGGAGCGCTACCTGGGACTCGCGCCCGCCGAGGGGCTCGCACGCACGCTGGGGCTGCTCGAGCGGGTGGCCGACGTGGGCGGCACCGTCGCCATCCTGTGGCACACCGACCGCTTCAGCCGCGAGTATGCGCGCGGCTGGGATCGCGTCTACGAGAGCGTGCTCGAGTGGGTCGCCGGCCGCGGCGGCCGGCTGGTCACGGCGGCTGAAGCCGTCACCGTTTAGCGCGAGCGGCCGTGCGAGCGCCGGCGGCGGCGGCGCGACGAGGCCGGTGTGGCGGGCGCGGCACCCGACGACGGTGCCGGGCCGTCCGTGGCCGGTGTGGCGGTCGGCACGGGTGCGGCCTGCCGGCGCTGCCTGGGGGGCTCGACCTCGCCGGAGCGCTCCAGGTCGTGGCGGCGCTTGACGAAGCCCGGCTCGCGCTCGAGGAACATCGCCAGGAGCGGCGCGGCGATGAAGATCGACGAGTAGGCGCCGGAGGCGATGCCGATGACGAGCGCGAAAGCGAAGTCCTTCAGCGAGCCGGATCCGAACACGAACAGCAGCACGACCGGGATCAGCGTCACCAGCGACGTGTTCAGCGAGCGGGTGATCGTCTCGGCGAGCGACTCGTTCACGACCTTGCTCGCCGTGAAGCGGCGCAGGATCGGGATGTTCTCGCGCACGCGGTCGAACACGATCACCGTGTCGTACATCGAGTAGCCGAGCACGGTCAGGACGGCTGCGATCGTGTCGGCGGTCACCACCCGCCCGGACAGGGAGTAGATGCCGATCGTGAGCAGGATGTCGTGCCCGAGGGCGATCATCACCGGCAGGGCGTACTTCCACTCGAACCGGAACGACACGTAGATGAAGATGATGATCAGCGAGAACACCACCGCCAGGTAGGCCGAGTCCAGCACCGACTGGCCGAACGAGGAGCTCACCTCCTGCGAGTCGGTGAACCGCGTTTGCTGCCCGAATTTGGCCCGCAATTGGGTCAGCAACCGGTCCTGGGTCGACTGCGTGAGGAACTTCGACTCGATCTGGAACTGGCGGTAGGTCGAGCCCTGGCTCGAGCGGGTCGAGGTCACGCCCTGCACCTGCGGCTGGTTGATGCCGACGCCTGTGACCGCACCGGTCGCGGTGCCGACCGAGATCGGCTTGGGCACGAGGAACGTGAGCTTGCTGCCGCCGGTGAAGTCGATGCCGCGGTTGAGCCCCGTCGTGGCCAGGCTGATCGCCCCCGCGACCAGGATCACGCCCGAGATCCCGAACCAGAGCCGCTTGCGGCCGATGAAGTCGAACCCCTTCCAGCGGTCGCCGGTGCCGACCGAGCCGAGCACCCACCTGCTGGTCATGAACTGCATCCCGGAGAGCACGCCGAGCATCGCGCGGGTGAACACGACCGCCGTGAAGATCGAGGTGACGACGCCGATCAGGAGCATCAGGGCGAAGCCCTTGACGCTCGACGTGGCCGCGGCGTAGAGCACGCCGGCCGCGATCAGCGTGACCACGTTCGCGTCGATGATCGTGTGGAAGCCGCGCCGGTAGCCGGTGGCGATCGCCGCGCGCATCGACTTGCCGGCGCGCACCTCCTCCTTCACGCGCTCGAAGATGACGATGTTCGCGTCGGCGGCGACGCCGATGGTGAGGATCGTGCCCGCGATCCCCGGGAGGGTCATCGTCACCGGCAGCGCCGACACGATCCCGGCCAGCAGCACGCCGTAGATGACGAGGGCGATGTCGGCGATCACGCCGAGGAAGCCGTAGAAGAGCAGCAGGAAGATCATCACGAACGCCAGGCCGGCGATGCCCGCGATGACGCCGTTTCGCAGCGAGTCCTTGCCGAGCGAGGCCGACACGAGCTGCTGCGAGTACGGCGAGAACTTGACCGGGAGCGTGCCCGACTGGATCTCGAGCGCGATCCGGCTCGCGTCGGCCGTCGTCAGGCCGGTGATCTCGCTGCCGGGCGAGCTGATCGAGTCGGCGGCGATCCCGTCCGGGAACTGCTGCGGGTTGATCGTCGGCGCGGCGACGAGCTGGTTGTCGACCACGATCGCGTTCGGCAGCGCCTTGCCGGCCTGGAGGCCCTGCTGAGCGATGATGCGCGTGATCTTGTGGAAGTCGCTGCCGCCGCCGTTCTTGTACTGCAGCGACACGATCGGCTGGCCGCTTTGATCGGTGGTGGCCTGGGCGCTCGAGATCTCGTTGCCGGTCACGATCTCGCTGTCGTGCGTCGGCAGGTGGAACAGGTACCAGACCACCGGGTGGGCGGCGCTCGCGACGTCCGGGCAGCCGTTCTTGATGTCACAGCTCACCGCCGCGTCGCCGTGCGGCACGGCCAGCCACACCGTCCCGTCCGGCTGCGTGCGCAGGTGGATGTCGTTCAGCACCTGGCGCTTCTGCGGCTCGATCCGCGAGCGGATGCCACCGCGCGCGACCAGATTGTGCGTCTTTTGATTGAAGAGCGCCCACCCCGCCGGCGTGCCCTTCGCCGGGGTCTGCCTGTTCGCCGTGCTTAGCATCTGGTAGAGCGAGCGCGGATTGGCCTGGAAGGTCGAGACCCGCGACACGGGCGTGAGCGTCGAGTAGAAGTTGTACGCCTGCAGCTGCCCGGCCACGAGCAGGTTCGCGACCGCGTTTGGATCCTTCACGCCCGGGATCGAGATGTCGATCGTGTTGTCGGCCGTCGACGTGCGGATCTCGGGCTGCAGGATGCCGCGCGGGTCGATGCGGCGGCGCATGACGTCGGCGGCGTTTGAGAGTGTCTGCGCGGAGATCGAGTTGCCGTGGATCGGGCGCGCCTTGAGCACGACCTCCAGGCCGCCGCGGAGGTCGAGGCCCAGGGTGAAACCGCGCACCGCGACCGTGCCGAGGGCTCCGATCATCAGCGCGATCACGACCGCCAGGATGCCCAGGTTGCGGCGCTGCTCGCTCACGGATCCGGAAGTCTAGACAAAGCGGCCTGTAGGCTGGCGGTGTGCCCGCTTCCGTCCGCGTCCGCACCTTCCAGAACAAGCTCGAGGCCGAGATGGCCCGCGGCCTGCTGGAGTCGGCGGGACTCCAGGCCTGGCTCGCCTCCGACGACGCCGGCGGCGCGTATCCGTTCCAGCTCTCCGGCGGCGGCGTGCAGCTGATGGTCGGGGAGG
>DASXOR010000200.1:0-9238 GCA_036494095.1 Gaiellales bacterium | reverse complement strand
GGTGCCAGGCACCGGCGGCGGTGGGTCTACTCCTCGTCGTCCCAGACGGCCATCGCGACCGGCACGGTGCCGGGCTTGACGGGCTCGTCGCGCACGGCCCGGCGGGCGCTGCGAAGCGCGGCGCCGGCCCGCTCCACGAGCTCTTCGAACGACTCAGCGTGGGCCGGGCAGGCGGCGATGCCGACCGCGGCCTGCGGCGTCGAGCCGCCCTCGGTGCGGGCGCGAGCGATCGCGCGGAGCACACGCTCCGACGCGACCGAGGCCGACTTGGAGTCGGTCTCGGGCATGATCACCCCGAACTCGGTCGTGCCGACGCGGCAGGCCACGTCGAGCGCGCGGATGCTGCCGCCGATGGCGGCGCCGAGCGTGCGCATCGATGTCTCGACCTCGTCGGCGGCGATGTCGTCGACGCTCGCCAGGGCCAGCGCCACGGGCCGATCGTACGTCCGCGACCGCTCGATCTCGCGGGTCAGCGCCTCGACGAAGAAGCGGCTGTTCCAGAGGCCGGTGTCGTCGTCGCGCCGTTCGAGCAGCGTGGCCTCGGTGCGCGCCGTCGCCAGCTCGTCCGCGCATGCGCGGGCACGACGGTGCTCACGCACCGCGAGCAGGGTGGTCGCAACCAGGGCTCCCACCGCGAGGACCAGTATGGGGAGGGTGATCGCGAGGCTCACAACGCTGTTCTCTCGTTATCGCTCGCGGAACGCCGCACGTCAAGCCGCCGGTGCCGTTCGGGCTTGCGCCGGATGTCGACACCGAAAAGCCGCTCGGGCCGCAGCTCGGCCCCGCACTCGGCGCACGTGAGCGCCATCAGCGACGCGATCCCCGCGCCGCAGCTCTTGCAGGCCGTGAGCACCTCGCCGCCGCAATCGGGGCACGCCGCCGGCAGCGTGGCGGCGTTCGGCCCCATGAACCGCCGCCCCCAGCCGCACCGCAGGCAGAACCCGCAACGGTCACCCAGCTCCCGGCTGCGGTCATATCCCATCCTCCGATTCTTGCACACCCGGCCGGCGCCGCTCGCGGTAGCATCGCCGCAATGGTGGCGGAATCCGTTCGGCTCGCCGAGGTCCTGGGAGCGCTGTCGGCAGTGAGCGATCTGGCCCGCGGCCGCCCGGTCGACGACGCGACCCGGTCGTGCCTGGTGGCGACGGGCCTCGCCCGCCGGCAAGGGCTCGCGCCACCGGCGGTCGCCGACGTCTACTACACGACCCTCCTGCGCTCGGTCGGCTGCACGGCGACCTCCCACGAGATCGCGGGCCTGAGGGGGGGCGACGACACGGCCATCCGCGCCCGCGGCGACATGGTCGACATGTCACAGCCGCGCGAGGCGGCGGCCTTCATCGCTGGAGTCGGGCGGGGGTTGCCCGCGGCCCGGCGCCTGCGCGCCGTCGCCGGCACCGCCGTGCGCGGGAAGCAGGCCGCCGCCGAGGGAGCGCGGGCGGACTGTGAGGTGGGTACGGCGATCGCACGGCGGCTGCGCCTGCCGGCGCCCGTGGAGGGCGCGCTGCTCGACGTGTTCGAGCGGTGGGACGGCCACGGCGGCTACCGCGGCGCCGCCGGCGAGCAGATCGCGGAGCCTGCCCGGTTCGCGGCGGTGGCGCTGTGCGCGGCGATGTTCTCGCAGGCGCCGGAGGGGGCGGCGGCCGCCGTGCGCCGGTGGCGCGGCCGCGCCCTCGACCCCGCGATCTGCGACACGTTTCTCGCCTCGGCGGACGAGCTGCTCGCCGAGGCCGATGTCGAGGATCCGTGGCTCGCCGTCGTCGCGGCCGAGCCCGACCCGTGGCGGACGGCGTCGCCGGAGGGGGTCGACACGCGCGCCCGCGCATTTGCCGACGCCGTCGACCTCAAGGCGCCCTTCCTGCACGGCCACTCGGCCGGGGTCGCCAGCCTGGCGGCGCGCGCGGCGACGCTGGCCGGCTGGCCCCAGGCCCGCGTGACCGACCTGCATCGGGCGGCCCTGCTGCACGACATCGGCCGGGCCGGCATCCCGACCGGGCTGTGGGAGAAGCGGGGGCCGCTCTCGATCGCCGAATGGGAGCTGGTGCGACTGCACCCCTACCACAGCGAGCGCATCCTCGCCCGGGCGCCGGCGCTCGAGCCGCTCGCGGCGACGGCCGGCATGCACCACGAGCGCACCGACGGAAGCGGCTATCACCGTGGCGTCGCCGGCTCGATGCTCGAGCCCGGCGCGCGCTTCCTGGCGGCCGCCGACGCGTTCCACGCCATGACCGAGGCGCGGCCGCACCGGCCGGCGCTGACCGCGGACGCGGCCGCCGCGACGCTCTCCCGGATGCCGCTCGACCGTGACGCCGTGGCCGCCGTGATCGCGGCCGCCGGCGCGCCGGCGCCCGCGCCGCGCGCCTGGCCCGGCGCGCTCACCGACCGCGAGGTGGAGGTGCTGCGCCTGCTCGCCGCCGGGCGGTCGAAGCGCGAGATCGCCAACCGGCTCGTGCTCTCGCCCTCGACCGTGCACACGCACACGGTTCACATCTACGCGAAGGCCGCCGTCTCGACGCGGGCGGCGCTCGCGATGTGGGCGATGGAGCACGACCTGGTGATCCCGGGGGACAGAATCGACTGAACGGTCGATGCGGCGGCGAGCTGCGCCGCCGTACGGTGGCTGCGTCAACCCACCCGCTGCAAAGGAGACCACCGTGATCGAGACCACCACCCCCGCCGAGGCCACCGTGCTGCGCGGCTTCGCCGCCTTCGCCACGCAGGACATGGACACGCTGGGCGTCGTGTTCCATCCCGACGTCGTCTGGATCCACCACAACGACGACCGGTTCAAGGGCGCCAAGACCGGCTGGCCGGCGGTGGCAGCCTTCTTCGGCGAGTCCGGCGAGCTGACCCAGGGCACCCTGCGGGTCGAGCCCCAGACCACGATGTCGGCAGGCGACCTGGTGACCGTGCTCGCCCACGTGACGGCCACGCGCCCCGACGGCCGGCGGCTGGACGACCGGCAGGTGCTCGTGTTCCGGCTCGAGGACGGCCGCGCCGTCCAGGTCGACCAGTACATCGGCGAGCCGGCGGCCGTGGCGGCGTTCTGGGCGTGACGGGGCCGTATCGGGGGGCGTGCCGCGTTCGGGTGATGTGGCGCGGCCCGCTCACCCGATAGACTGCGCAGAAGCATGGCGGTAGCCCGTGAAGCCACGCCGGTCAACTCGGCGGCGGACATCAAGCAGGCGGATCTCGACCGCGAGGACCTCCTCACCATCTACCGCAACATGCTGGTCACGCGGGGAGTCGAGGAGCGCGGCCACATCCTCTACCGCCAGGGCAAGATCCCGGGCAGCTTCTACACCGGCCGCGGCAACGAGGGCGCGGCGGTCGGCGTCGCCACCGCAATGCGGGCGGACGACGTCGGCACGCCGATCCAGCGCGACATGGGCGTGCACGTCACCCGCGGCACCGAGCCGTGGCGCATCTTCGCCCAGTACATGGGGCGCAGCGACGGGCTCGCGGCCGGCAAGGACGGGAACGTGCACATGGCCGACATCCGCCTCGGCCTGATCGCGATGGTGAGCCATCTGCCGGCGCTCATGCCCGTCGCGGTGGGGTGCGCGCTGGCCTTCAAGATCCGCAAGGAGCCCCGGGTCGCGGTCGCCTGGAGCGGCGACGGCGCGATGGCCCGCGGCGACGCGCACGAAGCGATGAACCTGGCCGCCGTGCACCGCCTGCCCGTCGTCTTCATCGTCGACAACAACCAGTACGCGTACTCGACCCCGAACCGGTCGGAGTTCGGCGTCGACCACCTCGCCGACCGGGCCGCGGCGTACGGCTTCGAGGGCGTCGTCTGCGACGGCACCGACGTGCTCACCGTCTACCGCGAGGCCCACGCCGCCATCGAGCGCGCCCGCGCCGGCGGCGGACCGACGCTGCTCGAGCTCGTGACGCTGCGGATGGAGGGCCACGCCGTCCACGACGACGCGTTCTACGTCCCGCGGGAGCTGCTCGAGGCCTATGCGAAGAAGGATCCCATCGAGCGCTACCGGCGCTGGCTGAAGGAGCAGGGCGTGCTCGACGAGGTGCGCGACGACGAGATCGGAGTCGACGTGAAGCGGCTGCTGAACGAGGCGATGAAGCGGGCCGAGGACAGCCCCACGCCGGAGCCGTCCGCGCTCCTCGACGGAATCTACGCCGAGCCGGACGAGCTGGACACCCCCCACCACCGATAGCGAGGTCTTGTGGCCACGAAGACGTACCTGCAGGCGATCTCGGATGGCCTCCGCGAGGAGATGCGGCGCGACTCGCGCGTGTTTCTGATCGGCGAGGACATCGGCGTCTACGGCGGCGCGTTCAAGGTCACGCAGGGCTTCCTGCAGGAGTTCGGCGAGGACCGGGTGATCGACTCGCCGTTGTCCGAGACGGCGATCGTCGGCTCGTGCACCGGGGCGGCGCTGATGGGCATGCGGCCGGTGTGCGAGATGCAGTTCTCGGACTTCGTGTCGTGCGCCTTCGACCAGCTCGTGACGGTGGCCGCCAAGCAGCACTACCGGGTCGGGACGCCGGTGCCGATGGTGGTGCGGCTGCCGTCCGGCGGCGGCTTCTCGGGGGGCCCGTTCCACTCGCAGAACCCCGAGGGCTTCTTCGCCCACTGCCCCGGTCTGAAGATCGCGTGCCCCGCCACCCCGGCGGACGCAAAGGGCCTCCTGATCCAGGCCATCCGCGATCCCAACCCGGTGCTCTATTTCGAGCACAAGCACCTGTACCGGCGCATCAAGGGCGAGGTGCCCGACGGGGAGCACACTGTCGAGTTCGGCAAGGCCCGGGTGCACCGCGAGGGCACCGATCTGTCCATCATCACCTACGGGGCGATGGTGTTCACGGCCGAGGAGGCCGCCGAGGCTCTCGCCGAGAAGGACGGCACGTCGGTCGAGATCGTCGACCTGCGCACCGTCACGCCGTGGGACCGGCAGGCAGTGATGGAGTCGGTGGCGAAGACCAGCAAGGTGATCGTGCTGCACGAGGACACGCACACCTCCGGCTTCGGCGCCGAGATCGCGGCGACGATCGCCGAGGAGGCGTTCGAGCAGCTCGACGGCCCCGTCGTTCGCGTCACCGCGCCGGACTCCCCGGTACCGTTCTCCCCACCGCTGGAGAAGGCGTTCCTGCCTCAGGTGGCCGACGTGGTCGCCGCGATCGAGAGGCTGTCCTCTTACTGATGACCCCGAGGAGCTGACCCCCATGGCAACAGGAACACTCGTCGACGTCGTCATGCCGCAGATGGGCGTGAGCGTGTCCGAGGGAACGATCACCCGCTGGGCGAAGGCCGTCGGCGAGACCATCGAGGCCGACGAGACGATCGTCGAGATCTCGACCGACAAGGTCGACACCGAGATCCCCTCCCCGGCGACGGGCGTCGTGCAGGAACTGTTCGCGGCCGAGGGTGAGACCGTCCCGGTGAACACCCGCATCGCGGTCATCGACACCGGCGGCGGCGGTGGCGGAGGGGGCGGCGAGGCACCCGCCCCGCCCGAGCCGGAGGCAGCCCCGGCGCCCGCAGCGCCCGCCGCGGCGCCGGCGCCGCAGGCGGCACCGCAGCCGGCCCAGCCCAGCCATGAGGGCAACGGGCACAACGGCGATGGGCGCACGTTCGTGAGCCCCGTCGTTGCCCGGATGGTGGCCGAGCACGGGCTCGACGTCAACGCGATCCCCGGCACCGGCCGCGGCGGCCGTGTGACGAAGAAGGACGTGCAGCAGTTCATCGAGTCCGGCGGCACCGCCGCGCCGGCGACGCCCGACGTGCACGACGTGCCCCACTTCGCGCCGCCCGAGGCGCCCGACACCTCCGCCCCCGCGGCTCCTGCGCCGGCGCCTCCCGCGCAGCCGACGACCGCCCAGCCGCCGGCACCGGCGGTCGAGATGGCGGCCCCCGGCGAGGCCGGCCCCGGCGAGGAGCTCTACCGCTTCAACACGATCCGCAAGGTGATCGCCCGGCACATGCGCCACTCGCTCGAGACGGCGGCCCAGGTGACCACCGTGATCGAGGTCGACATGACCGGCGTCGTCAATCTGCGCAAGAAGTGGAAGCCCGAGTACCAGAAGCGCTACGGGGTCAACCTCACCTACGTCCCGTTCGTCGCCCGCGCGACCATCGACGCGATCGGCCGCTGGCCGTGGGTGAACGCGGAGGTGAACGGCGAGACCGCCCTGATCAAGAAGTACGTGAACCTGGGCATGGCCGTGGCCGTCGACGACTCCAAGGGGTTGATGGTGCCGGTGATCCACGGCGCCGAGGAGAAGAACCTCGTCGGCCTCTCGCGGTCGGTGATCGAGCTGGCCGAGAAGGCGCGCACGAAGACGCTCTCGCCCGACGAGATGAGCGGAGGCACGTTCACAATCACGAACCCCGGCGTGTTCGGGGCGCTGATCGGGACGCCGATCATCCCCGAGGGCCAGGTTGCGATCCTCGACGTCGAGGCGATCGTGAAGCGGCCGATGGTGGTCACCGACGACCACGGCAACGACGCCATCGCGATCAGGCACATGATGTTCCTGTGCCTCTCCTACGATCATCGCCTGGTCGACGGGGCGTACGCAGCCCAGTTCATGGCCCAGGTGAAGCAGAACCTGGAGCGCTGGGACGAGCAAGCGTACGGGCTCTAGCGAGACGTGAGCGAGGGCGCGTACCTGTACGACCTGCCCGGCCTCGTGCCCTACGGCGAGGCGCTGCGCCTGCAGCAGGAGCTGGCGGCCGCCCGCTCCCAGCAGGCCGTCCCCGACACGATCGTCCTGCTCGAGCACGAGCCGGTGATCACGCTCGGCTCGCGAACGGTGCGGGCCGAGGAACTGCCGCTCAGCGACGCCGAGTACGCCGCCCGCGGCATCGAGATCGCCGCGGTGCCGCGGGGCGGCCGGTCGACGTACCACGGCCCCGGCCAGCTCGTGTGCTACCCGATCCTCGACCTGAACGGCCGCGGGCGTGACCTGCGCCGGCACGTGCGCGGCCTGGAGCAGACGATCACGGCGACGCTTGCCGAGTTCGGCGTCGAGGGCCAGGCGCTCGACCGGCCGCATCAGAGCGGCGTCTGGGTCGAGGATCGCAAGATCGCCTCGATCGGCGTTCGCTGCGCACGCTGGGTGACGAGCCACGGACTTGCCATAAACGTCGATCTCGACCTCGGCGTGTACGACCTGTTCGACGCGTGCGGTCTTCACGGTGCGCGGTTCACGTCGATCGCCGCCGAGACCGGCCGATCCGTCACCACCGCCGACGTGCGCCGCCCGCTCCTGCGCGCGCTCGCCGAGGCGTTCGACCTCGAGCTCGATCTCCTACCCGTGGCGACGCATGCCGTGGTCTGAGCTGCAGAAGGTGCGCCCGGAGTGGATGACCGTGCGCGCGCCGTCGCCGAGCGGCCGTTTCCAGGAGCTGCGCGGGATGATGCGCGAGGGCGGCCTGCACACGGTGTGCGAGGAGGCCCGCTGCCCCAACATCGGCGAATGCTGGGGGCGCGGCACGGCCACGTTTCAGATCATGGGCGACGTGTGCACGCGTGCGTGCCGCTACTGCGCCGTCACGTCCGGCCGGCCCGAGTCCGCCCCCGAGCCGCTCGAGCCGCTGCGCGTCGCCCGGGCGGTCGAGCGGATGGGGCTGCGCCACGTCGTCGTGACGTCGGTCGACCGCGACGACCTGCCCGACCGTGGCGCGGGCCATTTCGCGGCCACGATCCGGGCCGTGCGCCGTGCCAACCCCGGCTGCGGCATCGAGGTGCTCGTGCCCGACTTCCTCGGCTTTCGCGAGGAGGCGCTGCGCACGGTGCTCGACGCCGCGCCCGACGTCTTCAACCACAACATCGAGACGGCCGCGCACCTGTACCGGCGGGTGCGGCCGAAGGGCGACTACGCAAAGGCGCTCGATCTGCTCGACCGGGCCAAGCACGTGTGGGCCGAGCTGCATCCGGCCCAGCCGCCGCTCACGACCAAGTCGGGCATCATCGTGGGGATGGGCGAGAGCGACGACGACATCGCCGGCGTCATGCGCGACCTGCGCGCGCACCGCGTCGACGTCGTCACGATCGGGCAGTACCTGCAGCCCACCGAGCGCCACCTGCCGCTCGACCGCTGGGTGACGCCCGAACAGTTCCGCCGCTACCGCGAGCAGGGCGAGGCGATGGGCTTCGGCTCGGTGTTCGCCGGTCCGCTCGTGCGCTCGAGCTACAGGGCCGAGGAGCAGCGCCTCGCCGCCGAGGGTGGGTCGCGCGCCGTAGCGCATTGAGCGGCGACCCGCGATGAACGACGACCTCTCGCCGCTGCCCGGGACCGAGGTGCACTACCTCCGGTCGGAGCACGTCGGCGACGAGTTCAAGGTCATCATCGGTCACTGCCACGCACCTGACCGCGCAGCGGCATCGGTGCTCTTCCTGGGCGATACGTGGGCCAACTTCGGGACAGCCGTGGAGATCATCCGGCTGATGCGGTTGAGCGAGGTCGTCCCGCCACTGCTGGTCGTCGGGGTGGGCTATCGCACCACGGCCCTGGATCGGCTCGTTGCCCTCAGGGCTCGGGACTTCACGCCGAGCGTCGCGTTCAGCCCCGGGTTCGATGACGCGGCGATGATGGGTGGCGCGGACAGCTTCATCGCCTTCGTGCAGGATGAGCTGAAACCCTGGCTCCGGGCGCGGTTCCCGGTCGATCCGGACGACTCGATGTCCTTCGGCGACTCACTCGGCGGGCTGTTCGCGACCTACGTCCTTCTCAGCACGCCGAAGACCTTCCTCCGGTACGGCATCGGCAGCCCGTCGCTCTGGTGGGATGCCGGCTCGATGTTCGCCCACGAGGAGCAGTATGCGCACGCACACGACGACCTGGACGCCAGGGCGTTCTTCTCGGTGGGCGCGCACGAGACGCTCGCGGGCCGCCGGCGCTTCATCGACCAGTTGCCCGCCGACCGGCGCGCCCGTGCGGAGGCCGAAGACGCGGCGGATCCACCCGTCGACATGGTCGCCGACTGCGAGCGGATGGTCGCCGCCCTGCGCGGCCGCGCCTACCGACGCCTCGACGTCGGCCTCGACGTACTCCCCGGCGAGTACCACGAGACCGCCCCACCGGTCAACCTGTCACGATCGCTGCGGTATCTGTTCGATGCGCCGCACTAACCGGGGCGGTCACTCCACCAGCGCCGCACCCACGGTCGTCGTCCGCAGCAGACCCCCGTCCAGACGTGCCGCGATCGCGGGGAGAGCGGCGGCCGTGCGCCGCCACGAGCCGGCGGCCGAGTAGGCGTCGGAGTCGTGCAGGA
>DASXOR010000199.1:0-14786 GCA_036494095.1 Gaiellales bacterium | reverse complement strand
GCCCGGCAAGGACGGCATCGGCGTCCTGCGCGAGCTGCGCCGGATCGGCTCCCCCGTCGCCGTCGTCGTCGTGTCCGCCTTCTCCCCCGCGCACGGGGCCCGCGCGGTCGACGCGCTGGCCGAGGGCGCCGTGGAGCTGGTCGCCAAGCCATCCGGGAGCGCGCTTGCCTCGGGCTTCTTCAAGGAGCTCTACGACAAGATGTGCCTGGCCGCGATCTCCCGCCGCCCCCGCGCCGCCTCTGTGCCGGCGCCGCCGCGGGCCGCAGCGCCCGAAACCACGCCCGCCTACGCCCCGGTGAGCGCGCCGCGCCGGTCACGCGGCATGACCCGCACGGTCGTGATCGCCTGCTCGACCGGCGGCCCGAAGGCGCTTGCCACTCTGATCCCGGCGCTCCCGGCGACGCTCGGCAGCGGCGCCGTGATCGTCCAGCACATGCCTCCCGGCTTCACCGCCTCGCTCGCCACCCGGCTCGACAACGCGTCGGGGCTGACCGTGTGCGAGGCCCGCGGCGGCGAGCGGCTGTCGCCGTCGACGGCGCTCGTCGCCCCCGGCGGCCGCCACCTGCACCTGCGCGAGGGCGGCCTCGTCGCACTCGGCGACGAGCCCGAGGTGGGCGGATTGCGCCCCCGGGCCGACATCACGATCCGCGACGCGGCGGCAGTGTTCGGCGAGCGGCTGCTGCTCGTGGTGCTCACCGGCATGGGCAAGGACGGCCTCGAGGGCGCCCGCGACGTCAAGCGCCTCGGCGGCCGCATCCTGGTCGAGGCCGAGTCCACCTGCACCGTGTACGGGATGCCGCGCGCGGTGGCCGAGGCCGGCCTGGCCGACAACGTCCTGCCGCTGCACGAACTGCACGCCGCGATCGCGGCGGAGGCGGCCTGATGTCCCAGCCGGCCTTCCAGCGCGACGACTACACGGAGTTCTGCGAGGGCGTGCGCCGCCTGACCGGCATCGACCTCGCCCAGTACAAGCGCCCCCAGATGGAGCGCCGGATCCGCTCGTTCGCCGACCGCAAGGGCATCACCGCCCTGCCCGCCTACCTGACCGCGCTCACCGCAGACCGGGTGGCCCTGGACGAGTTCCTCGACCGCATGACCATCAATGTCTCGCAGCTCTGGCGCAACCCCGAGCAGTGGACGCGGCTGCAGCAGACGATCCTCCCCGAGCTCGCCCGCACCGGATCGATCAGCGCGTGGAGCGCCGGCTGCTCCTACGGGGCCGAGGCCTACACGCTTGCCGCCATCTGCCGCGACGCCGCGCCGGGCTGCCGGGTCGAGATCCGCGGCACCGACATCGACCCGCGCATGGTCGCCCGCGCCCGCGACGGCCGCTTCACCGCCGACGACGCCCGCACGGCTCCGAAGCCCGCCCTGCAGCGCTGGTTCGACAATGACGGCGACGGCTGGCGGGCCAAGCCCGAGCTGCGGATGATGACGAAGTTCGCCCCCGGCGACCTTCTGCGCGACGCTCCCCCGTCGGCCCGGTTCGACCTGATCCTGTGCCGGAACGTCGTCATCTACTTCACCGAGCCTGTGCGCGACCGGCTCCATCAGCTCATGGTCGGCGCGCTGCGGCCCGGCGGCTACCTGATGATCGGCTCGAGCGAGCGCGTGTCGACGCCCCAGGCGTTCGGCCTGACGAGCTCCCACCCCTTTATCTACCGGAAGGTCTGATGGACACCTCTGAGTACATCGGAATGTTCCTGGCCGAGAGCCGCGAGCACCTGCAGACGCTGAACCTCGCCATCATCCGGATCGAGGAGACGCCCTCCGACAGCGAGACGATCGACGAGATCTTCCGCATCGCCCACTCCCTCAAGGGCATGAGCGGCACGATGGGGTTCGCGCGCATGGCGGCGCTCACGCACACCATGGAGGACGTCTTCGAGACGCTGCGCGGCCGCACCGGCGGCCTGGAGCGGCGCGTGATCGACATCCTGCTCGAATGCCTGGACGTGCTCGAAGGCGCCGTCGAGGCGATCGAGACAAACGGCGACGAGAACTTCGACCCGACCACGTTGATCGCCCGCCTGAGCGAGCTCATCCGGCACCCCGACGAGCCGGTTGCCGCTGCTCCGGCAGCCCCTGCCGTCGCCGCCGGTCTGCCCGCGGCGGTCGCCGAGTTCACGGCCGACGTCCCGCTCCTGCACATCGAGGTCGCCCTCGTTGCCGACGTCATGATGCCCGCGGTGCGGGCGTACATGGCGCTCACGGCCGTCGCCGACCACGGCGAGACGATCTGGAGCTCGCCCACGCCCGACGAGGTCGACGGCTTTGCCGGCGCGGCCATCGAGGCCTGGCTTGCGACCGAGCACGAGCCCGCCACCGTGGAGGCGGCCGTCCGGGCGATACCCGATGTCGAGGCCGTCTCGGTGAGCGCGCGCGACCGGGCCATGGAGCCCGCGACCGAGGCGCCCGTCGCGGAGGCCGAGGTCGAGGAGCCCGCAGCGGCTCCCACAGCAGCAGCGCCCGCGGCACCCGTGCATGCCGCGCCCGCCGCCCGCTCGACGGCGCAGACCGTGCGCGTCGATGCCGTGCGGCTCGATCAGCTGATGCACTACATGGGCGAGCTCGTGGTACACCGCACCCGCGTCGAGTCGCTCGCGGTGGGATCGGGCATCGACGGCCTCGCCGAGGCGGTCGGTGACCTCACCCGCAGCTCCCAGGCGTTGCAGGCGCTCGTCATGCAGGTGCGCATGATCGAGGTCGATGCCGTCTTCATGCGCTTCCCCCGCCTGGTGCGCGACCTGTCCGCCAAGATGGGCAAGCAGGTCGACCTCGTCCTGACCGGCCGCGACACCGAGCTTGACCGCACCGTCGTGGACGCCCTCGGCGATCCGCTGGTGCACCTGGTGCGAAACTCGCTCGACCATGCGCTCGAGCCGCCTGCCGAGCGCGAGGCCGCGGGCAAGCCGGCGACCGGCGTGCTCGAGCTCTCTGCCCGCCAGGCCGGTGGCAACGTGGTCATCACCGTCCGCGACGACGGCCGCGGCATCGATCCGGCCAGGGTCGCCGCGAAGGCCGCCGAGCGCGGGCTGATCCCGGCCGACGCCGTCGACTCGGTGGACATGACCCGCGCGATCGAGCTCCTCTTCGCGGCCGGCTTCTCGACCGCCGAGCAGACCAGCGACATCTCCGGCCGCGGGGTCGGCATGGACGCGGTGCGAAGCGCCCTGCGCAGCCTGGGCGGCGCGGTCGTCATGACCTCCGAGAAGGGCGTCGGCACAACCGTCCAGGTGCGGCTGCCGCTGACGCTCGCGATCATGCCCGCCCTCCTGGTCGACTCCGGGTCGGTGCCGTTCGCGATCCCGCTCGAGCGGGTCGAGCGCACTGTCAACCTGGCCGAGCAGACCGTGCGGTCGGTCACCGGGAGGCGCATGCTGGTGCTGAAGGACGGCGTGCTCCCCCTCCTCGACCTGGGCGAGGCGCTCGGGTACGAGCCGGCCCCCGACGCAGGCTTCGTCGTCATCGCCCGCGGCGCCGAGCGGCGTCTGGCGCTCGTCGTCGAGGCGCTCGTCGGGCAGCGCGAGCTGGTGACACGACCGCTTCCGGCCGAGGCCGGATCCCAGAGCTGCCTGTCAGGCGGGGCCGTGCTCTCGGACGGGACGATCAGCCTGATCGTGGACTGCGACGCGCTGGCCGAGGCCGGCGGCGCGGCCCGCGGTGGCAAAGCACCTTCTGATCTTGCAAACGCGGCATGAGGAGCGTGAGATGGAACTAACCGACATGCAGCTCGACGGGCTGCGTGAGATCTCCAATATCGGCTCGGGCACTGCCGCAACGGCACTCTCGAGCATGCTCGGCCGCACGGTCGACCTGAAGGTCCCGCGCGCCCTGGCGCTCGATCTGGCCGACGCCGTCGAGGCGGTCGGCTCTCCCGAGGACCCCGTCACGGCCGTCGTGCTGGGCGTGTTCGGCGACCTCGAGGCAACGGTCGTCCTGCTCTTCGACCCCGCGAGCGCGGCGACGGTGTGCACGCTTCTGGGCGTCGACCCCGAGGATTCCGAGATGGCCCTCTCGGCCCTCGGCGAGGTCGGCAACATCCTCGGCAGCTCGTATGTCGGTGCGATGGGCCAGATGGCCGGCCTCGACCTCGAGCCGCAGCCCCCGGTCGCGCTCGCAGACATGCTGGGAGCGATCGTCGCGTCCGCCCTGGCGTCGACCGCGATGGATACCGACCTGGCGCTCCTGCTCGACTCGGAGATGCTGGTCGAGGGCGCCGAGTGCAGCTTCGGTGTGCTGTTCGTCCCGACCGCCGACGGCGTCGGGCGCCTGCTCACGGGCCTTGGCCTGGGAGAGGCGGCGTAGCCGTGACCTTCACCCCGGCGCACCGACCCGACGGAGGCCTGCGATGCCCGAGCTGATGGCCCGCATGGCCGAGATCGCCGTGTCCCGGCACGAGGCCGACGTCCTCGTGGCGCTCGGGCTGGGCTCGTGCATCGGCCTGGCGCTGCTCGACCGCGGCTCGCCGGTCGCCGGGCTGGCGCACGTCGTCCTGCCGGAGTCGCGCGAGGGCACCTCGGTCCCGGGCAAGTTCGCCGATACCGCCGTCCCCGAGCTGCTCCGCCAGATGGTCGCGCTCGGCGCCACCAAGTCGCGCCTGCAGGCCGTGCTCGTCGGCGGCGCGCAGATGTTCGCCACCGGTGCGAGCGGCTCGCTCGACATCGGCCGGCGCAACGAGCAGGCCGTCCGCACCGCCCTCTCCGTCGCCGGGATCGCGATCACCGTCGCGGTGACCGGCGGCAGCTCCGGCCGCACGATGCGCGTCCACCTCGCCACCGGCCTGATCACGTGCAAGGCCGCCGGCAGCGTCGAGGAGCCGATCGCCAGCCGCAGCCCGATGAAATTGAAGGTCGCAGCATGAACGACGTTCTCTCCAACGACGAGGTCGCGGCGCTGGTCGAGGCCGCCCGCCAGGGCAACGTGCCGAGCGAAGAGCCGGCCACGCCGAAGCGGCGTGCCCCGCGCGTGCGCGACGTCGACTTCTCGCGCCCAAGCAAGTTCGCGGTCGATCAGCTGCGAAAGCTCGAGCGCGCACACGAGACGTGCTGCCGGACGACGGCGACGCGCCTGTCCACCGAGCTCTTGACCCCGGTCGAGCTGGACGTGCTCGGGATCGACCAGCTGACCTGGTCGTCCGCGATGAACCAGATTCCGCAGCCGTCGGTGTGCGGTGTGATCGAGTGCAAGCCGCTGGGCACCCAGGTGCTCCTGACCGCGGAGCTCGGGCTCATGCTGCGCCTGGTCGAGCGGCTGCTCGGAAGCACGGCGACCACCAAGACGCGCCCGCGCGAGCTGACCGAGATCGAGACCGCCCTGGTGTCGCGCGTCTTCACCACCGTGATCGAGCACCTCTCGGTCACGTGGGCGGAGCTCGCGGACGTCACGATGGAGCTGCGCACCATCGAGTCGCAGCTCGCGAACGCCAACCTGGCCCCGCCGAGTGAGCCGACGCTGATGCTGACGATGGAGGTGCGGTTCGACAAGACGTCGTCGACGATGGCGCTCGTCGTCCCGCACCGGTCGGTCGAATCGGTGCTCCCGCGCCTGTCCGCCAGCCAGTACGGCGACACCGTCGTCGAGCCCGGCGCCACCGAGGCTATGCGGGCGGGGCTCGCGGCCGTCAACGTCGAGATCCGCGCCGAGGTCGCAGCGACAGATCTCACCCTCGACGAGGTGCTCGCGCTCCAGCCCGGCCAGGTGCTGCGCTTCGGCGTCCCGGCGGCAAACGGCGTGCGCCTGTTCGCCGGCAAGGTGCCCGCGCACCGCGCGCAGCCCGGCCGCAACGGCAACTACCGGGCCGTGCAGGTCATCGGCAAGCTGGGGGAGGCGGAATGACCACCGAAGAGGCCCTCATCAAGCTGGCCGAGTCGACCGGAGCCGCCATCGAGCAGGTGCTCGAGATCGTCAGCTCCGCGCAGATCGAGCGCAGCCACGTGGCGATCGTCCCGAGCGGCGAGTCGCCGCTGCGGTCGATCCCCGTGCCCGCTGTGGCCGCCCACGTCTCGTACGTGCACGGTGTCACCGGCGGCAACATCTTCCTGATGACCCGGCTCGGCGTCCGCCGCCTGGCCGCGGCCATGATGGGCATGGACGCGATGGAGGTGAGCGACTCCGACGAGCTGTCCGAGCTCGACCTGTCGGCGGCCGGCGAGGCCATGAACCAGATGATGGCCGCAGCCGCCGGCGCCACGGCCACCGTGCTCGGCGAGGAGGTCGAGATCTCGCCGCCCGAGACGCGGTTCTTCACGACCCCGGCCGAGGCGGTCGACGCCTACGAGCTGACGCCGCACGTCACCACCGTCGGCTTCACACTGCTGGGCGAGCCCTGCCGGCTGGTGGCCCTCGTCCCGAACGCCTTCGTCGTGCGCATGAAGGGCGCGTTCGACGAGATGGCCGCGGTGGCTGCGGCCTCTGACCGCGAACGGCCCGAGCCGGGCGAGCGCATCTCGTCCGACGCCGTCAGGTCGGTCCCGGTTCGCGTCTGGGCCGAGCTGGGACGGACGCACATGCCGGTCGGCCGTGCGGTCGGTCTGGCGACGGGCGCCGTCGTCGAGCTCGACCACGCACCCGACGACCCCGTCGACCTCTTCGTCAACGGCCGCCTCTTCGGCACCGGCCGGCTGCTGCTGGTCGAGGAGGAATGGGCCGTGCGGATCGAGACCGTACTCCCCCGCGCAACCACCTTTCCCGAATCCGATGAATCACCCCAAGGAGGAACCAACTGATGGCACGCGTGCTGATTGTTGACGATGCCGCGTTCATGAGGAAGATGCTCGGCGACGTGCTCGCGAAGGGCGGGCACGAAGTGATCGGCGAAGGCGCCAACGGCGCCGAGGCGATCACCCAGTACCAGGCGCTGCGCCCCGACATCATGACGCTCGACATCACCATGCCCGAGAAGGACGGCCTGGCCGCCCTGCGCGAGATCCTGACGCTCGAGCCGGGCGCCAAGATCGTGATGTGCTCGGCCCTCGGCCAGGAGTCGAAGGTGCTCGAGGCGATCAAGTCCGGCGCCAAGGACTTCGTCGTCAAGCCCTTCCAGCCCGACCGCGTCCTGGACGCGATCGGCAAGGCGCTCACGTAGCTCCGCAAAACCCCCCAAACGCGCAGACCAGGAGCCTCAATCGCAAGGACGAGGCGCCGATTACCCATGCGGGGCTCCGGCTGAGCCTGGGCCCCAACTCGAGTCCGGTGCAAGTCCGGACCTGAATCGAATCCGATGCAAAAGTCGTTCACCTTCAATCTCGAGCCCGTCCGAGCTCTCCGCGAGCAGGTCGAGCATCAGGCCCAGGAGCAGCTGGCCACCGAGCTGGCCCTCAAGGCCCGCCGGGAGTCGGCCCTCCACGAGGCCGCCCGCCGCGCAAAGGCGGCGCTCCTGGCCCGCACCCCGTCGCACGGCTCGACCGTGACGGGGCATGAGCTGCAGGCCCGCGAGGCCTTCGTCGCCCGTACCGAGCGCGATCGCGAGTCGGCTCGCCAGGAGCTGGCCGCATCCGAGCAGCAGGTCGCAAGCAGCCGCGGTCGGCTGGTCGAGGCCGGGCGCGAGCGCGAGGTGCTCGAGCGGCTCAAGCGCCGGCGCGCGTCCGAGCACGCCCATGTGGTCGCCAAGCTCGAGGAGCAGTCGCTCGCCGAGATCGCCCTCACCTCCCACCTGCGCAACCGCGAGAGGCACGCCGCATGAGCCTCGACGCAGCCATCGGCCGGATCGATCAGGTGCTGTCGATGCAGGCCAGCCTCGACGCCGCCACCCCGGCCGCCGCCCAGACCGGCGCCGGCACGGCCGCAGCCGCAAGCTTTTCGCAGGTCCTGAGCGCCCAGACGAGCGGGGCCTCCACATCGCTCGGCTCCGCCGCGCCCGCCGCGGCCGCGCCGTACGCGGCCGATATCCAGGCGGCCGCGCAGAAGTACGGCGTCGCCCCCGCGCTGATCGAAGCCGTCATCCAGCAGGAGTCGGGCTTCAACCCGAACGCCAAGAGCCCCGCGGGCGCCGGCGGCCTGATGCAGCTCATGCCGGGCACGGCCGGCGGCCTCGGCGTCACGAACGTCTTCGACCCGGCCCAGTCGATCGATGCCGGCACCCACTACCTGCGCGACCAGCTCGACCGGTTCGGCGGCAACACCCGGCTGGCGCTGGCCGCCTACAACGCCGGCCCCGGCGCGGTCGCCGCCTACGGGGGCGTGCCGCCCTATCCCGAGACGCAGAGCTATGTCGCCGACGTGCTCCGGAACTCTGCCGCCTACTCCGGCGGATCCTCCCAACCCACCCTCACAGGAAGCAGCGCATGAACGACTCCGTGAACGCCGTCGCGGCCAGCGCCGTGCCGGCCCAGGCGCCGCCAAAACGCGGCGACGACCCGCCGTCCGACGCCTTTGCAGTGGCGCTCGGGTCGGCGGCGGCGACAGAATCGCCACCGCCCGGCACCACCACCGCCCCGAAAGCCCGGACCGCAGATGCGGAGGGCAAGAAGGCCGAAGGCGACTCCTCCGGCCAGAACACCACCGGCGCAACGGTCGGCCAGGGCACCACCCCCGGCCCCGCGAGCGCGACGATGTCGCCCCTCCTGGCGCTCCTCGCCGCGCCGGCGGCGCCTGCCGACCAGCCCGCACAGGCGGCGCCGTCCGCGGCCACGTCCGCGCCGGCGGCTCCCGCCGGGGCAACCGCCGCACCCGCCGCACCCGCCGCACGGATCAGCGCCGCCGCGCCGGCGGCGGCACCGCGGCCCGAGGCGCCGCAGGCGGCCGCCGCGGCAGCACCGGCGGCCACAGCCGGTCCCACGCCGCAGGCCGCGAACGGCCCTGCGACGCCGGCGGGCACGCAGAACACCGCCACCACAGGCACGGACCCGCTCCCCGGGGCCGTAGCGCCCGCCGGGGCTGTGGCAGCCGCCGGGGCCGTGGCATCGACCCCTGCGGCCGATGCCGTCCAGCAGGCCGCGACCGGCACCGCCGGCGCGCCTGCCCGTTCCAAGCCGGCCGCCACCGAAGTGCGCCCGGCCCGGGCCGACGGCCCCGCCTCCACGACCACGGCGGCCGCCACCGGCCACGCCGGCGCCGCCTCCCGCACCGGGATGGCGAACGGCGGCGGGACGACCGGCGAGCGCCGGCCGCACTCCGAGGCAGCGATGCCGTCGGCACAGCCGGCAACCTCGACCGCTTCAGAGCCGGCCGCCGAGGCGCCGACCTCCCCGGCCACGCCCGCGGGAGCAGGAGCTCCTGCAGCCGGCCAGGCACCCGCGGCCGCCGACGCCGGCCGGGCCGACGTCGCCCCCGCAGCATCGGCTCCCGCGACCGACACCCCGGCCGCCCGGCCGGACTCGGCCGCCTCGGCCACGGTCACCGCGCGCGCCCGGATGCAGGATCTCGCCGACGTCACCGGCGCGACGATGCGGATGGCCGTCCGGTCGGGCCAGCCGGTCGCCCGGATCACCCTGCACCCCGGCGATCTCGGCGACGTCCAGGTGACGATGCGCTATCACCAGGACGGCGTCTCGGCGATCGTCACCACCGACAACCACGAGGCGGCCGCCGCGCTGCTCCAGGCCGGAGCAGATCTGCGCCGCTCACTCGAGGCCCAGGGCGTCACCGTCCACGGCCTCGACGTCCACCTCTCCGGCGATGACCGCGGCGGCAACGCGCGCGGTGAGCGCGCCGCGGACATCGCAGACGCAATGGGGCCCAGCGGTGGCGATGACGCCGCCGACGACGAGGCCGAAATCACGATCCAGCCGTCGCAACTGCCCCTTTCGGGATCGCAGATCGACGTATTCGCATAGGAGGCAACGAATGAGCATCATCCCACCCACGAGCGGCGCGACCGGCGCGACCACGTCGGCGTCGATCACCAACCCCGCCGCGACCCTGGGCCAGGACGGGTTCCTGCAGCTCCTGGTCGCGGAGATGCAGAACCAGGATCCCATGAGCTCGTCGCAGGATCCGACGCAGACCGTGACCCAGATGGCCCAGTTCTCCTCCGTGGAGCAGCTGACCAACCTGGTGCAGGGCAGCCAGCAGGCCTCGAGCATCGCGCTCATCGGCCACACCGTCGCCTACACCGATTCCGCGGGCAACCCCGGCCAGGGCGTCGTCGACGCGGTGACGTTCAACCAGGGCGAGCCCGTGATCGACGTCAGCGGCGTCGGCATCAGCTCGAGCCAGATCATCGGCGTGTCGTAACCCATGTCGGCCGATCCCATCCGCATCAATCCGGCGACCACGCCTCCCGGTGTGGCCGACCCCACGCCGCCCGCAGCGGGCGCGCGCCGGCCTGCCACGGATGGCCCGGCCTTCGATCAGCTCCTCCAGCGGAGGCTTGCGGCGACCGATTCGCAGCCGCTCCGCCTCAGCGGTCACGCCCTGGAGCGGCTCAATCAGCGGGGCATCCCCGTCGACGCCGCCACCATGGCCCGCCTCAGCGAGGGCGTATCAAAGGCCGCGGCCAAGGGCTCGCGTGATGCCCTTGTCATGGTCGACTCGACCGCTTTCGTGGTCTCGGTCCGCAACCGGACTGTAATCACGGCGGTCGGTGCCGACAACATGCGCGACCGCGTGTTCACCAACATCGACAGCGCAGTCATCAACTAACCACCGAAAACCACCAGAACGGGCCGAAGACGCCGGACCCCCGAGCGGGGAAGCGATCGGCCGGAGAGGAACAGGATCACCATGCGAGCAATGTTCTCCGCCATCAGCGGCCTCACCGTCCACCAGACCATGCTGGACGTGACCGCCAACAACATCGCCAACGTCAACACCATCGGGTTCAAGTCCGAGCGGGCCAGCTTCGAGGACGCCCTGTCGCAGCTCGAGCACGGCTCCAGCGCCCCGACGGCGACCATGGGCGGCACCGACGTGGCCCAGGTCGGCCTCGGCGTCCGCCTCGGCAGCATCAACAACACGATGACCGCCGGCGCCATCCAGACAACCGGCAACTCCCTCGACGTCGCCATCCAGGGCGACGGGTTCTTCCGGATCGTCGCCGACCCGACCACCCTGGGCAGCTCGCCGGTCTACATGTACTCCCGCGCGGGCAACTTCACCACGGACGCCAACGGCGACCTGGTGACGAACGGCGGCCAGTACGTCGTCGGTTTCAAGCTCGACGCGAGCGGCAACCCGCTGACCGGCGCGGCCAACGAGACCAAGATCACCATCCCGCCGGGCTCCCAGTCCGTCACGATCGCCCAGAACGGCACCGTGTCGGTGACCAACTCCGCCGGAGCCGTCAGCAAGGTGGCCGTCCTGTCCCTGGCCACCTTCCCGAACGATGCCGGCCTGCAGCGCGTGTCCGGCAACAACTGGATCGCCACGAACAACTCGGGCGCCGAGACGGCGAACATCGCCGGCACCAACGGCCTCGGCACCCTCATCCCGGGCGCCGTCGAGATGTCGAACGTCGACCTCGCCCAGGAGTTCACCAACATGATCACCGCCGAGCGCGGGTTCCAGGCGAACAGCCGCGTGATCTCGACGGCGGACGAGATGCTCCAGGAGCTCGTGAACCTGAAGCACTAAGCCGGGACCGCGGTGGGGCCGGCGCCTGACGGCCCGGCCCCACCACACCTCCCCGACCACGAAAGGATCCGGCGTGATCGCCGTCCACCGCATCAGCCAGCCCGACCGCGACGTCTACGTCAATCCCGACCTGATCCAGGTCATCGAGGCGAATCCCGACACCGTGATCGTGCTCTGCAACGGCACCAAGTTCGTGGTCTCCGAGACGCCTGCCGAGGTCGCCGAGCTCGTGCGCGAATGGCGCGCCTCCATCCTCACCGCCACCGAGCGCCCCGCGCCCGCCACCGGCCGCCGCGCCGCTTTCGGGCGGCTCGCCGCGGTGGTCGAGCTGCCACGCGATCATGGTCATGCAGACTGAATCTCGCGCCACTCGGGCCGATTATCTGCACAGTTACGCAAACTGCCGCCACGGACGGCGGCCGTCGCCCCGAAGGAACGGATAGACATGAAGGCAATCACCGCAATCGGTATCGCAGTGGCGTTCGGCGCGCTGTTCCTCGCGGCGATCATGGAGGGGACGAACCCGGTCACCTTCCTCAACATCCCCGCCCTGATCCTGATCACCGGCGGCACTGTCGGCGCCACGATGGCGTCCACGAACTTTCGCTCGTTCATGACCGCGCCGAAGGCGGCCATCATGTCGTTCAAGGGCACGTCGATCAATTCCGCGGGATCGATCGGCCAGATGGTCGAGCTCTCCGAGAAGGCGCGCCGCAACGGCCTGCTGGCCCTCGAGGAGGACGTGGCCAAGATCGACGACGCCTTCACCCGCAAGGGCCTGCAGCTGGTCGTCGACGGCACCGACTCGGATCTCGTGCACGCGATCCTCGAGTCCGAGATCGACGGCCTGGCGGCCCGTCACGCCCAGGTGGCCGGCCTCTTCACGACGTCCGGCGGCTTTGCGCCGACTGTCGGCATCATCGGCACCGTGATGGGGCTGATCCACGTCCTCCAGAACCTGGCCGCGCCGGCCGAGCTCGGCCCCGCGATCTCGGGCGCGTTCATCGCGACCCTGTACGGCGTCTCGAGCGCGAACCTCCTGCTGCTGCCGATCGGCAACAAGCTCAAGGAGATGTCGGCGGTCGAGCTCAACCACCGGACGATGGTCCTGGACGCGATCCTGTCGATCCAGGCCGGGGACAACCCCCGCGTCCTGGCTGAGAAGCTCGAGTCGTTCGTCCCGCCGGCCGACCGCGGCAGCCAGAAGTCCGAGAACGCGTCCCCCTCGGCGGAGTTGAAGGAAGCGGCATGAGCGGCCACGGACGCGGTCGCGGCCGCCGCCGCGGCGGGCACGGCGGCGGCCACGAGGGCGGCGACGAGCGCTGGCTCCTGACCTACGCCGACATGATCACCCTCCTGATGGCGCTCTTCATGGTGCTGTTCTCGATCTCGTCGGTCAACATCTCCAAGTACCAGGTGCTCCAGCACGCCCTGCAGAAGGCGTTCATCGGCGGCGTCCTGGACGGCGGCAAGGGCGTCCAGTCGGGCAATCCCACCCGCATCAGCGGCGTGCAGACCGCAACGCCGAGCGGGTCGGTCGACTCGAGCTTCAACATCTTCACGAAGACGCTCCTGGGCTCGGGCAAGACCGACACGGCCGCCAAGGCCAAGGCCGCCGCGAAGGAACAGAACACCCTGCTCGAGGTGCAGCGCCGGGTCGAGAACTACGCCACCAAACACGGCTTCGCCGCGGACATCTCGACCAGCATCAACCAGCGCGGCCTGGTGATCCGGCTGCTGACGAACAATCTCGTCTTCGACAGCGGCCAGGCGACGCTCAAGCCGACCGCCACGCCGCTCCTGATGCGCGTCTCGCGGCTGCTCGTCTCGATGCACATTCAGAACCCGATCAGCGTCGAGGGCAACACCGACAACGTCCCGATCTCCGGCGGCGAGTTCCCCAGCAACTGGGAGCTCTCGACCGCCCGCGCCGACGCCGTGCTCGAGTTCCTGCTGCACCACGGCATCAGCCCCAAGCACCTCGCCGCGGTCGGCTACGCCGACCAGAACCCCGTCGCCCCCAACACGTCCGACGCCGGCCGCGCGCTCAACCGGCGCGTCGACATCGTCGTGATCCGCTCAGACACCACCTCGTCCTCCGGAGGAACCTCGCCGTGAAAGGCAAACTCAAGATCATCCTGCCCGTCCTGCTCCTGCTCGTTGTCGGCGGCGGCGGCGCCTACTTCTTTCTCCTCGCCCCCAAGCCGGCGAAGGCCGCGCCCGCGAAGATCACGGGAACGCTGTTCCCGCTCTCACCCGAGTTCGTCGTCAACCTGGCCGACGGCCACTACGGGAAGGTGACGGTCGCGCTGCTCATGACCGCCGGCGTGCCGGCCGTCCCGGCGAGCGGCGGCGCCGCCACCCTCACCGAGGACGCGGCGGTCCGGGCCATCGTCACGAACGATCTCACCGGCCTGGCCGACAGCGCGCTCATCGACCGCGCCCAGCGCGCGTCGGTCGAGAAGAAGATCCTCACGGATCTGCAGAGCTCGACCGATGTTAAGGTCACCCAGATCCTCTTCACCGACGTCGTCGTCCAGTAGGAAGCCCCCATGTCCGAACACGATCCCGCGAACCTCCCCGCCGCCCCCGCCGGCACCGAGCTCGTCATGCCGGCGCTCGAGGAGCAGCTCGGCGAGCGCCCGGCGACCCTCGATCTCGGCCCAGTGCTCGACGTCCCGGTCGAGCTCACCGTTGAGCTCGGACGCACGACGATGACCATCCGGGAGACGCTCGAAATGGGCCCCGGATCGATCGTCGCCCTCGACCGCATGACGGGCGAGCCCGTCGACCTGCTCGTCAACGGCCACACCATCGCCCATGGCGAGGTCGTCGCGATCGACGAGGAGTTCGGCCTGCGCATCACGCACGTCGTCTCGCCCAAGCGGCGCCTCGACGCAGCCGCGTAGCGCCTCTCTGTGTAGGTGCCTGGCACCGGCCTTGCCGGTGCCAGGCACCGTTCACTCGTGTGCTGCCGCGTCCAGCAGCCGGGCGACCGCGGCGGCCGTGAGGCCGTCGACCTCGATCAGCTTGTCGCGGGAGCTCGCGCCGGCCACGACGTGGAGCCGGCGGGCGGGGACGCCGAGGAGCTCGGCCAGGTAGCGCAGGAGCGCGGCGTTGGCCCTGCCGCCCTCGGGCGGCGCCGCGACCCGCACCTTCCAGCCGTCGGCATGGCGGCCTGTGATCGCCGTTCGGCGAGCACCGGGGCTGACGCGCAGACGGATACGGGTGCGCATATCCCCGGAATGATCGCGCAGGAGGTGCCTGGCACC
>DASXOR010000198.1:0-2140 GCA_036494095.1 Gaiellales bacterium | reverse complement strand
GCGGCTGCGGGCCGAGGGCGTGCGCGTCGCCCGCGGGCACGTCGCCGACCCCATCCCCTGGTGGCCGGGGCCGCGCCGCCGCTCCCGCTCAGATGATTGATCGGTAACTCCGCCGCGCCTGGTCGTCAGGCTGTGGTGGGTTGGCGGGGTGGTGTGGTGGGGCTGCGGCCCAGGACACCACCGCAGTTACCGATCAACCATCTGGCCGCGCCGGAAGAGCGCGGTGCTGCCGCGGCTGCGCTCGCCGAAGCCGGCTGCGCGGTACATCGGCTCCCCTGCCGCCGTCGCCACCAGCCCGACCAGCGACCGCCCCCCGGCGCGGGCGAGGACCGACTCGAAGATCGTGCGGCCGATGCCCGCGTGCTGATGCGGCGGCTCGACGATCATGTCCCACACCGTCGCGTAGAGCGCGCCGTCGTCGAGCAGGCGGGCCATGCCGATCAGCTCGCCGCGCTCGTCGCGGGCCGTGACGTTCCAGGTCGTGTCCAGGGCGGCCGCCAGGATGTCGTCGTCGACGGCCGGATCGTCCCAGCCGGCCGAGCGGCGCAGGCGCCGGTACTCCGCCGGATCGATTCGGTCACCCTCGGTCAGTCGCATCTACAAAAACCAGCGGTACACCTCGAAGACCTCCGCCAGGTCGCGGCCGCCCTCGATGCCGCGGGTGCGGGCGACGTTGCGCACGTACTCCTCGTTCGCGTAGTTGCGGTGCGCCTGGCTGCGGTAGCACTGCAGGGCCGCCACCTTGCGGTCGAGCTGTCGCTGCTCGAGCTCGACATAGGCCTGCTGGCGGAAGTTGAAGCAGTTCCAGGGGATCTCGTACCCGAGCAGGGTCGTGCGCTTGAACGCGCGCATGCTCTCGCGGGCGACGGTCTCGTGATCCTGGTGGATGTCGCCCAGCGACGGGGTCAGCACGAGGTCGGGCGCGAGCTCGGAGTTGAGCGCGACCAGGATCTCGAGGATGTCCTGGCGCACGCTCGGGAAGGTGCGCACCTCGAAGTCGTGCACCGTCAGGTGCGACTGCGGGATCCCGAGCGTCGCCGTGGCGGCCCGCACCTCGTGCACGAGGGTGTCCGCCGGGAACCCGGCCGGCAGCGACCGCGACGCCGACGAGAACGCGACGTAGCGCACCTCGGAGCCCGCGTCGACGAGCCGTGCGATGGTGCCGCCGCAGCCGAACTCGCCGTCGTCGGTGTGCGGCGCGAGCACGAGCACGGAGCGTCCGGCGAAGATCACGGGGCGGCCATGCGGTCGATCATCGCGCGCACTCTACTGAGAACCCGTTCACGCCGGCAGGCGGATGCTGCCGGCCTCGACGAGCGCCGAGGCGTTCCCGGCCGGGTCGACCGCGACGAGCGTGATCCGCACCCGCGCCCCCGTGAGCCCGGTGCGGTGGAAATGAGCGGCGCCGGCGCGGCCGTGGAAGAGCGTCGAGCGGCCGGTGTCGGGCCCGAGCCCGATCGCGCGTACGAAGACGACGGCCGCCTCGCTCGTGCGGTACCTGATGGGCAGGCTGCCGGGACGGCTGAGCAGCGTCAGCCTCGGGGCGGTGTTGTCGAGCTCGATCGGGTCGGGGATGGTGATGACGTGGTGCCCGCTCCGGAGCGCGACACGGAGGTGGTAGACGCCGTCGGCCGCCGTGCCCCCGCCGTCGCCGCGGCCGTTCCAGCGCAGGCTGACCGGGCCGCGCGGCAGGTACCGCCCGGACGCCGGGGTGAGGCGGTCGACGATCCGCCCCGAGCCGTCCGAGATCGCGAGCGCGACCCTGCCGGCCGTGCGCAGCCGGAACCGCAGCAGCGCCGAGTGCGAGCGGCACCGGGTGGCGGGGCGCACGGGGTTGCACGTCGTCGAGAAGTACTTCTGCAGGTGCGTGCCCCCCACCGGCGCGCGTTCGAGCTTGAGCTGCTCGGCCCGCAGGAATGCGAGGCCGGACGCCGCGAGCAGCACGCCGATGACGATGATCCCGGTCCGCTTCCTGGGCACGACGGCGGATTGTAGGAGCCGTCGGTTGGACGGTGCCTGGCACCCCTCAGGGTGCCGGGCACCGGTACGCGAGGCCTAGAAGGCGCCCAGGAGCTTCAGGCCGGAGAGCGCAAGGACGCTCGCGATGCTGCCGCGCAGGGCGCGCGCGGGCATCTTGGCC
>DASXOR010000197.1:0-4827 GCA_036494095.1 Gaiellales bacterium | reverse complement strand
CCTCCTCGGACAGCTCCGACGGCACACCCACGACCGCCGCCTCGAACACGTCCGGATGGCTCACGAGCGCCTCCTCGATCTCGGCCGGGGCGACGTTCTCGCCGCGGCGGCGGATCACCTCCTTGGCCCGGCCGACGAAGGTGTAGAGGCCGTCTGCGTCGGCCGTGACCAGATCGCCGGTCTTCAGCCAGCCGTCGGCCGAGAGCACCTGCGCCGTCTCCTCGGGCATGCCCCAGTAGCCCTTCATCACCGCCGGGTTTCGCAGCTCCAGCTCGCCCACGTCGCCGAGCGGCGCGGGGCGGCCGTCGCGCATCACCCGGCCCTCGTTGACGACGCCGAGCGTGGGGTGCTGGCGCACGCTTCCGAGCGTGCCGTACGGCCGGGTGCCGCGCGCCCAGATCGTGCCGTAGGGCGTCTCGGACATCGCGTAGCCGCACACGATGCGAAGCCCGAACCGCGCTTCGATCTCGAGCTGGCGCTGCTCGGGCGGCGCCGGGCCGGTGTAGCACAGGCGCAGGGGGTTCTCGGCGTCGTCGGACCGCTCGGGCTGGCGCATGAGGATCTCGAGCATCGCCCCGATGGCGTTGAACTCGGTGGCGCCGTGTCGCCGCGCCGAGTCGATGAACGTGCTGGCCGAAAAGCTCGGCAGGAGCGCGAGGCTCGCGCGCGCGCCGACCGAGCCGAGCATCGAGTAGGTGGGCGCGTTGATGTGAAACAACGGCAGCGAGGTCATGAGCCGGTCGTCCGGCCGAAGCTCCATCCACCACGGGAAGCCCTCCCCCGCCATCACGTAGGCCCGGTGCGTCTGCGTGACCAGCTTGGAGCGCCCGGTCGTGCCCGAGGTCGGGATGAGCACGGCCGCGTCGTCCGGGCGGGCCGGGCCCGGGCCCTCGACCCCGCAGGCCGGCTCGAACAGGCGGGCGACGTCCACGACGTCCGCCGCACCCCACTCGCGCGCTCCCGCCATCACCGCGTCGAGGCCGGGGTCGGTCACGACGAGCCGCGGCCGCACCTGGCCGATCAACCCCGCCTGCTCGGCCGCGGCGCTGCGGGGATTGGCGGTGACCAGGATCGAGCCGGTGTAGGCCGAGGCCAGCCAGGTGAACAGGTAGTCCGGCGTGCTGCGCATGGTGGCGAGCACGAGATCGCCGCGACCGATGCCGAGGCCCGCAAGGGCGGCCGCCGCCCGGCCGATCCGGTCGCGCGCCTCGGCATACGGGTAGGACTCGTCCCCGGCCACGAGCCACACCTTGCCGGGCACGGCCGCGACGGCCTCGTCGAAGAGCTCCGGGATCGTCCGCGGCATGGATGCGGATCATCGCGGGTTGCGCGGGCCCGGCGCAACCGCATGCACGTAGACTCGCGTTCATGACTGCGACCCCGTTCGCCGACGCTGTCGACGCCTACCTGCGCGACATCCCGACGCCGTTCACGACGCCGGGCCACAAGCGCAACCCGGCCCTGGTCGGGGAGGCGTCGCTCCTGCTCTCCGACGTCCCCCACCACGGCGGCGCCGACACCCTGCGAAACGAGCTCGAGGTGCTCGATCGAGCCGAGGAGCTGGCCGCGGAGGCCTGGGGAGCCGACATGTGCCGGTTCAGCCACAACGGCTCCACCCATCCCAACCAGGCGCTGTGCCTGGCCACGATGGCACCCGGAGAGCCGGTGCTCGTCCACCGCACCTGCCACAAGTCGGTCTACGCGGGCCTGATCCTGGCGGGCGCCCGGCCGGTGTGGCTCGCGCCGGACGTGTCCGACGAGCTCGGCATCCCGCTGGGGACGCCGGTCGAGCGGGTGGTGGCAGCGCTCGAGGCCGAGCCCCGCATCCGCACCGTGATCATGACCGAGCCCTCCTACGTCGGGGTGCTGTCCGACCTGCCCGTGATCGCCGCCGCCTGCCACGAGCGCGGCGCGGCGCTCATCTGCGACCACGCCTGGGCGGCGCACTTCGGCTTCGGCTCGATGGTGCCGCCGAACGCGCTCCAGCTCGGCGCCGACGCGATCGCGCTCAGCACGCACAAGACGCTGCCGTCGCTCACGCCCGGGGCGCTCCTGCTCGCGCGCGATTCCGGCCACATCGATCTCGGTCGGCTCGCGGCGGCGTTCGACCTGCTGCTGACGACGAGCCCGTCGGCCATGATCTACGCGACGATCGACCAGTGCCGCGCGCGCATGCAGGATGAGGGCGAGGAGCTGCTCGCGGCCGCGTGCGAGACCGCCCGCCGGGCGCGGGCGGGCGTCCAGCAGATCGACGGGCTGCGCGTGCTCGGCGACGAGGTCATCGCGGGCCACCCGTCGGTGATGATGCGCGACCCGCTGAAGCTCCTGATCGACCTCTCCGGCGCGCATGCCGACGGCATCGCCGTCGACCGCGCGCTGCGGGCCCGGGGCGTCGCGGTCGAGGGTGCCGACCGCCGCCTGCTCATCCCGCACATGACGGTCGGCGACGACGCCGCCCGCGTCGACATCCTCCTGCCGATGCTCGCGAGCGCCGTCGACGAGTGTCGTGGGACGGCCCCGGAGATGCCGCCGGTGGCCACCTCGTGGCGCTCGACGCCGGAGCTCGCGATGACGCCGCGCGAGGCGTTCTACGCCGCCGCCGAGCGGGTCCCGGCCGAGGCGGCCGTCGGCCGGGTGGCGGCCGAGTTCGCGGTGCCCTACCCCCCGGGCATCCCGGCGCTCGCCCCCGGCGAGGTGATCGGAGCGGAGCTGTGGGCGCAGATCCGCTCCGAGGCCGCGCTCGGCGCCCGGATTGCGTTCGCGTCGGATCCCGCGCTCGGCAGCTTCAAGGTGGTGGCGGGCTGACCTCGGCGACGCCGGTCGCCGGCTCGCCGCCCGCCTGCAGCAGCACCGCGAGGGTCACGATCGCCCCGCCGGCCAGCGTGGCCGTCGAGGGTCGCTCCGAAACCACGATCCACACCCACAGCGGGCCCAGCACGACCTCGAGCAGCGTGATCGTCGCGATCTCGGCCGCCGGGATGAGGCGCGCGCCGATCGAGAGCAGCGCCAGGCCCAGGCCGATCTGACCGGCGCCGAGCAGGATCAGCAGCACCAGGTTGCGCTCGTCCACAGTGCCCGGGTGCGCGAAGGGGACGGCGAAGGCGAAGATCAGCACCTGCGCGAGGCAGGTCGCCGGGGCCATCGACATGTGCCGTTGCCGGCGGGTGATCACGATGCTGACCGCGAACGAGAGCGGGATGACGATCGTGAGCAGGTCGACCAGGATGCTGCCGTTGCCGGGCGCGCCGACCATCACGCCCACGCCGGCGAGCGCGATCGCCATCGCCGCCCACGACCGCGCCGAGACGGGCTCGCCCAGGCTGATCCACGCAAGCAGCGCCGCGAACATCGGCGCGGCCGCCTGCAGGAAGAGGACGCGGGCGACGGTCGTGTAGTTCAGCGCGACGATGAACGATGCCGACGCGAGCGCCGTCGACACGCTCACGCCGAGCATGGCCCAGCCGCTCTCGCGCACCTGCCCTGCGAGGCCGTGCCGGTGGCCGGCGGCCACGAAGATCGCAAGCGCCGCGAACGCGAAGAGCGCGCGGCCGGTCACCTGCGTCCCCAGGCCGACGTGCAGCTCGCGCTGCAGGACGCCAGCCGTCGACCAGGCGACGGCCGCCAGGGCCACGTAGATCTGCCCGCGGCGATGCTGCGATCGCGACACGCTGTCGATCGCAACCGAGCTTGCCACGCCCGTAGTCAACCAGACGCGCGCCGGGCGGGCGACGCTAGAACGCTGCGGTGCGGACGTCCACCGGCAGGCCCGCCCGGGCGTAGCCGGAGCTGCCCTCGGCATGGAGCTCGCGGGCGCCGGCGAGCATCGCGCCGTAGGCGGCGCTCGCCAGCAGCGATCCGGTCGAGACGCGGCGCACGCCGAGCCTGCCGAGCTCCGCCACGCCCGGGGCGCCCGGAAGCGCGAGCACGTTCACCGGCGCGCCCACGGCGGCGACGAGCGCCGCGATGTCCGCCGAGGCGGTCAGGCCGGGGGCGTACATGCAGTCGGCCCCGGCCGCCCGGTAGGCGACGAGCCGGGCGATGGTGTCGTCCAGGTCGTCCCTTCCGTGGAGGTGGTTCTCGGCGCGTGCCGTCAGCACCATGGCATCGCCCTCGTGGGCCGCGGCGGCGGCGGCCGCGACCCGCTCGGCGGCCGTTGCGATCGGGTCGATCCGCCCCGTTTCGGGGTCGTAGTCCTCGATCGAGCAGCCGGCGGCGCCCGCCGCGGCCAGCAGGCGCACCGTCTCGGCGACCCCGGCCGGGTCGGCGGCGAAGCACCGCTCGCTGTCGACCGAGAGCGGCAGGTCGGTGGCGGCGGCAAGCCGGGCGACGTGGGCGACGAGCTCGTCGCGCGTGACGGTCTGGTCGTTTCGCCCCAGCGTCCACGCGAACCCGGCGCTCGTCGTCGCGAGCGCCCGGAAGCCGCACCAGGCGAGCAGGCGGGCCGAGCCCTCGTCCCACGGGTTCGGCATGACGAAGATGCCCTCCTGCGCGTGCAGCTCGCGGAACCGCGCCCGGCGCTCGGCGATCGACATGCGGGGAGCGTAGACCTACTAGCGGGGTGCCGACTCCGCCGGCTCGGAGCTCTTGAGATCGGCCTTGTAGCTCTCGGCCTGCTTCTGCAGGCCGGCCATGAGCAGGCTCGGCGTGAGCCCGAAGACCGCCGCGACGACCAGATACTCGGCGTGCGTGGTCAGGTTGAAGATCTGGTCGAGCGTCGTGAGCGACGTGGAGGTCGTGGCGCCCGCGGGTGCCAGCCGGGGCAGGAGCGCCGTCAGGATCACGCCGCCCACGGCCGCGAGGCCGCTGAAGAGCGGCCGCTGGATCAGG
>DASXOR010000196.1:0-8217 GCA_036494095.1 Gaiellales bacterium | reverse complement strand
CGAGGGCCCGCCGTTTCCGATCATGGAGCAGCACTGGCCGGTGCACGGTGCCGACGGGGCGCCGGCGGGCGTCGCCCGGTGGGCGGTGTACTCGTTCGCGCTCGAGCGCAACATCGCCGTCGTCCTCGTCGACGCCGCGCTCGATCCCACCGCCGGCTTCGACGTCGTGACTCCGGACGGGCCGCGGCGCGGCGCGCCCCATTCGATCCCCTTCGTCTGAGCGCGGCATACACTGATCGCAGATGGCCGTCCAGACCGTTCGCCTGACCCAGCTCTCCCACGGCGCGGGTTGCGCCTGCAAGCTGCCCGCCGGGTCGCTGCGCGAGGTGCTGGCGGGCCTGCCGCGGGTCGATTCGGCCGAGCTGATCGTCGGCCATGAGGGCCTCGACGACGCGGCCGTCTGGCGGATCTCAGACGACGTCGCGGTCGTCCAGACGATCGACTTCTTCACCCCGCTCGTGGACGACGCCTACACGTTCGGCCGGATCGCGGCGACCAACGCCTTCTCGGACATCTATGCGATGGGCGCGCGGCCGGCGTTCGCGCTGAACGTCGTCGCGTTCCCGAAGACGCTGCCGATGGAGCTTCTGGGCGAGATCCTGCGCGGCGGCGGCGATGTGGCGGCGGCTGCCGGCGCGGTCGTCGCCGGCGGGCACTCGATCGACGACCCCGAGCCGAAGTACGGCATGGCCGTGACCGGATTCGTCCGCCCCGACGAGGTGTGGACGAATGCGGGCGGCCGCGAGGGCGACGTGCTCGTGCTGTCCAAGCCGATCGGCACCGGCATCGTGACGACGGCGCTCAAGCGCGGCGAGCCCGACCCGGCCGTCGCCTCGGCGGCCGTCGAGTCGATGACGACGCTGAACGCCGAGGCCGCGGCGATGGTGCGGGCGGCCGAGCCGCACGCCGTTACCGACGTGACCGGTTTCGGCCTCGTCGGCCATGCCCGGGAACTGGCCGCCGGCGCCGGCCTCGTGGCTGAGCTCGACCTGGCGGCCGTGCGGCTCCTGCCCGGCGTTCGCGAGCTGATCGCAGCCGGACACGTGCCGGGCGGCACGCGCACCAACCTCGAGCTCGCCGCCGCCTACACCGAGTTCGCACCCGGCCTCGATGAGGCCGACCGGCTCCTCGCCTGCGATGCGCAGACGTCGGGCGGCCTGTTCGTGAGCCTGCCGGCCGACCGGGCGGCGCTCTTGCCGTGGCCGGTGATCGGCCGCCTGACCGCGGGCGCGCCCGGCACCGTCGTCGTCGGCTAAGTCGGCGGCTCGACCCGGAACACGCGCAGCGGGATGTGCCGCCGCCACACGCACCACGCGTACGGGCGCAGGTTGCGGGGCAGCTGCACCGCCGGCCGGTTCGTCACCACCCACTGCACGCCCACCGGCGGCTCGCCGCCGTGGGCGATCACGAGCTGCTCGTGCCGCCGCAGCGCCTGGGGCTGCACGCCCGCGGGCAGCCGCGTGAACGGGATGCGCGCCAGTCGCGGCGGCAGCCACAGGAGGCGCGTGCCCGTGCTGCTGAAGAGCCAGAAGCCGATGTCGGACGTGTAGAACGTCTGCCCGCTCGAGACGGCCACCGTCGTGTCCGGGCCGAAGGGCAGCGGGCGGGCGCAGGCGAGCCCGGGATCGTTCGGCAGGTCGCGGATGGCCGCCGACGCCAGGCCGGTCGACCCGACCGTCGCAGCTGCGATCGCCGCGGCCAGCACGATGCCGAGCGGCAGCGCCCGGCGGGCGGCGGCCGCGACGACCGTCGCTGCGGCGTAGCCCGCGGGGAGGATGAGCGCGATGGCGAGGACGGGTATGTAGCGCAGCCAGTGCACGATGGCCGGCGTGCCGAGCACGATGTGGCCCGACCCGGCCACGATCCCGCCGGCGCACGCGACGAGGGCGACGGCGGCGATCGCCACGAGCTCGCGCCGAAGCATGCCGCGGCGCTGGAGCAGAACGAGCCCCAGGGCCGCCAGCGGCACCACCATCCCGAGCGCCACGGCCGCCTGGGCGACGGTGGGGTCGGGGGCGACCTGCGTCGTCGTCGCCTTCAGGCCGCCGTGGCGGTGGTAGCTCAGGCCGAGGGGCACGAGCCACACCGAGACCACCGCCAGTGCGACCGGAAGCACGAGCAGCAGGCGCCAGGACCGGGTGGCGATCGTGATCGCCACCACGCTCGCGATGGTGAGGCTGCCCTCGACCGGCCCCAGCACGAGAGCGAAGCCCGCCACCGCGCCGGCGAGCAGCGCCGGCCGGGCTGACCCGGCCGTGGTCGCGCGCACGGCCAGGAAGAGCACGCCGGGCAGGAGCGCGAGCGCCGCCTCGCGCGGCAGGAGGGGCGCGAGGCTGCCGAGCCCGGTCGACATCGCGTTCGGCAGGATGAAGTCGCCGTGGTAGGTGCCGAGGCCGTATCGGAGCGTCAGCACGGCCGCCGGCCCGTGCTGCCAGATCCAGCCCACGCCGGCGCCGCCGATCACGAGCACCGTCGACCATCCGGCCGCGGCGGCGCCCAGCCCGAGCTCGCTCGCGAGCAGCCATGTGCCCGCCCCGAGCGCGAGCACGGCCAGCACCTGGATCGCCAGGAACCCGCCCAGCAAGTTTCCGGGAGCAAGCTGCGCCAGCCAGGCCGCCAGGGCGTGGTACAGCCACGGGTAGGCGTCGGGGATGCCGCCGTAGGGGCCGCCGGGGCTCGTCTCGCCGCCCATCAGCTGTCGCGTCCAGCCGCTGTGCCAGCCCGCGTCCGCGCCGCGGATGAGGTTTTCGGGTGCGGTGACGCTCGGCCACAGCACGAGGCCGGAGACGGCCAGGGCCGCGACGGCGGTCAGGTTCGGCCGGGGCGGGATCAGCCTCGGCCGGCGCACGGCCAGGAGCACGAGCACCGCGACCGGCGTGGCGATGCGCAGCCCGGTCTGCGCGCTGAGCACGGCCAGGCCGAGTGTCGAAGTGAGCATGCAGGCCCAGCCGACGGCCACCATCGCCACGACGCCCGCCAGGATGCGTCCGGGCGGCGCCGACGTGCGCGCGACCGCCGAGCCCGTCACCCACACGGCCGCGACGGTCAGCGCGACGACGGCCAGTGCGTCGGCAACGGACACACCTCTATCATGGCGCGCCGCGCGGCTGTGAGCGCCGTTGCGGCGACAGGGCGGCCGAGGGGGCGCTGGTACACTGGCGGGCGATGTCGTCGCACCTTCTGGCCCAGATCCTGTCCGGCCTCCAGGTTCTGCTCGGGGTCGGTCTGGTCGTGCTCGTGCTCATGCACTCGGGCAAGGACGCCGGCCTGTCGGGCATGCTCAACCCGGGCGGCTCGAGCTACGGCGGCACCGCGGTCATGGAGCGCAACCTGACCCGGCTCACGATCTTCGTCGCCATCGTCTTCACGGCGAACGTCATCGCGCTCGGCTTTCTGCTCTAGACTGCGTCGTCGCAGGCCCGCGCTGGTGGCGGAATTGGTAGACGCGCAAGGTTGAGGGCCTTGTGACCCGCATGGGTCGTGGAGGTTCAAGTCCTCTCCAGCGCACTCGCGAAAGCCGCTCCGTTGAGCGGCTTTCGGCGTTTTCGGGCAGGCGGCCTCGTCGGCGCTGCCAGCCTCGTGGTAGCAGCCGTGGTGCCAGCCGCAACATGCCAGCGGCCAAGATCCCCCGTTCGAGCGACAAGCTCGACCGGCCGCGAGCAATGGCACGTGCGCAAAGACGATCAACAAACACCCTCACCACGCTCTCGGTGCTCCTGGGCGCGGCGGTGAACGATGGTCTGCTACGCCAGAATCCGGCTCGCCGCCAGGGCGGGGCGGGGGAGCGGCGGATGCGAGTACGAGCCGAGTTCTCCGAGGTCGCCTACCTGATGCCCGAGGAGATCCCCACCTACCTTGACGCCTGCGATCCGGCGTACCGCGACCTAGCAGAGGTGCTCGCACTAGCCGGCCTACGCATTAGCGAGGCACTAGCGCTCGAGCCGCGTGACATCGACGGCGAAGGCGGCTTGATCGTTGTCGCCCGCCAGCTCAAGAACGGCGACGGCGCCCAACTCAAGGACAAGACACCGCGCGGCGTCGAGATCGGGCCGCGCCTGGCTGAACGGCTCGAACGCCGGGCGCACGCGACCCGGCGGGTGCGGCGGCGGATGCTGTTCGCTGAGCCCGACGGCAGCTATCTCGACCGCACAGTTATCGCCCGGCGCTGGCATGACCCCGCCCTACGCGACGCTGGCATCGACATGCACCTGCGCGTGCACGACCTCCGCCACACGGCGGCTGCAGCATGGCTTATCGCGGGAAAGCAGTCGCTCGAATATGTGCCCCGCCAACTCGGCCATGCGAGCATTCGACAGACCCAGGTGTACGCTCACCTCGAGCGTCGCGGCCGCGCTCAGGCAGCGGCGAACACCGAGGACGCGGTGTGGTCATGGAACGATGCAGTCGGTGGCACCCAGACCTCGGAAGGACGCCAGGCGTGAACCGCTTGGCGCCGTCCGAAGGCACGTTCATCTACCTGCTTGGGGTGGTCATCGTCGCCACTCGCCCTGGCCGGTTCTGGCGGGGGTTCTCGCTGGCCGTCATCCCCATCGTCGTCGGCGTGGTCGGGAAGACGGTCGGTGACCGCGCCAGACGCGGCCAGTAGCGGTGGTGTACCTGACGGTTATGGAGCAGGCGCTCTGGTGGCTCCATTTCGTCGCGGCGGTGATGCTCCGACCTGGGATGCCGAGGCGGCGGTCTGCTGACGGATCTCCTCTGACCGCCGACCGAGCCGACTGGGGCGGTCTCCGGCGTCGAAGTTCTAATCCCTCGGCTGGCGACGGTGAGCGCGAGCCGACCAGTGATGCGAATGAATGTGTCACCCGGCCAGCCGGTATCCCACTCCCGTGAGCGTCTCGATGGTGCTCCGCGGGGCGCCGCGTGCTTCGAGCTTGTCGCGGAGGCGGCCCATGTAGACGCGTAGCAGGTGCATCTCATCGGCGTAGCCGGGGCCCCAGACGGTGCGCAGGAGCATGCGGTGTGTGAGTGGTCGGCCTGGGGCGGTGGCGAGTGCTTTGAGCAGGTCGAACTCTGTGGGGGTGAGGCGCACCTCCGCGCCGTCGAGCGTCACCATCCGCCGCGGCAGGTCGATCCGAATCCCGCCGACCTCGACGACGGCGTCACCCCGCTCGCCCGCCGTGCGGCGGAGCAGGGCCCGGCAGCGCGCCAGCAGCTCGCCGGGCGAGAAGGGCTTGGTCACGTAGTCGTCGGCTCCCGCGTCCAGCGCACGAATCTTGTCGGCCTCGTCGCCCACGGCCGAGATCAGGAGGATCGGGGCGGACAGCCAGTCGCGCAGCTGCCGGCACACGTCCGCGCCGTCGGCGTCGGGGAGCATCAGGTCGAGCATGACCAGGTCGGGTGGGGTGAGCGCGGCCGCCATGAGCGCTTCCTCGCCGGTGGCCGCGGTCTCGACCCTGTAGCCGGCCTTGGACAGCATCACCTCGAGCGCCCGGCGGATCGGGCGCTCGTCGTCGACGACCAGGATCCGCTGTCCGTCGTTCACGCTCGCCGGCGCTCGACCGGCGCGGGGGCGGGGATCGACAGGGTGAACGTCGCGCCGCCGTTGGGGGCCGGCTCGACGGTTAGTGACGCGCCGTTGGCGGCGGCCAGTCCGTGGGCGATGGCGAGGCCGAGCCCCGAGCCGGGCGGGGCACCATGGGCGCTCCCGCGGAAGAACGGCTGGAAAATCCTCTCCAGGTCGCTCTCGGGGATGCCGGGACCGTGGTCGGTCACCGACACGTGTACGCGGCCTGCCGCCGCCCGCGCCGTGACCTGAACCGGCGCGTCCGTCGGCGAGAACTTGACCGCGTTCTCCAGCACGTTGACGAGCACCCGTTGGAGTTGGCCGGCGTCCGCACGCACCAGGGGCAGCGTCCCCTCATAGGCGACGACGATGCGGGGTGCTTCGGCGCTCGTGGTCTCGGCGGGGGCGGCGTCGATCAGGTCGCGCACGTCGAACCACTCCGCCGCCGGCGCGGCGGCGCCCGATTCGAGCCGGGGCAGGTCGAGCAGGTTGGTGACGAGTCGGCTCAGCCGGGCGCTCTCCTCGGTGATGGCGTCGAGCAGGTCGCGCTCGTCCTCGTCGAGATCCGCGAACTGCAATCCCTCCGCGGACGCCGAGATCGCCGTCAGCGGCGAGCGGAAGTCGTGCGAGACCGTCCGCAGGAGCGCCGTCGTGAGCGCGTTCGAACGCCGCAGCGTCTCGGACTCCACCTGTTGTTGGACACGCCGCTCGCGCTCCTCGCCCAGCATGATGAGCCCGGCGAGCACCCGCCCGATTCGGGCCGCCTCGTCGGAGTCCACCACACCGGGCGGCGCGTCGATCAGGCGCAGCTCGCCCAGGCGCCGGCCGCTCAGCTCCAGCGGCACCACCTGTCCCGCCTTCCCGGGCGGCCCCGGGGCGCCGCGATGAATATCGCCGTCGCGGGCGCCCAGCGCCCTGGCGGCCTGGCGGCCGAGCAGCGGCAGCACATCGGAGAACCGGGATCCGTCGGCCACGAGCGTTGCGAGCCGTTCCCCGAGCTGCGCCTCGGCCGCCCGCCGGACCGCCCGCTCGGTCGCCACCCGCTCGCGGGCCGCGAGGTTGCTGGTCACGACGGCGGTGACCGCGAAGGCGGCCAGCGCCAGCCAGTCGCCCGAGGAGTTGATGACCAGCGTGTGCTGCGGCGGGAGAAAGAAGAAATTGAAGGCCACCGCCGAGGCAAGGCTGGTGCCGAGACCCCACCAGACGCCGTAGACCGACGAGATGGCGAGGACGGCGACCAGGTAGAACACCCCTGCCGAGTCGACGGGCACGCGGGGCGTCAGCAGCGCCACGACCAGCGACGAGACGACGACGGACACGACCGCTGCGGCCGCCGCCGCCGAGGCCGATCCGTACCAGCCGGTCCGCCCAGGCGCCGCCGGGCGCAGCAGCCGCATGCGAACCGATCGGTGAGTGGGGTGTTCGAGCGCCACGTGTGGATTGTCGCAGCCGGAGTGGCCGGCCGGCGGTTAAGGCTCGACGTGTGCGCCAACCTCCGCGACCCGGTCGGGCGGGAGGTCGAAGTGGCGCGCCGGCCGGCCGGTGCGAAGCCAGTGATGCCGTCGGGGATCGAGTCGAAACTGCCCGCGTCTTCATCCGTAACGAAGGTAAGCCACGCAGCATCGTCCATGTAGGCGAAATGTGGGCGCGGCATCCCAGATCACGTCCCGCTGCCTTCACGATGCATGTGCATGGCTGCCCGGCACGATCGGCGCCGATCCGCGCCGTCGGCGCCACGTCACTCACGGATCCGGGGGCCGACTACGGGTCGGTGCGGCGTTGACACGCCGTCTGCGATCGCGGGCGGATCGTTTCTGCGACGTGGGTGCCGTCCGCCGCGTCTTGCGCAGGCCATGCCGAGCGGCAACCGCCCATCTGAGTTCAGATCTCGACGTAGCCACCGACCTCGAACACGCGATCAGGGGGGATGTTGTACGAGCGAGCGACGGGGGTCGCGTTCTGATGCAGGACGGCGAAGAGGCGTTTGCGCCATCGCGCCATGTGGGCGGTCCCTGTGGGTAGGACGGTTACGTGGTCGACGTAGTAGGAGGCGTTGTCGAGATCGAGGTCGAGCCCCTGAAGCCGGGCCTGGGCGAGGGCGGCGACGACGTCGGGCTCATCCTGGTAGCCGTACGTTGCGGTGACGGCGACGAACCCGAGCCTGAGCGGCTCGATCGAGATCCGCTGGCTCTCCTCCACGTGTGGCATGCCGACCGTCCGGATCTTCACGAGGACGACGTGCTCGTGCACGATGGCGTTGTGCTCGGCGTTGCGGAGCAGGGCGGTGGGCACCGTTTCGAGGGACGAGGTCAGGAAGACGGCTGTGCCGTGGGCGCGGTTTGGCTGCTCGTCGATCATCCGGTTGATGTAGCGGCGGAGCGACACCCGCCCCTCGCGCACCGCTCGGCCGAGCAGCAGCCGGCCGCGGTGCCAGGTGGTGAGGAGCGTGAAGAAGATCGCGCCGACAAGCAGGGGGAACCAGCCGCCCGAGAACAGCTTGGTCAGGTTGGCGGCGAAAAAGGTGAGCTCCACGGTCATGAACAGGAGCGCGCCCGGGATGACGACCCGAAGCTGCTTGCGCCAGAGGATCCGGAAGACGACGAACGCGAGGAGCGTGTTCGTCGCGAAGATGGCGCTGAGCGCGATCCCGTAGGCGTTGGCGAGGCCGGTCGGGGAGCGGAACGTGAGCACGA
>DASXOR010000195.1:0-4773 GCA_036494095.1 Gaiellales bacterium | reverse complement strand
AGGTGGTGTCGACGACGAGCGCCGGGGAGGGCGCCTCGGCGATCACGGTGCGGCCGACCCTGGCATAGCGGGCCAGCACGAGCCGGCCGCCCTCGCAGGTGACCGCCAGGTAGTCGACGTCGGTGACGGCGCCGAACAGCACCCCGGGACGCAGGGTCGGGTTGGTGACCGAGAAGGCCAGCAGGTGGCCGGCCGCGCCGCAGACGTGGTCGAGCAGGAAGATGGGCATGGGCTGGTGGGGGGCGGCCGTGTCGAGGCCCGGGCGGATGCTCCAGACGGCACGGCCGCCGCGGACGGCCAGGTCGCGCAGATAGTGCTGGGCGACCCACGGCTGCGGCCAGCCCTTGCCGTCGGGGAGCGACCCCAGGGCGGCGTCGAAATGCTTCGGCGGCGCGCTCGAGCGGCCGCGCAGGATCGCCGGCACCGCGGCCACGCCGGCCAGCAACCCTGCGAGCAGCGCCGCGCGCGTGTAACGGTGGCGGCCGCGCTGGGGCACCCGCGCGCTCACGACCCGCTCCCGGGGATGACGCGGCAGGTGGCCGGCTGGCCCGCTCCGGCCACGACCACGTGCGCCGCCCCGGCGACGGCGTAGAGGCGCGCGCCGGACGCCGTGCCGACCAGGTGCAGCCAGGGCACCGGCGGCAGCGGGAGGCGCCGGTAGGGGATCCCGTCCTCGCCGATCACCATGTCCTGGGGGATCATCAGCACGTAGTCGACCCGCTCGGCGGCGACGAACGCCCGGTCGGCGTTCGGGTCGTGGAAGAACGTCCGGGCCCGCTTCACGAGCCCGAGCACGCGGTCGAGCATGGCCGGGCGCAGGTACGGCGACATCCCCTCCATGACGCTGCGCCGGCCGGTGACCGCCTCGAAGACGCCCTCGCTGCGGAAGTTGGGCAGGATGCGCGCGTCGCAGGGCACCCGCCGGCTGACCAGGTCGAACACGCTGTGGGTCACGCCCGCGGTGGTGGCCGCGCCCTGCCAGCGCTTGAGTGTCGCCGGGGTGTGGATCGAGGTGGCCAGGAGGACGGCAACGCCGACGCCGACCATCGCCGCGGGGAGGATCGGCTGCAGACGCCCGGCACGGACGGCGAGCGCCTCGGCCACCACCAGGAGGAGCAGCGCGACGCTCAGCCCGGCGTAGTCGAACAGCCGCCGCTCTCCGAACGTCGACTGGATCATCACGGTGTAGTGGTGGGCGAAGCCGATCGCCGCGATCACGAGGACGATGGCCAGCCCGACCGCGGCGGCGACGACCGGCGCGAGCCGCCGCTCGAGGAAGACGACGACCGCGAGCGCGGTCAGCGCGAGCAGGCCCAGAGCGGCGTACGCCGCGCCCACCTCGCCGCTGCCCGCCGCCAGGCCGCGTTCGGCGTACTGCTGAACGAGCTGGGCTGCGCTCTCGCCCGGGGCGAACAGCACGGGGTGGCCGGTGCGGAAGTAGGCGGTCGGATCGACGCCGCCGGGATAGCTCGTGTAGCTCGTCGTCGACTGCGCGCCCTGCAGTCCGAGGCTGCCGCGGCTGGCGGCCAGGAGCAGCGCGTAGGCCAGGACCGCCGTGCCCCCGATCGCCGCGAATCGCACCACGGCCGACCGCACCGGCAGGCTGCCCACTGCGGCGGCGACCGCGTAGAGCAGGAGCATCGCGGCGACCACGACGACCGGGATCAGATGGATGAGCGCGGCCACGCCGAGCAGTGCCCCGGTCGCGGCCAGCTGCACCATCGCCGCTCCTCGTCTCAGGCTGTACACGGCGAGGGCGAGCGCGGTCAGCGCCACCAGCCTGCCGAAGTTCTCGGCGCGGAAGAGGACGATGTCCTGCGACATGGCATTCTCGAGCGGCCAGCCGCCGGGGACGGCCAGGAGCAGCAGCGGCAGAAGGGGCGCCGTCCACCGCAGCCCCAGCTGGTCGCCGACGGCCCACAGCGCCAGGAAGAGCCCGATGGCGCCGAGCCATGTGAGCGCCGCGATGGCCTGCAGCGAGCTCGTCTGCAGGATCAGGCTCTGTCCGGCGCCGAAGGCGTTGAAGGCCACCTTGCTCACCGTCGTCGGATAGTGCGTCCCCCACTGCAGCGTCCGCGCCGGGATGTCGTGTGCCTGGGCGAGCTCGAGGCCGTCCGCCCAGTACCGGAACGGGGTCGACACCCCGAACTGCATATACGGCGAGAGGCTCCAGTGGTAGACGGCGAAGACCGCCAGGCCCGCGAGGCCCGCGACCGCGGGCCATCCCGGCGGCGCCGGCCGCGAGGGGCGGGCCGAGCGCCATCCGCGGCGCCGGGCGGCCAGACCCCAGGCGCCCGCGCAGACGACGACGTAGCCGGCCAGGAACCAGCCGCGCCCGAGCGTGCTCGCGAGCGCGAGGCCGATGGCGACGAGCGCGACGAGCGCATAGCCGAACGCCCACACCGAAGCCAGCCGCGTCGCCAGCCCGAGATCGCGGTCCGGGTAAAGCGCCAGGCTCGCCGCCAGGCCCGGGATGACCACGACGACCGTGGCCAGGAGCGCCGGTTCGGCGCTCATGGCCGGGCGTGGACGGGGGCGTCAGGCGGCGCGCAGCCGTGCAGCGCGGTCCGTGACATCGGTCAGATGATACGGCCCGGTCGCGCTGCGGCTGCCGTCAGCCGGAGGCGGGGCTCTGGAGCAAGGTGCCGGCCTTCGCCCGGGCAGCGATCTCGGACGACTCGCGCAGGATCGTGCCGTCCTCGAACTCGATGAACGGCAGCTTGCGCTGACCGGTCATTTGCTCGACCTCCGGGCGGCGCGGCCGCAGCGCCGAGTGGATCACGAGCTCGTAGGAGATGCCGGCGTCGTCGAGAGCCTTCTGGGCCTTCCAGCACGGGTGCGGCCCCTTGATGAACGTTCCGCTGCAGCGGTGGAGCTTGATGGCCATCGTGTCCCCCTCTCGTGGCGTCAGATCCAAGCATACGCCCGCGCGCGCGGGCGCAACGGTCAGTGCTTGTGGTATCCGTCGGCGCGCTGCCACTCGGCCGTCTCGCGGATGGTGTCCTCGATCGGGCGCACCGTGAAGCCGAGCTCGGCCCGGGCCTTCGCCGCGGTGAAGAACCACCAGTGGCTGCTCGAGGCCAGCTCCTGGTCGTCGAGCGGCAGCGGCAGCCGCAGGGCCGAGCCGACCCGCAGCACAGGCCGCAGCATCCCGGCCGAGAGGTGCAGCTGGCGGCGCGGCCGGCCGGTCACGCGGCCCACGAGGGCGAAGAAGTCGCGGTGGCTCAGGTTGCCCTCGTCGTTCGTGAGGATGTAGCGCTCGCCCGGGCGGCCGTGCTCCTCGGCCAGCAGGTGGCCGACGGCGATGTCGCGCGCATCGACGTAGGAGAGGCCGCCGTCGACGGTGAACCGCAGCCGCCCGCGCAGGTACTCCTCGACGGGCCACGACGACACCCGGTGGACGTCGCCGGGGCCGATCGCGAAGCCGGGGTTCGTGACGACCACGTGCAGGCCTGCGGCCGCTGCCTCGAGGGCCGCCTGCTCGCCGGCCGCCTTGGCCCGTCCGTAGCGGAAGTCGACGCGGCCGTCGTCGCCGTCAAGCAGCCACGCGCCCTCGTCGCGGGGATGCCCCGGCCCGCCGGCCGGGCCGACCGCCGCCACCGACGACGTGAACACGACCCGCTCGACGCCCGCCCGCGTGCACGCCGCGAGCACGTTGCGGGCGCCGTCGACGTTCACGGCCCGCAGCTTCGCGTCGTCGGCGGCGCGATGGCCGACGATGCCGGCCAGATGAAACACGCGCGCGACGCCGTCGAGGGCCCGCTCGATCGAGGCCGGGTCGAGCACGTCGCCCTCCACCGTCTCGGCGCCCGTGCCCTCGAGCCGGGACGCTGCGGCGGGCGAGCGCACGAGCACGCGCACCTCCCGGTCGCGCCGGCGCAGCTCGCGCACGACCTCGCCGCCGATGTAGCCCGTTCCGCCCGTGACCAGGGTGCGCATGGCGCCGGAGCCTACCGCCGTCGAGGCGTCCGTGTCCGGGCGATAGACTGGGTCACCGGGCCGACGTAGCTCAGCTGGCAGAGCACCGCTCTCGTAAAGCGGGGGTCGAGGGTTCGAGTCCCTCCGTCGGCTTCCCATTCAACTCGGACGGGGTCGATCGTAAGGGCACGATCAGATCGCCGGTGCGGCGCCGTCCCTCGAGCGGCCGCGACAGCCGAGCGTCGGTGGCCGAGCGCGCTCAGAGCACTATGCGCACGACCAGCACGATGATGACGATCAGGATGATGAGACCAACTATGCCGAGGCCTGTGCCGAGCGCGAGGACTGGTAGCACGCTTCCTCCTGGGATTGGGATAGGCGATACCAGCCGGCACCGCGATCGCTCTCTACCCGCCGATCAATCGCTTCTAAACCGTGCGCTCGCCACGTGCGCCGCCGCCGTCACCGCCTCTTGCCGCCGATCTCTACGGCGTGCCGGTTCTCGCCGCGCCTGTGGTGCCGCGGCGGGCCGTGGTGGCGGGGCGGGGCATGGTGACGGCCGCGGTGGTGCCGCGGGCCGTGGTGGTGAGGCGGGGCATGGGGGTGCGGGCCGGGGTGCCGGGCATGCCGGTGCGGGGGCCGGCGGCGGGGGTGGGCCGGGCCGGTCGGAGTGGCCGCCGGCCCCGGCTTGGGCGCCGCCCGTCGGGGTGCGGATGTGCCCGGGCGCGGCTCGATTCGCGCCGGCCGGGTGGCGGCGATCCCTCGCCGCGCGGGCGCCAAGGTGCCGGCCGTCGTCACCGCGGCGGCCGGCCGGTCACCGCGGAGATCCATGGCGCCCATGCGCATCTTGCGACG
>DASXOR010000194.1:0-1834 GCA_036494095.1 Gaiellales bacterium | reverse complement strand
CAAGGCGCGCAGGTGGCCCTCGCGCACGAAGCCGGCCTTCTCGACCACCCGCAGCGACGCAACGTTTCCGGGCTCGACCAGCGCCTCGACCCGCTCCATGCCGGCGTCGGCGAGCGCCCAGCGCACGAGCATGCCGGCGGCGCGGGAGGCGACGCCGCGGCCGCGGGCGTGCTCCAGTACCCAATACCCGAGGCCGACCGTGCGCGGCTCGGGGACGAAGATGAGACCGTCGGGATGGCCAACGGGGGCTGTCCCCGGTTGCGGCCGGACGAGCAGACTGATGCAGCCGACGGCTTTGCCCGAGTCGGCCGCGGCGATCGCGAGCGACAGGCCCGCGCCGTCGCGCCCGCGCCGGCGCAGCGCAGCGATCCAGGCCAGCGCCCCTTCGGTCTCGAGGCCCTTGCCCTCCCGAGCGCAGGCGATGTCGGCCCGCTCCCACGGCCGCAGCAGGACGACGCCGTCGGTGAGGGGAGGATCGGGGTGGGGGAAGCTCGTCAGGCAGCGATGTCGGCGTTGCCCCGTTCGCGGCGGTGCGGGCCGGACTCCTCCGCATGCTCCTCGGCCTGGCGGATCTCGGCCTCGAGGGCGCGACGGCTGACCCCGAACATCGACGCGGTGATCAGAACGAGGATCACCGTCGCGACGGCTCCGCATGCGATCAGGAGGGGGTTGGTCATCGCGCTAGCCTGCCCTTCGCGCCCGACCGCCAAACCCCTTCCGGTAGGTTGCCGGTATGCCCGTGGTCGCTCCGGACACATCCGCGCCGGCCTTCGCCCTTCCGAGCACCGGCGCCGGCCGGGTGTCGCTCGGCGACCTGCTTGGCGGTGGCGCGACGGTCGTCATGTTCGTGACCGACGACTGCCCGACGTGCGAGCTGGCCCTGCGCCGGCTGGCCGGCGCGGATGCCCCGATCGCGGTCGTCTGCGAGTCGGGTCCCGCGGCGGCGGCCCGGCTGGCGCAGCGCACCGGCTTCGGCGGGCCGATGCTCGCGGAGCCGCCGCCCTATGACACGTCGCGCGCGTACGGGCTCGAGGCGGTACCGACCACCGTCGCGATCGGCGCAGGTGGCGAGGTGCTCGGCGCGGTCGTCGGCTGGGATGTGACCGCGCTCGGCGCGCTCCTGCGGATCGACCTGGCGCCGGAGCCGCCCCTGCGAAAGCCCGGCTGCGCGGCCAAGTCGACGTACGACGCGGTACAGCTCGCGGCGGACGCCGCCGGATCCGACGACGACCCCGAGGCGATGTACGAGCTCGGCTGGACGGACGGCCTGCCGACGGTCGCACCGACACCGGAGCGCGTCGCGGCGATGCTCGCCGGCCGCGATCCCCGCCTTTCGCTCGGCCCGGTACCGCCGGGGATGGGGGAGGCGACGCTCGAACGGGTCGCGGCCTGCGCGGTCCTGGCCGGCTGCCGGCCCGAGCACTTCGCCGTGGTCGCTGCCGCGGCGGAGGCGATGCTCCGCCCCGAGTTCAACCTGCACGGCCAGGCCGTGACCACGCAGCCGGCCGGCCAGATCGCGGTCGTCAACGGCTCCGTGCGGCGCGCAGCGGGTCTCAACTCCGGCATGGGCGCGCTCGGGCCGGGTGCCCGCGCCAACCTCACCATCGGCCGGGCGCTGCGCCTGCTCGTGGCGCTCACCGGCGAGGGCATGCCGGGGCGGCTCGATCGCTCGACCCTGGGCCAGCCCGGCAAGGTGGGCGTGTGCCTGGCCGAGGACGAGGAGCGCAGCCCGTGGCCGCCGCTGCACGTCGAGCGCGGGTTTGCACCTGGAGCATCGGCCGTGACGCTGTTCGCGGGCGATGCGCCGCTCTCGATCTCCGAGCACCGCAGCCGC
>DASXOR010000193.1:0-10594 GCA_036494095.1 Gaiellales bacterium | reverse complement strand
CCATCGAGCGCAGCTCGTCGATGATCGAGCCCTTGATGCGGCTGATCGCGTAGGTCTCGAACTTGATGTCGCGGTTCGGGTCGAAGCGCTCGATCGCATTCATCAGGCCGAGCAGCCCGTAGCTGACCAGGTCGCCCTCGTCGACGTGCGCCGGCAGGCCCGTGCCGAGGCGCCCCGCGACGTATTTGACGAGCGGCGCGTAGGTCAGGATCAGGCGGTCGCGCAGGCGCTTGTCGCCCGTGCGCTTGTACTCGGACCAGATGTCGACTGAATCGGCGGTCATCATGCTCGTGGATGCGCGTTCGCGTGCGCGGTGCGCAGGTGGCGGACGCTCACGTGGGTGTATACCTGGGTTGTGCCGACCGATGCGTGGCCGAGCATGTCCTGGATGCTACGCAGGTCGGCCCCGCCCTCCAAGAGATCGGTCGCGAACGTGTGCCGCAGGGCATGCGGCGAGCGCTGGGGGATGCCCGCCCGCTCGAGCGCGCGCAGGAGCGCCCTGCGAACATCCGAGGGGTGCAGCGGCCGGCCGCGCACGCTCAGGAAGAGGCGTTCGGGGCCGCCCGGCACGGCCATGCGCGGCCGGCCGCGGTGAAGGTAGCGCTCGAGCGCGGCCTCGGCGGCCCCCCCGATCGGGACGACGCGCTGCTTGCCGCCCTTGCCCGTCACGCGCAGCGACCGCGTCTCGAGGCGCACGTCGCGCAGCCCGAGGTCGCACGCTTCGGCGGCGCGCAGGCCGCATCCGTACAGGAGCTCGAGCAGCGCGCGGTCGCGCAGGTCGCGCGGCGCGGCGCCCGGCGGCGAGTCGAGCAGGCGCGCGACCTCGTCACCCGAAAGCGTCGCCGGCAGCGTCCGCGCGCGCCGGGGCCCGGGAATGAGCGCCGCCGGACTGCGCTCGATCGTGCCGCGATCCTGCATCCAGGCGTACGCTCCGCGCACCGCGCTCAGCTTGCGGGCGGCCGTCGCCGGGGCGTAGCGCAGCGTCCCCAGGTGAGCCGCGTAGCGGCGCAGTGTGCGCGCGTCGGCCCGCTCGGGCGCGACCTCGGCGGCGGCCAGCCAGCGCCCGAGCTGACCGAGGTCGGCCGCGTAGGCCCGCAGCGTGGCGGGCGACGCGCCGCGAGCGCGCATCCAGTCGAGGTACGCATCGAGCATCCCGCCCCGCGGCGGGGCCTGTGTGGGCCGCTGCACCTGCATCGTCTGTGAACGAGACTCTAGAGGGTCGGCATTCGCCGGTGAAGTCCCGGCCCCTCTCAGCCGCGGCGGCGCGGGCCGAGGTCACGCCGCGCCAGGTCGGCCATCCAGACGCCGATCGCGGCCGCCGCGCCGGCGATCACCCAGACCGACGCCGAGGCTGCCGCCCAAGCGATCGCGAGCAACCCGGCGGCGAGGGCCGTGAACAGGACGCCGCGAGCGCGGAACCGGGGCCGGGCGGGCCGCATGCGTGAACGCTAGAGGATCCTTCTACCGACGTGGGAGGATCGCGAAGCGCTGCTGGGCGACGCCGTGGATGCCCGTGAAGTCGCCGCCGACGTACAGGTTGCCGCGCCGGGCGGCGAGCGCCCACACGCCCAGCACGCCGGCGGTCGAGCTGACGTCGGGGTTCCAGCGCTCGAGTGCGCCGCCGTAGGTGAGCATGAACAGCTTGTGGCGCTGGATGCGCCGGCTCGAGCCGAACTCGTCGAGCTTCTGGTTCTTGTGGGGAGCGACGTAATCACCGTGCATCCCGAACACCCCGCGGCGGCCGAGGCAGGTCACCGCCTGGATGTTGCCGTCGGTCATGTAGTACCAGCGCCGCCGTCCGCCGAGCCTGTAGGCGAGGGCCGTCCCGCCGGGGCCGCCCATTGCGGCGTAGACCCGCTTCCCGCACAGCGCCAGGTCGAGGATCGGGTCGGACGGATGGTTCGACCACGGCAGCACCCGGCCGGCACCCGGGCCGAGGGCGGCGATGCCGCTCTGGCCGCGGTGGCCGTTCACGGCCGAGAAGTCGCCACCCACGATCACGCGCCGCGTCCGCGCCGACACGACGATGTCACGCACGTCGCTGTTCGTCTGCGGCCGCCAGCGGCGGTTGAGCGCGTAGCGGTTGCCGCGCAGGATCAGCTTGGCGAGGTTCCCGCGCCTGGCCGCACCGACGCGGCCGAAGCTGCCGCCGATGTACAGGCGCCCCGTCCGCGAGACCGCGATGGTGCGCACCGTGCCGCTGACACCGAGGTTGGGCAGGCGCTTCGACAGCCGCCCCGTCCTCAGGTTGAACGCCGCCAGATTGTCGCGACGGTGTACGCCCACGGCGCTGAACTGGCCGCCGACAAAGAGGAAGCGCCCCCCGGGCGAGACGGCCAGGGCATAGACGCGGCCGTTGATCGCGGGGTGGAACCGCTGCAGCTTGCCCGTGCCCGCCCGCACCGCGGCGAGGTGCAGGCGCAGCGCCTTGCGGCCGCCGTGACCGCCGATGACAGTGAAGTTCCCGCCGATGTACACGGTGTGCCCGACGCGGATGAGATCGTCCACGCGGCCGAGCTCCTTGTCGGACGCGGTCCATCCCGGAGCGAGCACCTGCACCGAGCGCAGCGGCCGCTGGGCCGGGTTGCGGACGGCCAGCGCGCTCGGGGCCGCGGCCGCCGCGAAGGTCGCCGCGAAGGTCGCCGCGAGCACCGCCGTCAGGGCGGCACGCCGGTGCAGCGGTGTGCGCGATGGCGAGGGCATTTCGCGCTCACAACCGTACCCATCTGGCTCCAATAGTGCGGCGGTGGACAGAGGGAATTACAGAATTTTCAAGTAGATGTGACCGTCCTGCGAACAACTGGACGATCGCGGCAACCATCTAGACTCGGTTCGACGTGGCCTTCGCCCTCCCCCACGAGCTGATCGCCGACTACCGCCGCGACGGCGCCGTGTGCGTGCGTGGAGCCTTCTCTGCCGAGGAGGTCGGCCTCGTCTCGGCCGGCATCGAGCGCAACCTGGCCGACCCCAGCCCGCGCGGCATCGTCGCCAGCCGGGACGAGGATGCGGGCCGGTTCTTCGAGGACTTCTGCAACTGGGGCCGGATCGGCGAATACGAGCAGTTCATCCGCAGCTCGGCGGCGGGGGCGATCGCCGGGGCGCTGATGGGCGCGCGCCGGGTGCGGCTCTTCCACGACCACCTGCTGGTCAAGGAGGCGGGCACCGCCCAGCCGACGCCGTGGCATCAGGATCAGCCGTACTACAACGTCGACGGCCGCCAGACGTGCAGCATGTGGATGCCGGTCGACCCCGTACCGCGGGAGGCGACGCTCGAGTTCGTCGCCGGCTCGCACCTCGGCCCGTGGCTGATGCCGCGCTCGTTCATGGACGACCAGGCCCGGTGGTTCCCCGAGGGTAGCCTCGAGGAGTTGCCCGAGATCGACCGCGCCGCCGCGCCGATCGTCGGCTGGGCGCTCGAGCCGGGCGACGCCGTGTTCTTCCACATGCTCACCCTGCACGCCGCGGCCGGCTCGCAGACGCGGCGGCGGGCCTTCTCGGTGCGCTTCCTGGGCGACGACGTCGTGCACGCGCCGCGGGCCTGGCGGACGTCGCCGCCGTTCCCCGGCCTCGAGCGCGAACTGCCGGCCGGCGCGGCCATGGACCACCCCCTGTTCCCGGTCGTGTGGGAGGCCTCACACGCGGCGGGGACGACCGCTTGACGGCTCCTCGTCATGGGGCATAGGATCCGTCGTGCCTCGGTCGAGACGCCGGCAGGGGGCGAGGGGCGAAGGGTCGGGCGAGAGGGTGTCGAACCGACCCCCAACATCAGGGCGAGGGGGCCTGCCATCGGATTCCTGAGACACATCGCTGCCGACTCCATGATGCTCCGGCCGGTCGATCTGCACAACTGCGAGGGCTTCGCGGTCTACACCGCCGACCAGCGCAGGGTCGGGCGTGTGTCGCACCTGATCTATGGCAGCGATCTGGAGACCCCCGACGCCGTGTCCGTCGTCCGGCACGGGTTCACGGGCACCCAGACCGAGATCATCCCGATCGGGCGGATCGAGCTGATCAACCCGACCACCCAGATCGTCCAGCTCCGCGACGAGTAGCCCGGCCGGGGCTGTCGATCGCCGCCGCCGCCGTTCGTCCTTGGCGCACACCACGGACGAGAGGAGACGGACATGCCCAATCCGGTCGTGCACTTCGAGGTGCGCTCGGCGGACCCCGACGGCGCCCGCGAGTTCTTCGGGTCGCTGTTTGACTGGTCGTTCCCCGAGGGCGCCCTGCCCGGCTACACCTATGTCGACGCGAACGCCGAGGGTGCGATCCCGGGAGGCATCGGACCGACGCAGGGCGGCGCGGCGATGGTGACGTTCTTCGTCGGCGTCGGCGACGTCGCCGAGACCCTGGCCGAGGCCGAGCGCCTGGGCGGTACGGTCGTCCAGCCCGCCACGGAGGTGCCCGGAGTGACCTTCGGCCTGCTCTCGAGCCCGCAGGGCCAGGTCGTGGGCGTCGCTGCCCAGACCCAGGAGTGAGGCGACTGGGTGGGAGGGCCGCACCGGCGTACAACCCTCCCACCCACACCTTCTATTCCCCGTTTTCGCGAGAACGTCGCCGGCATGCCCGCCGCCAGTCCCCGGCGATGTCGAATTGGCGCGGTCGTGTTCGTCCTTGTTCCAGCCGACCGTCCCGGCCGGCGCGAATACGAGGAGGAGCGCGATGTCCGACATCACCGTCAAGCGGATCGAGGAGTTCGACACCCCGAACGGCGGCGGCTTCTGCCGCGCCCGGTCCAGCCTGGGTGTGACCGCGTTCGGTATGCAGGTCGAGCAGTTCCCGCCGAACTTCCAGCATCACCCCGAGCATGACCATTCCGGCGACGGCCAGGAGGAGGTCTACACCGTACTGTCCGGCAGCGCCACGCTGCACACCGGCGGCAAGGACATCCGGCTCGAGCCGGGCGTCTTCGCGCGGGTCGGACCCGGCGAGCAGCGCAAGATCACGACGGGTGACGAGCCGGTGCAGCTGCTCGCGATCGGCGGCACTCCCGGCGCCGCATACATCGCGCCGGCGTTCACCGAGACCGGAGCCTCGCTGCCCGGCTGAGCTATAACAGTGACCGATGAGCGACCTGATCGAGTTCATCGTGGAATTCGCGCTTGCCGGCGCCGTCGCCGTCGCGATCGAACGGCTCGGCGGGTGGATCGGCGGCCTGCGGTCCAGCGGTAGCGGCGGACGGGGCGGCGGCATGGCACCGTGGCGACACCGGCCCATGCCGCCGCACCCCGGCCCCCACAGCGGGGACAGGGGCCGGACGTCGCGCCGCGGAGCGCGACGCCGGTCGGCTACCCGAGCCCGGTAGCCTCGACGTCGAGACGCCCGGCGCGGCCTAGAGCTCCCGCCGCAGCAGCCTCGCGCCGGCCTCGGCGACGCGGTGATGCGGCGAGCGCCAGCTCCACGTGGAGCGCTCGATCTTTTTGCTCAGCTCGCGGTCGTTCTCGAAGACGTGCGCGAGCTGGCCGGCGACCTGTGTGCTCTGCACGCACAGGGTCGCCTCGTCGTTCAGTGCGAACGAGCGGTTGTCGAAGTTGGCGGAGCCGATCGAGCACCAGCGCCCGTCGATCACAAGCGTCTTTGCGTGGAGCATGGTGGGCTGGTACTCGAAGATCGAGATCCCCGCGTCGAGGAGCGCGGCATAGACGGACCGGCCGGCCGATCGCACGACCTGCCTGTCGATGTGCGGGCCCGGGACGATGACCTCGACATCGACACCGCGTCGAGCGGCGGCGCACAACGCTTCCACGAACATCGGCCGCGGGGCGAAGTACGCCGTCGTCATCTGGATCGTGTGCCGGGCGGAGGCGATTGCGAGGAAGTACATGGCCTCGGTGTTCGTGTGGTTCACTCCAGGCCCGGACACGACCACCTGCATGGGCGCCCCGTCGGCGACCGGGTCGAGCTCGGGCAGGTAGCCGTCGCCGACGAGCACCTCGCCGGTGGCCTCCAGCCAGTTCTCGAGGAACGCTCCCTGCAGAGCCCGCACGACGGGCCCGCTCACGCGGACGTGGGTGTCGCGCCAGTGAGCGGGATCCTCCGCGTCGCCGGTCCACTCCTCGGCGATCCCCACGCCGCCGGTCATGCCCACGGATCCGTCGGCGACGATCACCTTTCGGTGCGTGCGATGGTCGGCCTTCGTGACGGTGTAGGGCTTGATCGGCCGGAAGCGCTCGACGCGAACGCCGGCGTCCTCCATCGCCTGCACCAGCCGGGCATCCATCCGGGCCGCCCCGAACGCATCGAGAAGCACGTTGCAGCGCACGCCGGCGCGGGAGCGTTCGCTGACCGCCTCCGCGATCTGAACGGCGATCTCGCCCCGCCAATAGACGAACGTGAGCAGATTGAGCGTCTGCGTCGCCGCTGCGATCGTCTCGAGGACGACCGGGAAGATCTCGTCGCCGTTGATCAGTACGCGGAGATCGTTGCCCTCGCTCACAGGCGCGCCGGTGAGCGCCTCGAGCGCGCGCAGGAACTCGGGCGCGCCGACGTCGAGCTCGCCGCTCAGCTCATAGCCCTCCTCGGCGTACCCCGACCGCCGCCGATGCACGGCAAGGGCCGCCCCGCCCGCCGCCACAGAGGCAACGGCGGCGATTCCGGTGCGCGTGCGCGACGACGCCACCGTCGCACCCTACCGCCGGGCGTTAGATGCGGCGGTAGCGGGATTCGGCGATCGAGAAGACCCCGAACGCGACGAACCCGGCGGCAACCACCGCGAGCAGGACCGTGCCATAGCTCTGGCGGGCGAGCTTCTCGAGCGCGCCGTCGAGCCCCACCGCCTTCGCGGGGGCGTAGTCGATGGCCGCCTTCAGCACGAAGATCCCGATCAGACCGAACGCGACCATCCGGGCCAGGTAGCCGACGACGCCGATCCGGGTCAACCAGCGCCGCGTCGCCGGGCCCATCTGCTCGGTCTTGTCGTCGTCGAGGAATTCACGCGTGACGCCCTTGTACCCCTGGTACAACGCCACGCCCATGAACGCGATCCCCGCGGCGGCGACGATCCACTGGCCACCGGGCCACCCGAGCACCCCTGCCGTCGACTTGTGCGGGTTGCTCGAGCTCTGGCTCGAAGCGCCCATCAGGATCGAGACTGCCAGGATGCACATGCCGGCATAGGCGCAGCCGCTTGCGGCCGCAGAGGCCCGCCCGAACCCGGACTGGTCGCCGCCGCCCTCCGGGCCGTGCCCGGCGATCGCCTGGACCAAGCGCCACAACGCGTACCCGCCGAGCCCGACCGCGACCGCGATCAGGAGCCAGTGGCCGAACGGCTGCTTCTGGATGGTCTCAAGCGCCCCGCGCTGGTTGGTGGCCGTCCCTCCGGTATGCATCGCGACCTGGATCGCCAGCACGCCGATGATGGCGTACACGACCCCGCGGGCGACGAACCCGGCGCGGGTGAGCGCCTCGAATGCGGGGCTTCGCGTCGCCTGCCGCTCCGTCCTCTCAGCGTGTGCCTGGATGCTGCTCATGTTGTTACACCTCCGTTGGTGTCTGCCTCCGGTACGCGGATCGCGATCGCTCCTGGCTCGATTGCGAGTCGGTATGCCTTCACCTTCGCCCGTACGCCGCCGTCGACCTCGTACAGCACCTTGCGGTCGAGCTTCACCTTGACCCTGTGCCCTCTGGTCACCCGGCAGTGGGGCGAGGCCTCGAGACTGCCGGCGATCGTGCGCCCGACCGTGCCCCACCACTGGGCGACGCCCTCGGCGGTGATGACCGCCAGGTCGAGCAGGCCGTCGTCCGGCTCGGCGTCGGCGAAGACCTGCACGCCCCCGAACAGCGCGCCGACGTTACCGGCCAGGATGCAGCTGGCCGTGCCGCTGAACCAGGGGCTGCCGTCGACCCGGATCTTCGCCGAGAACGGCTGTGCGCGGAAGCTCTTCGTCCCCGTCCACAGGTACGCGGCACGTCCAAGCCGCTCCTTCAGCCGGCCGTCGGCGCCGGCGATCATGTCGGCGTCGAACCCGACCCCGGCCATCACGGCGAAGCGCTCCCCGTTCATCGCCGGGACGTCGATCCGCCGCAGCCGGCCGTGCAGCCCGACCGCGACCGCCCCATCGATGTCCTTCGGTATCCCCAGGTTCGTGGCGAGCAGGTTCGCGGTCCCGCAGGGGACGATCGCGACCGTCGCCTCCGTGCCCTCGAGCGCGTCGATGCACCGCTGCACCATCCCGTCGCCGCCCCAGATGAAGAACTGGTCGGCGCGCTTGCCCAGGAGCCGCTTCACCTGCTTCGGCGCCTTGCGGCTCTTCGGCACCTCCACCCACAGCGGGTCGTACACGCCGTGGCGCGCGAGCGTGCGGCGCAACTCGGGCAGGCCGCCGCCGATGCTCTTGCCCGCATGCGCGATGACGGCGACGGTGCTCATGCCTTCCCGGCGCTGCGAGTTTCGGCGGCCCTCGCCGCCCTGGCCGCCGTGACCGCCACCACGAGCGTGCCGAGGCCCACCAGGAGCCCCGCGGCGACGTCGGTGGGGTGATGCATGCCGCGGTACATCCGCGAAAGCGCAACGAGAAGCGGGATCGCGATCGCCACCAGCCAGACGATTGCCTTGCGACCGGTGCCCCGGATCCGGGACGTGAGCAGCAGCGCGAGCCCGCAATACACGGACACCGATGCCGCCGTGTGCCCGGAGTAGTAGCTCGCGTCCGCAGGCAGGTGGTCGAGGCGAGGGACGCGAGGCCGTTCGCGGTGGATGACGAGCGTCGCGGCACGATACGTGGCCGCCTCGATCGCAACCGCCGCGACGATGAACCCGGCCACGCGCCACCGCCGCCGCAGCGCCGCGCCGAGCGCGGTCAGCGCAACGATCGCCGGTATCGCGTACACGTCGCCGATGGCGGACATCCAGAAAGAGATGTCGTTGCGCGTCGCAGTGCGGTGGTGGGACAGCCAGACATTCACGTGCTCGTCGGCGTGGCCGATGCCGTGGTCGGGCAGAACGTACGTCTTGAGCAGCCACCCCGCCAGCACGGCCAGGGCGGCCAGGAGCACCAACCCGGCCAGGCTCACGGCCAGGAACGCCACCACCGGGCGCCCCGTCATGCGCCGGCCGGCCCACGGTGCGATGCCGTGCGCTCCTGGATCGAGCACGCCCAGCCCATCGCCGCGCCCTCGCTGCGACGCAGCCTCCTCTCCGGCCGCGCGTGGCGAACGAATCGCTGCGGGGTCCCCGGTGTGCATATGCATACGCCGAGGTTTTCCCCCATTGCCGACGGGGCAAACCGCAGGCATGGCACCACGCGCATGCTTCTAGCGGTTCTCACGGCCGTCTCCGTGGCGGCCGGCCTCGCCGCCTGGAGCGGCGCCCGGATGGGCCTTCGCACCCGTGTCGGCGCCGCCCCGGCCGCACGCGCCGGAGATGAGCTGCAGGGGCGCACCCGGATCGGCGTATTCGTCAGGAGCCGGCTCGACGCCGAGGTCGTAACCGGGCTCGCGCTCACGGTCGCACTCGTGGCGCTGGTGCTGGCCGGCATCGTCGTCGCCGCTCTGGCCATCGCCGTGCGCCACGCCGAGGCGCTGTCCGACCTCGACTCGGCGGCGGCGACGTGGGCGCACCGCAACGAGGGCCCTGGGACGCACCGCGCGCTCGAGGACGTGACGGCGCTCGCGACCACCTCAGGCGTCATCGTGATCGCCGTGGCGGTCGGCCTCATCGAGTGGATCCGGGTTCCCAGCCGCGCGATCCCGGCGTACCTGCTCATCGTCACGATCGGCGACTCGGCCGTGACGAACACGGTCAAGGAGATCGTCGCAAGGGCGCGACCGGCGATCGACCCGGCCGCGGCCGCGCTCGGACCGTCGTTCCCGAGCGGCCACTCATCCACAGCAGCAGCGTTCTACGCCGCGCTCGCCTTGCTGGCGGGCCGCCGCCGCACCGCGGGGGCGAGGGCGGTGCTCGCGGGCGTCGCCGTCGGAGTCGCCGCCGCGGTGGCGTGCAGCCGCGTCATGCTCGACCTGCACTGGGTATCGGACGTCGTCGCCGGCCTCGCCCTGGGCTGGGGCTGGTTCGCCGCGTGCACGATCGCGTTCGGCGGGTGGTTGCTGCGGTTCGGCGAGCCGGTCGCAGCCGCCGCCACACCGGCGCCTCGCAGTGAAGCTCGCTCTAGGCGGAGTCGGAGCTCTGGAAGAACGTGGCGATGGCCCCTGCCGACCCGGCGACGACTATGACCGCCCAGACCTCGAGGGCGACGTCGATGACGCGGCCCGGCACCGTCAGCGGGTTCTTGATCTGTGACGAGACGGTCAGGAGCTGGACGGTCGTGAAGAACGCCGCCTGTCCGAACGTCTTGATCTCGGTGCCCTTCGCGTGGCGTTCGAGGAGGTACAACGCGGCGGCGGCGATCAGGTCGACCAGCCCGGTTGCGATCACGATCAGCGCCAGCCGGGCGAGCAGCCGGCGGTGGTGTTCCCGATAGGTCAGGAGCCGGCTGAGCTCCTCGCCGATCGCGCTCATCGAGAGGCGTTCCCAGCCGGTGCGTTCGGGCGATCGACGCGTCCGGCGTGGGCGGCCCGCGGGTGGGCGGCCCGGGCCCTCGGTGACCGAGCGCCCCGACGGCGCTCGCGCGGCGGGGCGCCGATCAGCTCGCGGACG
>DASXOR010000192.1:0-23323 GCA_036494095.1 Gaiellales bacterium | reverse complement strand
CTCGGCGCTCCTGAACGCGACGTTCGGCAACCTGCCCGAGGTCGTCATCGTCGTGCTCGCGATCCGGGCGGGCCTGGACGACATCGCCCGCGCGTCGATCATCGGCTCGGTGATCGGCAACGTGCTCCTGATCCTCGGCCTCTCGCTGGTCGTGGGCGGCTGGAAGAACGGCACGCAGACGTTCACCGAGCGGGTGGCGGCGACCAACTCCTCGATGCTGATCCTGGGCGTGGCCGGCCTGGGGCTGCCGACGCTCTTCGCCGCGCTCGAGCACGACAACAATGCGGCGGAGCTGCTCTCGCGCTGGACCGGCGTCGCCCTCGTCGTCGTGTACGCCGCCTACCTCTATTACAGCTTCCACATGCCCGCGCTGCGCGACGCGGGCCGGCCCGGCGGGACGCGCTGGACGCGACGCGAGGCGATCGCTGCACTGGCGCTGACGGCGCTTGCGACCGGGATCGTGTCCGAGGTGCTGGTCGACTCGATCCGGCCGGCGGTGGCCTCCCTCGGCGTCCCCCGCCCGTTCGTGGGGCTCGTCGTCGTGCCGTTCGTCGGCAATGTTGCCGAGCACTTCTCGGCCGTGCGCCTGGCGTATCGAAACAGGGTGGACTTCGCCATGGGGATCGCCTACGGCTCGGGCATCCAGATCGTCCTCGTGGCCTCGGCTGTCGCGGTGTTCACCGGCATGATCGTTGGCAGCGACCTCACGCTCGTGTTCGACCCGCTGCAGCTCGCGGCGCTCGCGGCCGCGGCCCTGGGCGCGACGCTGATCGCGCGCGGCGGCGAGACCAACTGGCTCGAGGGCCTGCAGCTGCTCACCATCTACCTGATCGTCGCCGTCGCCGTTTGGCTGCGCTGAGGCGGCCTCGCTAGCGGATCGGGTACCACTTGCCGTGCACGGCGGGCAGCACCTGGGCGGTCACGAAGGCCGGCGTGATCGTCGTGCCGGGCTGGTAGTTGAAGGCGCCACTCGGAAGCTGGCGGGCGAGCATCCACGCCCTTGAGCGCCGGTTGCGCAGGCCGCAGGCATGCCGGGCCTGGATCGCCCACGATGTCGACTGAGTGTCGGCCGCGCCGCCCGGGAGCAGGGCGAAGCCGTGCGACGACGCCTGTGCCGAGGCGAGGTAGCCGATGGCGTGCGTGATCGCGCGGCCGCCGCACGCCGCGCCCGCGGCGTGCAGCGCGAGCACGGCGGCCGCCGTGTCGTTGGAGTCCGGCGCGGCGCTCGGCGACCAGCCGTAGCCGCCGTTTCGGTGCTGGCGGGCGCGGATGTAGCGTAGGGTCGCCGCCGGCACGGGCGCGCCCGCGGCGCGCAGGGCGAGAACGCTCCAGTAGGTCGAGTTCGCGGCCGGGCCGATGCCGCCGTGGCTGCCGATCTTGGCCCGCAGCGCGGCCACCAGGTTGCGGCCGGCGAAGCTCGCCGGGTTGTGGCGGGCGGCGACCACCGCCAGGATGCCGCGCGCGAGGTCGTAGGCGTTGCCCCACGATCCCGCGTGCGCCGCCAGGTAGGCCGTCGCCGTGCGCCCGCCACTTCTGTGGACGCTGCCGGCCGGCTCGCCCGCCGCCCGCAGCCCCATCACCGTCCACTCGGTAACGACGACGCTCGCTGTGCCGCTGCCGGCCTCGGCGAAGCCGCCCGAGGCCGTCTGCCGCGACAGCAGGTAGTGGACGCCGTCGGCGGCGGAGGCGGCGGGCGCAGCGGCCAGCAGGAGGGTGATGGCGATCAGGGGTGCGGTGAGCTTCATGTCTGCTCCAATGGGACGAAGGTGCCGTGCAGCTTGCGTGCGTAACGGTCGAGCATGCGGATCAGGGTGGGGCCGGCGACGAGGGCGAGAAGCACGTTGCCGGCGGCGTGGGCGATGTCGAACCAGATGCCGGTGGACGCGAGCGCAACGAACGACGTGGCCCCGCCGCCCAGCGAGCTCCACGCCCACACATCCAGCAGCCAGTCGAAGAGGAACCCCCAGGCGAGGCCGAATAGGGCCAGGCCGAGCCGGTTCCGGAGCATCGGCGCCGCCATCGCCGCGGTCACGCCGACCATGCCCCACCCCGCCATCTGCCAGGGCGTCCACGGCCCCTGGCCGAGAAACGCATTCGATGCGAGGGCGGCGGCGGCGCCGGTGGCGAGGCCTGCCCGCGCGCCCAGCGTGACCCCCGTGACGGCCACGACCATCGTCACGGGCTGGACGTTCGGGATCGCCGCGAACAGCACCCGGCCGCCCGCGGCGGCGGCGGCCAGCGCGGCGATCAGGGCCAGCTCGCGGCTGCGGTGCTCGCCGGTCTCGGCTGCGACCAGGCCGAGCGTGATCACGGCGACCAGGGCGAGCGCGACGGTGTCGCTAGACACGGGCGGCCTGCCGTGGCTCCGTGAGCAGCGCGACGGCGTCGGCGAGCGACGCCCGCCCGAGCGCGAGGCCGAGCTGGGAGACGAAGAAGATGCCGGAGGCGAGCGACTCGCGCGGGGCCCGGTCCGCGAGCACGCGACCCGCCGCCATGCTCGTGACGACATCCGCGGCCTCGGCGGCGAAGTCCATGTCGTGCGTGACCACCACGACCGCCGTCCCCTGCGCGGCGAGCGTCCGCACGAGCTCCACCAGCCGGGCTTTGCGCAGGCCGTCGACGCCGCGCGTCGGCTCGTCCAGCACCAGCAGCTCGGGCTCCATCACGACCACCGACGCGATCGCGAGCCGCTGGCGCTCGCCGCTTGAGAGGTCGCGCGGATGCCGGGCCCGAAACGCCGTAAGCTCGAGCTGCTCGAGCGTCTCGCCGACCCGCCGCTCGCGTTCCCCCGCCGCGACACCGAGGTTGCGAAGCGCATAGGCCACCTCGTCGGCGACGGTGTCGTGGACGAGGTAGTGGGCGGGATCCTGGCCGACGTAGCCCGCCCGGCTCGGCGCCGGCCGCAGGCGCCCGCGGTCGAGCTCGAGCAGGCCGCAGGCGACTCGCGCGAGCGTGGTCTTGCCGGCGCCGTTCTCGCCGATCAGCGCCGTCACCCGGCCGGCGCCGAACCCCGTCGACACGCCGTCGAGCGCCGCGACGTCGCCGAGCTGCTTGTGGCCCGAGACGATCGCCGTCGCCACGGGCGCCTCCGGCAGCGTGACCGCCGGGGACGGCGGCTGGGGCGGCGCCAGCGCCCGGGCGTCGCGCACCGTGAGCGGGAGCTCCTCGCGCCCGGATCGCGCGAACGCCTGGGTCACCGGCGGCAGCACCCAGGCGGCGGCGCCGCGGAGCGCCCGCGCCGCGACCGCTGGGGACGCGTCGACGGTGATGCGCCCGTCCTCCATCGCGATCACGCGGTCGGCCTCGGCGAACAGGCGGCCGGTGCGATGCTCGGCCAGCACCACCGTCACGCCGCGGTCGCGGTTGATCCGCACGACGAGGCCCAGCAGCTCCTCGGCGACGACGGGGTCGAGCTGGCTGGTGGGCTCGTCGAGCAGCAGGATCGGCTGACCCATCGCCAGCACCGAGGCGATCGCGACCCGCTGCTGCTCTCCGCCCGAGAGCACGGAGATCGGCCGGTGGGCGATCGGCGACGCGCCGACGGCGGCCAGCGCCTCGCGGGCGCGGATGCCGATCTCGTGCGGCGCATGGCCCAGGTTCTCGAGACCGAACGCGGCCTCGCGATCCGGCCTGCCCATCACGAGCTGCGCCTCGGGATCCTGGAAGACGAGCCCGACGTGCCGGGCGAGCTCGGCCGGCCGGTGATCGCGCGTGTCGAGGCCCGCGACGGTCACGCGCCCGCGCAGCTCGCCGCCGTGGAAGTGGGGCACGAGGCCGAGCGCCGCGCGCAGTAGCGTCGACTTGCCCGACCCCGAGCTGCCGACGAGCAGCACGAGCTGACCGGGGTCGATGCGCACGTCGATGCCGTCCAGCGCCGGCGCCTCAGCGCCCGGGTAGCGGTAGGAGACGGCTTCGAAGCTCAGCGCAGCCATCGCACCATCCCGGCTGCTGCGGCCATCAGTGCGGCGAGCGCCAAAGCACCGGCGATCGCTTCGGGCTGGAGAGGATCGCCGAGCGTGTCGTAGTAGCGATACCCCGTCGCGCCGGCGGCGAGCGCGGCCGCGACCAGGCCGGTGGCCGCGGCGCCGACCGCGACGAGCGCCCAGTCGCGCCGGCCCGGTGGCCGCTCGGGCGCCCGCGTCCGGCCCGGCCCGCCATAGCCGCGCGCCTCCATCGCCTCGGCCACGCCGAGCGAGCGCTCGAGCGCGGTGGCGAGCAGCGGCCCCAGCAGGCCCGCCGCGGTGCGCGGCGAGCTCATCCGGGCGGCCCGTGTGCGCGCCGCCGTCACCATGCCGGCCGCGTCGCGCTCGAGCGCCGGCACCATCCGGGTCGCGAGGGCGGCGATCATGGCCGACCGCGGCGCGATCCGGGCCACCGCGCGCAGCAGGAGGTCGGCGTCGGCGAGGCGCACGAAGGCTGCCACCGCCAGCGCCGACGCCGCCACGCGCATCCCGGCGCCGGCGCCGAAGGCGAGCTCCTCTGCCGTCACCTGCGTGTCCAGGATCGGGATGTGCGGCCCCTGCCAGAGGACGGTAAGGCCCTGCACGGAGACGAACGGGTTCAGGGCGAAGACGATCACGCCAGAGCTGATGGCGGTCACCGCATACAGTCGCCGTGGCGGTGGCGCCGCGAGCAGGAGCAGGCCCGCGCCGATCGTGGCGGCCGCCAACCACAACGGGTTCCACGCGGCGACGGCGATGAGCAGCGGTGCGGCGCACACGAGCGCTGCGGGCAGCGGCCTCATGGCCGCCCACCGTAGGCGATCACGTGGCCCGAGCCGTCCAGTGCGACCGCGTAGGCGTCGCGCACGCCGGCCGGTCGGCCGGCCAGGGTGCCCGCCGCCGCGCAGGCCGCCGCCGTCGTGTCGCCGGCGACGATCAGCGCGGCCGACGTGCCGGTGGCGGGGCCCGGCTGGTAGGCGACGATCACCGCGTGTGCGGCCGGATCGGGCCGCTGACCGGCCCGCCCGCGGTAGACGATCACGTGGCCGTGGGAGAGCGACACCGTCAGCCCGCGTCCCCGCCAGGCACTCGCGCCCAGCGCGGCGGCGGCGCGCGCGAACGTCTCCACCCGCACCGAGAACGGCGAGGATCGGCGGACGACGTGGGCGCCCGCCGCCCGCAGCGCCGATGCGAGCTTCTGCGCGCAGGCCGGGCCGGTGACGCTCACCGCCGGCCGCTTGCCGCTGTAGCCGTGGACGAACGGGTCGGGCCAGGCGCCGATTGCGACGGGCACCTGGATGAGGTCGTTCCAGTAGCGGTAGTCCCACCACTCGGTGTCGCCCGGGTGGAGCGTGTAGTCCGCGGCGCCGACGCCGGCCTGGATGCCGTTGACGAAGTAGAGCCATGCCATCCCGTGCGACTGGTCGCCCTCGAGGCCGTCGATCGCCTGCACGAAACGGCCGCCGTACATCGTCGAGATGCGGGCGGCCCGGCGCAGCGCCATCAGCGCCGACTGGCCGGGGGCCGCCCGGGCGGCGGAGAGCGTCCGCTGCCCGAACCCGCGGGTGATCGTGACGATCGCAGCCCGCGGCCCGCTCGGCGGTGCCGCCACCGAGGAGCCGCAGGCCGCGACCGTCGCGGCCGTCAGGACGAGGCCGGCGAGTGTACGTGCACCCATATGGTGCGTGACCGGATCGTGCCGGCGAGTGTCGCCCGCACCGGGAAGGTGCCGGTGTGCGCGAACCGGACGGTGAGGTGGCCGGTGGCGTTGGCATGGACGGCGATCCGGCCCACGCTCACCCACGCGCCGCCCGCCGAGGTGCCGTGGCCGGCGTCGTTCCACGAGGTGATCGTGAACGTCACCGCCCCGCCCTTCGCGACGTCCTTTGCGCCGTCGAGCCCGAGCGTCGGTTCCGTCGCGCCCGTTGTGGGGTTGAAGGTCGTGTAGTAGAAGAGCACGCTCAGGCCCGGGGTGGCCTTGACCGAGCCGGCGCCGATCTCAGACAGCGTGTGCCCGACCTTGAACCCCCAGAAGTGGGTCGCGTCGCCGGGCACCCCGGCGACCGAGTTCACGAAGAACCCGCAGCAGTCAAACCACTGCAGGCCGACCGGGAAGTGGTGCTGGCGGCCGGCGGCGAGCAGTCCGCCCAGGGCGGTCGGCGTCGCGAGCTGGTGACCGGCGAACGTGCCGGTGATCGGCACCGGGTCGGACTGGGTGACGGTTGCGGCCGGGCCTTCGACCCGCACCTTGACGTGGACGGCCGCGGACGCGGCGTGTGCGGCTCCCAGGCCGAGCGCGGCGGTAAGGACAACCGCGGTGACCAGGTGATGGAGGCGAATTCTCGCCAACGTGTCCTCCTTCCTCGAGAGGCGTCGTCGTTCGGCGAGCGGCAGGTCTTCTGGCTCGGGCGCGTCTCCCGGGATCTCCGGGCCGTCCGGCTGACCTTCCCGGCCTCTCGGCCAGTGGCCACCCAAGGGTGCGCCGAACGGACGCCCTCACAGCGGCGGGACCGCGCCGGAGTCGCACCGGCTTCCCTTGACCGCCCGCGGGCGCCGAGTGTACCACCGCCCGGCAGCGCGGGCGTGTCGGGGGAGCGCGGAGAGCTACTCGGCCCGCTCGAAGGCGGGGTAGCAGCCCAGATAGCCGATCTCGGCGACGTTCTCCTCGAGGACGCGCAGCGCCGTCGCCACCGCGGCGTCGAGCGGGTGGCCCTCGAGGTCGGCGTAGAACTGGTAGTTCCACGGCTTGCCGGTGATCGGGCGCGACTGCAGCGCGGCCATGTTCACGCCGTAGCGGGCGAGCGGCTCGATGGCGGAGAGGAGCGCGCCGGGATGGTGGTGGGTGACGAAGCGCACCGAGGTGTGCCACAGCCGCCCGTCGTCGCGGTCGATACGGGTGTGGGTGGCCACGCTGACGAAGCGGGTGTAGTTCTCGGCGTGGTCGGAGACGTCGTTCAGGAGCACGGTGAGCCCGAACCGGGCGGCTGCCCGGCGCGACGAGATGGCGGCCTGGCCGGGGTCGCCCGCCTCGGCCACCCGGCGGGCCGCGGTCGCGGTCGACGGCGCGACCTCAGGCAGCGTGTCCGGCAGCGACGAGAGGAAGCGGCGGCACTGGGCCAGCGCCGCCGGGTGGGAGTGCACCCGGGCGAGGGCGTCGATGTTCGTCTCGGGCAGGCCGACCAGGCAGTGCGGCACCGGCAGCACGGTCTCCGCCACGATCGCAAGCGGTGCGTGGGCGAGCAGGTCGTACGTCTCGGGGATCGCGCCCGCCAGCGAGTTCTCGATCGGCAGGACGCCGTAGCCGGCCTCGCCCCGGCCGACGGCGCGCACCACGTCGGCCCACGTCTTGCAGGATCGCAGCTCGGCGTCCGGATAGAGGCGCGCCCCGGCCTCGGCGGCGTAGGCGCCCTCCTCACCGGGGTAGGCAACGGTTATCGGCATCGACGCTCCTCCAACGAAAAAAGCCCCCGCGACTGCGGAGGCTCGAGAACGGCACGGAAGGGATCCTGCGTACGCGTTCAGACGCCTCCGGGCAGGGTGGTAAACAGGAAGGCGAACTGCTCGCGGTACATTGCGCGCCATGCTATCAGAGGACGACCTGGTGGCCGCGATCGCGGCGGTCGCCGGGGAGGCGCGACGCGGAGTCGAGGTCGGGATCGGTGACGACGCCTGTGTCCTTGCCGGCGGCCTCGTGGCCTCGACCGACATGCTCGTGGACGGCGTTCACTTCGACGCCGCCCGCATGTCCGCCGCCGACATCGGCCATCGGGCGGCCGCCGCCAGCCTGTCCGACATGGCGGCGATGGGCGCCGAGCCGGTGTGCCTGCTCGCCTCGTTCGGCGTCCCGGCCGGCTACTCGGCCGTGGCTGACCTGGCCGCGGGGATGGCCGAGCACGGCGTCGTGCTCGCCGGCGGCGACCTGTGCCGCAGCCCGGGCCTGGTCGTGTCGGTGACCGCCCTGGGCCGGGCCGAGCGGCCGGTGCTGCGGTCGGGCGGCCGCCCCGGCGATCTGCTCGTCGTGACGGGGACGCTCGGCGGCCAGGCCGCGAGCGGCTACGCGACCCGGGTCACGCCGCGGCTGGCCGAGGGCCGCGCTCTGGCGGCGGTCGCCACCGCGATGCTCGACCTCTCCGACGGCATCGCCACCGACGTGCGCCGGCTGGCGGCGGCCTCGGGCACCGGCGCGGTCGTGGAGCTCGAGCGCCTGCCGCGCGCCTCGGGCGCGACCATCGAGCAGGCCGCGGCCGGCGGCGAGGACTACGAGCTTCTGGCCGCGGTCCCGGCGGACGTGCCGGTCCCGATCGCGGTCACCGTGGTGGGCCGCCTCACCGACACGGGCGCGGTCGCGCTCGTGGACGCGGATGGAGTGCCGCGCCCGCTGCGTGGCTGGGATCACTTCGCGTGATCCCGATTCTCGGGGGGCTCGGCGCCGCACTGTGCTGGGGATGCTCGACGGTCGTGGCGTCGCGCTCGACGCGCCTGATCGGATCGCAGCAGGCGCTCGCCTATGTGATGCTGCTCGGCTTCGTCGCGCTCGCGGTGATCGCGGCGCTGACCGGAGTGCCCGCGCATGCGGGGACGCACCCGTGGGCGTGGGCCGTGCTGGCCGGTGCCGGCTCGGCGGCGGGGCTCTCGCTGATGTATCGGGCGCTGCGTGGCGGCAAGGTGGGCGTGGTCGCCCCGATCGCATCCACCGAGGGCGCGATCGCGGCGATGATCTCGATCGGCCTCGGCGAGCAGCTGACGCTGGGCGTCGCCGCCTGCCTGGTCGTGGTCGCCTGCGGGGTCGTGCTGGTGACGCTGCGGGGGCGGGCCGCCGACGTCCACCTGCGCCCGTCGCTGTTCGCGCTCGGAGCAGCGTGCCTGTTCGGCGTGAACCTGGTCGCCAGCGCGCATGCCGGAGACGCGCTCGGCGCGGTGTGGACCATCTTCGTCGCCCGCATCGTCGGCATGATCGGCATCGTGCTGCCGCTGCTCCTGCGCGGCTCCCTGCGGCTGCCGGGAGCGGCCTGGTGGATGGTGCTCTTCTCGGCGACGGCCGAGGTGGTCGGGTTCACGTGCTACGTGGTCGGCTCCCACCACGGCGTCGCCATCCCGGCGGTGCTCGGCTCGCAGTTTGCGGCTGTCGCGACGCTCGGGTCGTTCATCGTCTTCGGCGAGCGCATCGGACCGCGCCAGATCGCGGGGGCGACCGTGATCGTGGTCGGCGTCAGCGCGCTCGCGGCCCTGCGGGCGTGAGCGCTACGCCGGCAGCCACGCCGACAGCTCGTCCTCGAGCCGCCGCCGGGGGATCGCGCCGATCAGCTTCTTCTGCATCTCGCCGCCCTGGAACACCATGAGCGTCGGGATGGAGAGGATGTCGTAGCGCGTCGCCGTCTGCAGGTTGTCGTCGACGTTCAGCTTCGTGAACTTGACCCGGCCGGCGTGGGCCTCCGCAAGCTCGTCCAGGATCGGATCCATCACGCGGCAGGGGCCACACCAGGGCGCCCAGAAATCCACCACGACGGGCTCGCTCGACCCGACCACCTCATCATCCCAGGTGGCGTCGGTGACCTCGACCATGCGTTCGCTCACGACCGGCTCTCCTGTCCTCGAATCAGAGGTTTCACTATAGCGGTGGGCGTGACGCGACCAGCGACGCGACGCCGCTCGCGCGCAGCCGGCCGTCGAGGGGCGCGCGCCATGCGCGCAGTCGCAGCACCGGCACCTTCCAGACCGCCTCGGCCACGATCGCCGCGGTCATCTTGCTCGCCCCGGCGGTGCGGTCGGAGAACGTGATCGGCACCTCGACCACCCGGCCGCCCATACGCAGCGTGCGGTAGGTGAGCTCGATCTGGAACACGTATCCCTGCCCGTGCACCGACTCGAGGTCGGCGGCCTCGAGCACGCGCCGGTGAAAGCACTTGTAGCCGCCGGTGAGATCGCGGACGCCGACCCCGAGCAGGGTGCGCGCGTAGAGCGACCCGGCTCGTGAGATCAGGCGCCGGTGAGCCGGCCAGCCGGCGACGCCGCCGCCGGCCACGTAGCGGGAGCCGAGGACGAGGTCGGCCCCGGCCGCAGCCTCGAGCAGCCGCGGCAGCGCGTCCGGGGGATGGGACAGGTCGGCATCCATCTCCAGGATGTGGGTGTAGTCGCGGTCAAGCGCCCACCGGAACCCGTCGACGTAGGCCTGGCCCAGGCCGAGCTTGGCGGGGCGGTGCAGCACGTGCACCCACTCGTGCCGGCGGGCGAGGTCGTCGGCGAGCGCGCCGGTGCCGTCGGGAGAGGCGTCGTCGGCGATCAGCACGTCGCCGGGAAACGGCGTCCGGCCGCGCTGCTCGGCGACCGCCTCCACCACCCGTTCCAGGTTGTCGCGCTCGTTGTAGGTCGGCAGGACGATCACGAACCGGTCGGGCACGCGGCCACCCTATCATTGGCCTCGTGGAATCCCCGCCGCTTTCCAACGCGGCCATTGCAGAGAGATTTGACCTGCTGGCCGACCTGCTCGAGCTGGAGGGAGCGGTGGTCTACCGAGTGCTCGCGTATCGCCGCGCCGCCCAGACGCTGCGCGAAACCGCCGAGTCGGTCGCGCGGCTCTCGGCCGAATCGCGCCTGACGTCCCTGGCGGGCGTCGGGCAGACGATCGCGGACAAGGTCGCCGAGCTGCTCGCGACCGGCCAGATCGCCGCGCTCCAGCGACTCGTCGACCGCAATCCGCCGGGCGCCGTACAGGTGATGCGGCTCCAGGGCGTCGGGCCGAAGACCGCCCGCCGCATCTTCGCGGACCTCGGCCTGCAGACGGTCGACGATGTGCGCGAGGCGGCGCAGGCCGGCCGCATCCGGGGCCTCTCCGGATTGGGCGAGAAGACCGAGGCGACGATTTTGGCAGGGCTCGCCGACGGCGACGGCACCGCCCCCGCGCCGCGCCGCTCGGTCGCCCGGGCGCGGGCCCTGGCCGATCAGGTCGTGGCCGGGCTCGCGCAGTGCGACGGCGTCGTGCGCTGCGAGCCGGCCGGCAGCGTGCGCCGCTTCCGCGAGACGGCGAAGGACGTCGACATCGTGGCGGCGGTGTCCGACCGGGTGGCAGCCGCCGAGGCCTTCGCCGCGGGGGAGTGGGTGGCCGAGGTCGAGTCACGTGGCGACAGCCGGGTGGCCGCCCGCGCTCACGACGGCACGCTGGTGGAGCTGCGGATGGTGCCGCCGGGCAGCTACGGCAACCTGCTGCAGCACCTCACCGGCGCGAAGGCGCACAATGTCGCGCTGCGGGAGGCCGCGGTGCGCAGGAAGCTCTCGGTAAGCGAGTACGGCATCGAGCACACCGAGACGGGCGAGGTGTGGAGCTCCGACGACGAGGCCGAGGTCTACGCCCACCTGGGCCTGCCGTGGATCCCGCCCGAGCTGCGCGAGGGCCGCGGCGAGCTCGAGGCCGCCCGGGCCGGCAAGCTGCCGGAGCTCGTCGCCGTGACCGACATCCGCGGCGATCTGCACACGCACACCGACTGGAGCGACGGCAAGGCGACGCTCGAGCAGATGGTCGCCGCCGCCCAGGCGCGCGGCTACGACTACCTGAACGTCACCGACCACTCGCCGGCCGTGGGGTTCGGAATGGGGCTCGACGCCGGCCGCCTGCACGCTCAGATCGAGCGCGTGCGCGCGCTGGCGGCGACGCTCGAGCCGGGGTTCACCCTGCTCGCCGGGGCCGAGGTGGACATCCTCAGGGACGGGTCGCTCGACTACTCCGACGAGCTGCTCGCGCAGCTCGACATCGTGGTGGCGAGCGTGCATGCGTCGCACCGCCTGTCGGCCGCCGACCAGACCAAGCGGGTGTGCGCGGCCCTCGAGAACCCGCATGTCCACATCCTCGGCCACCCCACCGGGCGTCTGATCGGCCGCCGCCGGCCGAACCCGCTCGACATCGAGGCGGTGGTGGCGAAGGCGGTCGAGACGGGGACGGCGCTCGAGGCCAGCAGCCAGCCGCACCGGCTCGACCTGAGCGACGTGCACCTGCGCCTGGCCGTCGAGGCCGGCGCCCTGATCGCGATCGACACCGACGCGCACTCGGTGGCGGCGCTCGACTACCTGCCGTTCGGCGTCATGAACGCCCGGCGGGGCTGGACAGGGCCGGCCTCCGTGGTCAACACGCGGTCGTGGCCGGAGCTGCGCAAGCTCCTCAAGTAGCCGGTGGCGGCGCTACCCCGGGTCGACGATCTCGCCGTCGAACACGTCGGTCTCGAGGTCGCGGGCGGTCACCATCACCACGTCCGCCCAGAAGAACTGGCGCCCGAGCGCGTCGAAGACGTCGACCACGCCCGGCGCGGTCTCCGCCAGCTCCTCCGGCAGGACCTCCACCATGATCGCGTCCGCTCGCATCTCTTCGAGCGTACGGGAGCTTCGCCCGCCGGGCAACGGCGCCGGCGGCATCGGGCTCAGTCGGCGTCGGCCAGGTAGTTCAGGAGTCCGACCACCGCGTCCGGGCCGGACACGACCGCGTCGGCGGCCTCGATCAGCTGCCGGGGCGCCTCGGCCGAGTTCACCGCGACCCGGATCGTCGCCTCGCGGAACGCGTCCAGGTCGCTGCGGTCGTCGCCGACGAACAGGAGCTCGTCGATGCGGTGGCGGCCGCGCAGGCGCTTGACGGCCGCCCCCTTGTCCACCGCGACCGGCGGGCGCACCTCGAGCACCATGCGCCCGAAGTTGTAGGCGAGGCCGGCCCGCTCGAGCTGCGGCGCGATCTGGGTCTCGAGGTAGCGGCGGGCGTGGTCGGCGCGCGGCGAGTTGCGGTAGTGGATGGTGAACGTGATGCCCTTGTCCTCGACGTGGCAGCCGAGCTCCGGCAGGAGCCCGTCGTTGCGTACCACCTGCAGCGCCTCGTGGATCGCCGTCAGGTACTTGGCCGCCTGGGGGGCCAGGTGCACCTCGCCGCCGCGCCACACCTCGAGGCCGTGGTTGCCCGAGATCGAAACCGCATCGATCGGCACGAGCGTCCGCGCCTCGGCGGCCGGGCGGCCGGTCACGCAGGCCACGAGCGCGTAGCGGGTGGTCAGCCGCTCGAGCGCGGCCAGGGCGGCCGGCAGGACGCGCGCCTCGTCGGGCAGCGCGACGATCGGGGCGAGCGTGCCGTCGATGTCGCACACCACCGCGCCCCGGCGCGGGTGCGCCCGCAGGGGGGCCACCAGGCGGGCCAGACTACCGTCCACGGGCTTACAATACCGGCCGTGTCGCGCCGAACCCTCGCCCTGGTGGGCATCGGACTGGTGGCAGGGTTCTTCTCGGGGGTGCTCGGGGTGGGCGGCGGCATCGTCATCGTGCCGCTGCTCGTCGCCCTCGTCGGCTATCCGGCGAAGCCCGCGATGGCGACGTCGCTTGCGGCCATCCTGTTCACCGCGGTCGCGGCGGCCGGCTCGCACGCCCAGGCCGGGAACGTCAACTGGGGCAACGCGGCGCTGATCGGCCTGCCCGCGACGGTCGGGGCCGTCGGCGGCGCCTGGCTGCACCAGCGGGTCGCGCCCCGCCGGGTCGTGCTGGCGTTCGCAATGTTCCTGCTCCTCACCGCCGCGAAGCTGGCGCTGTGACCCACGACGTCATCGCCGTGCTCCTCGGCCTGCTCGCGGGTGTGCTCTCGGCTCTGTTCGGGGTCGGCGGCGGGATCATCTTCGTGCCGACGCTGATCTTCCTCGGCAACTCCGCTCGCGTCGCCGTGGCCACGTCGCTGGCCGCGATGGTGCCCGTGATCCTGATGGGCTCGTGGCGGCAGACCCGCTACGGCACCGTGCGCTGGCGCGACGCGGTCGTGATCGGGCTCGCCTCCGTGCCGACGGCGAAGCTGGGCGAGATCGTGGCCGACTCGCTCCCGAACGACGTGCTCAAGCGCCTGTTCGCGGTCGTCCTCGTGATCGTCGCCGTCCAGCTCGTCCTGCGGTCGCTGCGCTCCGAGCCTGCGGCTGAATGACCGGGGCCTGGCCCCGAGTGTTTGACCGGGGCCTGGCCCCGAGTGTTCACCGAGTGTTCAGGCGCTCGGGTGCAGCACCGCGTCGGCCTTGCGCTTCAGGTCTTCGACCACGGCCGGGTCGCGCAGGGTCGTCGTGTCGCCGAGCTCGTGCCCCTCGGCGACGTCCTTGAGCAGCCGGCGCATGATCTTGCCGGAGCGGGTCTTCGGCAGGTCGTCGACGATGATCACGGCCTTCGGGCGGGCGATCTTGCCGATCTTCTGGCCGATCCACTCGCGCAGCTCCGCCGCCAGAGCGTCGCTCGGCTCGTGGCCGGCCCGCAGCAGCACGAAGCAGAGCGGCGTCTGGCCCGTGAGCGGGTCGGGTGCGGCGGTGGCCGCCGCTTCCGCGACCGCGGGGTGCTCGACGAGGGTCGACTCGAGCTCGATCGTCGAGAGCCGGTGGCCGGACACGTTCATCACGTCGTCGACGCGGCCGAGCAGCCAGAAGTAGCCCTCGGCATCCTGGCGGGCGCCGTCGCCCGGGAAGTAGATGTGGCGGCCGAAGCGGGAGAAGTACGTCGAGACGTAGCGCTCGTCGTCGTTGTAGAGGGTGCGGAAGATCCCCGGCCACGGCCGGGTGATGACGAGGTAGCCGCCGCTTCCGGGCGCGACCGGGTCGCCGTGATCGTCGACGACCGCCGCGCGGATGCCGGGGAATGGGCGCGTGGCGGATCCGGGCTTCGTCGTCACGAGCCCGGGCAGCGGCGTGATCAGGATGCCGCCGGTCTCGGTCTGCCACCACGTGTCGACGATCGGGCAGCGCTCGCCGCCGATGAACTTCCAGTACCACACCCAGGCTTCGGGGTTGATCGGCTCGCCGACCGACCCCAGCAGGCGCAGTGACTGCAGGTCGTGCGCGGCCGGATGCTGCGGGCCGGCCTTGATGAACGCGCGGATCAGCGTCGGCGCCGTGTAGTACTGCGTGACGCCGTAGCGCTCGATGATCTGCCAGTGCCGCTCGGGGCCGGGGTGCATCGGATCGCCTTCGTAGAGCACGCTCGTGGTGCAGTTGGCGAGCGGCCCGTACACGATGTAGCTGTGGCCGGTCACCCAGCCGATGTCGGCCGCGCACCAGTACACGTCGTCGGAGTGGATGTCGAAGATCCAGCGGTGGGTGACGGCGACGTAGGTCAGGTACCCGCCCGAGGTGTGCACCACCGCCTTCGGCTTGGCGGTCGTGCCAGACGTGTGCAGGGCGAACAGCATGTGCTCGGCCTCCATCGGCTCGGCCGGGCACGTGTGCGGCTGCGCCGAGACGAACTCGCTCCACTCGTGGTCGCGGCCGGCCTGCATCGGCACGTCGGCTCCGGTGCGCCGCAGCACGACCATGTGCTCCACCGTCGGAGCCAGCTTGGCGGCGGCGTCGGCGGTCACCTTCAGCGGGACACGGCCGCCCTTGCGCCAGGCCTCGTCCTGCGTGACCAGGAGCTTGGCCCCCGTCGACTCCAGCCGCTCGCCGAGCGCCTCGGCCGAGAAGCCGCCGAACACGACGACGTGGGGCGCCCCGATGCGGGCGCACGCGAGCATGGCCACGGCCAGCTCGGGCACCATCCCCATGTACAGGCCGACGACGTCGCCCTTGCCGATGCCGAGCGCGCGCAGCCCGTTCGCAAACCGGCACACGTCGGCGAGCAGGTCGGAGTAGGTGATCGCACGGTCGTCCTCGTCGACCGGCTCCGAGACGAAGTGGAACGCGACCTTGTCGCCGCGACCGGCCTCGACATGCCGGTCGAGGCAGTTGTGGCTGACGTTGAGCGCCCCGTCGGCGAACCACGTGCAGTGCGGCGCGTCCCATTGCAGACCCTGCGTGGGCGGCGTCGCCCACGACAGGAACTCATTCGCGCGCTCGAGCCAGAACCCGTCCAGATCGCGGTCCGCCTGGTCGTACACCGAGGCGTCCGCGACCACCGCGGTGCGGACGAACTCGGACGAGGGCAGGAACTCGCGCTTCTCCTGCAGCAGGACGTCGATGGCGGCCTCGGCCGCGTCCCGAGTCGCCTCGCTCATCGCCTACGACTCGTAGTCGAACTCGTCCTCGTCTCGGCCCAGGACCTTCTTCAGGCCCACCGCGGCGGCGCCGGCGATCATTGCCCCCAGGATGAGCTTGCGCAGCTTGTGGCTCTTGCGCTTTGTCTTGCCGGTGAGGTGCTCGGCCGTCGCCCGGATCTCCGAAGCGGCCCGCATGACCTCGTCGGTCACGGCCTTGTTGGTCGCGGCCTTGCGCGGGCCGTCGGCCTGGATCTTGACGTAGATGGACTTGGCCGAGTCGAGCGCGGTCTTGGCGTGCGCGCGCAGCTCGTCGTCCTGGGTGACGCGGGTCACCAGTGGCGAGATCGATTCGGCAACTTTGTCGGTACGCATCTTGGTCGGCATGGGTGCACCTCCGAGTGGGGGTTTGCGGTCACACTACCACTGTGCATTTTGAAAAGATCCGCACGATCCTCGCCGACTGGGGCGAGCCCGCGTACCGCTTCCGGCAGGTGTACGAGGGGGCCACGCGCGGCCTCGCGGCTGAGTACGCCGAGCTGACGGCGCTCCCCGCCGGGCTGCGCGGGCGCCTCGCCGCCGAGGCCCCCCTGCGGGAGCTGGCAGTCGCTGACACCCTGCGGTCGGACGACGGCACGATCAAGCTCGGCCTCGTGACGGACGACGGGTTCCCGCTCGAGGCGGTGATCATGCGCCATCGCAACCGCCGCACCGCCTGCCTCTCGTCGCAGTCGGGTTGCCCGCTTGCGTGCACGTTCTGCGCCACCGGCGCGATGGGCCTCGGGCGCAACCTCACGGCGGGCGAGATCGTCGAGCAGCTGCTCGTGCTGGCCCGGCTCGTGCGCGACGAGGACGGCGGCCGGATCGGGAACGTCGTCATGATGGGCATGGGCGAGCCGTTCCTGAACTACGACGCGGTGCTCGCCGCCTGCCGCACGATGACCGATCCGGCCGGATACGGGCTCGGCGCCCGCCACATCGCCATCTCGACGGCCGGGTGGGTGCCGGGCATCGAGCGGCTGGCCGCAGAGCCGCTGCAGGTGAAGCTCGCGCTCTCGCTGCACGCCCCGACCGACGAGCTGCGCACCACCCTGATGCCGGTGACGAAGCGCTACCCGCTGGCGAAGCTCATGGCCGCCTGCCGCGACTACCGCGCGAGCACCGGACGGCGCGTGTTCGTCGAGTACCTGCTGCTCGACGGGGTGAACGACTCGGCGGGCGATGCGACGGCGCTCGCCCGCCTGCTCGGCCGCGACGGCTTCCACGTCAACCTGATCGCGTACAACCCGACCGCGGCCGGCTATGTCGCCTCGCCCCCCGCCCGTGTCGGCGCGTTCGCCGCGGAGCTCCGCCGCAGGGGCGTCGAGACGAGCTACCGGCGCTCGCACGGCGGCGACATCGCAGCCGCCTGCGGCCAGCTGGCCGTGGCCGGCGCGACCGCCCGGCGACGGGAGCTGCGCCGCGCGGCGGTACGATAAGCCATGTCTCCGGCGGACACGATGGCGGCGTGGGTGATCCGGCCCGACCGGCTGGGCGACCCCGTGCAGGCCATGCAGCTCGAGCAGATCGAGGTGCCGGAGCCGGGTCCCGGCGAGGTGCGGGTGCGGGTGATGGCCGCCGGCGTGAACTACAACGGCGTGTGGGCGGCCGCGGGCCTGCCGGTCTCGATCTTCCGCTACACGGGCTACGACTTCCACATCGCCGGGTCGGACGCCTCCGGCATCGTCGACCGCGTCGGTCCGGGGGTGACGCGCTGGCAGGCGGGCGACGAGGTCGTGATCCACTGCAACCAGAGCTGCGGCGAGTGCGCCGAGTGCAACGGCCACGACCCGATGGCCTGCTCGCGGCAGCGGATCTGGGCATACGAGTCGAATTGGGGCAGCTTCGCGGAGCACTGCCTCGTGCAGGCCCAGCAGCTTCTCCCCAAGCCGCCCCGGCTGACCTGGGAGGAGGCGGCCTCCTACGGCCTCACCTACTTCACGGCCTACCGGATGCTGGTCGACCGGGCCCGCATCCGGCCGGGCGACAACGTGCTCGTGTGGGGGGCCGGCGGCGGTCTGGGCACCTTCGCGGTGCAGCTGTGCGCGCTCCACGGCGCAAACGCGATCGCCGTCGTCTCCTCCGACGACAAGATCGACCTCGTGCGTGAGCTGGGTGCGGCGGCCGTGCTCGACCGGCGCCAGTTCGCGCTGGCCGACCCCGATACGGGCGAGCGCAACATGGACGAGATCAAGCGCTTCGGCGGGGCCATCCGCGAGCTCACCGGGGGTGTGGACTGCGACGTCGTCTTCGAGCACGTCGGCGCGGCCACCTTCTTCACGAGCGTGTTCGTCTGCCGCACGTTCGGCACGATCGTGATCTGCGGGGCGACGTCGGGGTTCCAGCTCGACTTCGACGTGCGCTACCTGTGGATGCGGCAGAAGTCGATCCTGGGCAGCCACTTCGCGAACGCCTACGAGTGTCAGCGCGCCAACCAGCTGATCGCGGAGGGCAAGATCAAGCCGGTGCTCTCACGCGTGTTCCCCTGGGCGGAGTGCCCGGTGCCGCATCAGATGATGAAGAGCAACGAGCACGTCGGCAAGATGGTCGTCCTGGTCGGCGCCGAGCGCGAGGGCGAGGGCCGGCGGGGATGACCGATCGCCGGTTCGCGCGTCCCGAGGACGTCGATCTCGACTACGAGCGCGACCTGGGCGATCCCGGGGAGTTCCCGTTCACGCGCGGGATCCATCGCGACATGTACGCCGGCCGGCCGTGGTCGATCCGCCAGTACGCGGGCTTCGGCACCGCCGAGGAGACGAACCGCCGCTTCCGCTTCCTGATCGAGCAGGGGCAGTCGGCGCTCTCGACCGCCTTCGACCTGCCGACGCAGATGGGGATGGACGCCGACGAGGAGCTGGCCGCGGGCGAGGTGGGCCGCGTCGGCGTCGCGATCAACTCCGTGCGAGACATGGAGGCGATGTTCGCCGGCATCCCGCTCGACGAGGTGTCGACCTCGATGACCATCAACGCCCCGGCGGCGGTGCTCGTGGCGATGTACGTCGTCGCCTGCGAGCGCCAGGGTCGCGACCCGGCGCTGATCCGCGGCACGGCCCAGAACGACGTGCTCAAGGAGTACGTCTCGCGCGGCACCTACATCTACCCGCCGCGGCCGTCGCTGCGGCTCGCCGCCGACGTGATCGAGTGGGCGGCGGCGGCCGCGCCCCGCTTCAACGCCATCTCGCTCTCGGGTTACCACATGCGCGAGGCGGGCTGCACGGCCGCGCAGGAGATGGCCTTCGGGATCGCCAACGCGATCGCCTACGTCTCCGCCGTCACCGAGCGCGGCATCGCCGTCGACGCGTTCGCGCCGCGGCTCTCGTGGATCTTCAACACGCACATGAACTTCTTCGAGGAGGTCGCCAAGTACCGGGCGCTGCGGCGGCTGTGGGCGCACGTCATGCGCGACCGGTTCGGTGCGCAGGATCCGCGCTCGATGATGCTCCGCACCCACACCCAGACCGCCGGGTCGGCGCTGACGCTGCAGCAGCCCGAGAACAACATCGTGCGCGCGGCCGTGCAGGCGCTCGCGGCGGCGCTCGGCGGCGTGCAGTCGATGGCGCTCTCGTGCTTCGACGAGGCGATCGCCATCCCCACCCAGCATGCGCAGACGCTCGCGGTGCGCACGCAGCAGATGCTCCAGCACGAGTTCGGCATCACCGACGTGGCCGATCCGCTGGGCGGCTCATGGTACGTCGAGCAGCTCACGGACCGGCTCGAGCGCGAGGCGCGGGAGCTGATCGACCACATCGACTCGCTCGGCGGCGCGGTCGCCGCCATCGAGGCCGGGTTCTATCAGCGGGTCATCTCCGACGAGGCGTACGAGCGGGAGCGGCGCGTGGCCGCGGGCGAGGACATCGTCGTGGGCGTGAACGCCTACGTCGACGACACCCTGGCGCTGCCCGAGCGGTTCGACGTGCCGCCGCAGCTCGCGGGCGACCAGCGCCGCCGGCTCGAGGAGCTGCGGGCGGGCCGCGACGGCGCCGCGGTGGCGGCCGCGCTCGGGCGGCTCTCGGCCGCCGCCGCCGGCGACGTGAACCTGATGCCGGCGATCATCGCCGCCGTGCGGGCCGATGCGACGCTTGGCGAGATCTGCTCGGCGCTGCGCGACGTCTTCGGCGCCTACCGGCCCGCCTCGGCCGCCCAGATCTAGACGGCGCTGACGGCCGGCGCAAGGCTGCGCACGTAGCCGGCGATGTGCTCGACGGTCACGATCGGGAGGGCGTTCTTGCGGCAGAAGGCCTGGAGCAGCGCGCCGCGCGCCATCGTCCCGTCGTCGTTGATCACCTCACACAGCACACCGCCGGGGGTGAGCCCGGCGAGGCGGGTGAGGTCGACCGCGGCCTCGGTCTGGCCGCGCCGCTCGAGCACGCCGCGGGTGCGGGCGCGGAGGGGGAAGACGTGACCGGGCCGCACCAGGTCGGACGGCCGCGTGCCCGGGTCGACCGCGACCTGGATCGTGCGTGCCCTGTCGGCGGCCGAGATGCCCGTCGTGACACCCGTGGCCGCCTCGATCGAGACAGTGAACCCGGTGGCGTCCGAGCCCTGGTTCGCCGGCACCATCAGCGGCAAGTCGAGGTCGTCGCAGCGCTCCTCGGGGAGCGCCAGGCAGATCAGCCCCCGGGCCTCGCAGGCCATGAACGCGATCGCCTGCGGGGTGACGAACTCGGCCGCCATGCACAGGTCACCCTCGTCCTCGCGGTCGGGGTCGTCGCACACGACGACCATCCCGCCCGACTGCAGCTGCCGGAGCGCGCGACCGAGCTCGCCGGGCATTTCGGGGGCGGCGCTCACGAGCGCAGGATCATAGCCGCTGCTACGCGCTCGGCGCGGCGGCGTGCTCGGTGATCAGGGCCTTCGCCGCCTCGACGTCGTCGCTGCGGTTCACGCCCAGGCAGGCCGTGACCCGGTCGGACTCGTCGAGGTAGTACGCCACGAAATCGTCAGCGTCCATCGACCCGCGCACGTCCACGCGGCCGTTGCCCGGGCCGACGTACTCGAACCAGGTCCAGTCGCCGATGTCGGAGAAGAAGTACGGCACGACGGCGTATGGCCCATCCTCCCTGCCGGCCCACGTACGGCCGATGTAGGCGCCCTGGTTCAGGGCCACGTCCCAGTGCTCGATCCGCAGGCGCTTGCCGTGGATGACGCTCTGGTAATTGGCGATGTCGCCGATCGCCCAGATGTCGTCGGCAGCGCGCAGGTGGTCGTCGGTGTGGACGCCGTTTTCCACCGTGAACCCGGCGGCCTGCGCGAGCTGCGTGTTGGGGTCGACGCCGATGCCGGCGAGCTTAACGTCGTAGTTGCCCGCGGGGAGCTCCTTCGTGCCGGTGTGCACGTTCACGCCGTGCTGCTCCAGCTGGCGCTGGAAGTACGCCGCCACCTCGGCTCCGAACAGGTGCTCCCACACGACGTCCTCCGGGACGGCCATGGTCACGTCCCAGCCCTTCATGCGCGCGCTTGCGGCCGCCTCGACGCCGATGAACCCGCCGCCGATCACACCCAGGTGGCCCGGTCCGGCGTCGAGGCGCTGCGCCAGCGCCTGCGAGTCGTCGAGCGTGCGGATGCTGGACATCCCCGGCAGCGTGCGCGGCGTCGCGCCGGTGGCGAGCACGAGCCGCTCGTACTCGACCACGTCGCCACTTGCGAGCGTCACGGTTCTCGCGCCGGAGTCGATCCCGGTCGCCTCGGTGCCCGGTTGCACGTCCACCTTCTGCTCCCGCCACCACTCGGGCGGGTGCATGAAGACCTCGTCGAGCGGCGTCTCGCCGCGCAGGTACCCCTTCGTCAGCGGCGGGCGGTGATAGGGCACGTGCGCCTCGCGGGCGATGATGAGGACGGAGCCGTCGCCACCCTGCTCGCGGTACTCCTGGGCGACCATTCCCCCGGCCAGGCCCCCGCCGACGATCACGTTTTCGTAGCGCACCGCATTCCCCCTAGGTCGAAGGCTCCCACCGGAACGACCGCAGCGCGACCAGAGACAGGACTGCCGTCACGGCCAACAGTACCCCGATGTCCCCGGCCACATGCGTGAGCGAAAGCCCCCTCACCGTCGTGTCGCGCAGGCCGTTGGCCATGTAGTAGAGCGGCAGGGCGCGGGCGATCGACTGCACGAATGCCGGCATCGCCGCCACCGGGAAGAAGACGCCCGAGAGGAACATCATCGGGTTCGTGATCACGTTCGAGACGGCGTCGCCGGTCTCGGGATTGGACACGACCGATCCGATCGCAAAGCCCATCGCCAGGAAGCACAGGCACCCGGCGAGCGCCACCGGGATGGCCGCCCAGGCAGTCGACGAGATGTGGATCCCGAACGCGATGCGGCCGAACGCGAGCAGCACGACCACCTGCATGACGGCGACGACCAGCGACGCGGTGATGCGCGCCGCGAAGAACTCGGTGAGCGGAATCGGCGTCAGCTTGATCCGGCGCAGGATGCCGCGCTGGCGCCAGTCGACCAGCACCGTCGAGAGCCCGATCACCGCCGAGATCATGATCGAGAGCGCCAGGATGCCGGGGAGCAGGAAATCGATGTAGGTGAGCGAGGACGAGTCCACCGAGAGCGAGCTGAACCGCACCGCCGGCGACCGGCCGGTGACGGCGACCGACACGCCGTCGGACGCGCCGGCGACGATCCCTCTGATGATCCCGGCCTGGTCGGCCGAGGTGCTCGAGGTGTACAGCCGCAGGACGTAGGCGCCGCCCGCGCCGGGCACGAACACGACGGCCGCGTCGCGGTCGCCGTCCCTGACCTGATGGATCGCTTTCGCCGTGGTCGGTGCGGTCTTCACGGTCACGCCCTTCGTATGCTCGAGCACCCTGATGACCGCCGCCGGCGCCGGCGCGCGGACGGGCACGACGGCGATCGTGCCCGCGTTGATCGACCGGCCGAACAGCAGCCCGAGCAGCGTCATCAGGATCATCGGGAAGAGCAGCGACCAGAAGAGCGTGATCCGGCGCCGGAACGTCATCTGCAGCTGCGCCCGCGTGGTGGCGAGGAAGCGCCCGAAGCTCACTCGCGGTACTCCCGGCCGGTGAGCTGCATGAACACATCTTCGAGGTCGGCGCCCTTGACGGCCAGATTGTGCACCGAGTCGCCGCTCGCGCGCGCTCGCTCGAGCACGTCGAGCACGGTCGTCTGCACGTCCTTCACGTAGACCGTGTGGTCACCGGCGGCGTCGGTGTACGACACCCGCGCGTCGGCATCGAGCGCCGCGATCAGGCCGGCGGGGGTGTCCAGGGCGACGATCTTCGACTCGTCCATGATCGCCACCCGGTCGCACAGCTCCTCCGCCTCCTCGAGATAGTGCGTGGTGAGCACCACGGTCTTGCCCTGCTCGGTGTTGATCGAGCGGATGACGTCCCACAGGTTGCGCCGGGCCTGGGGGTCGAG
>DASXOR010000191.1:0-19713 GCA_036494095.1 Gaiellales bacterium | reverse complement strand
CGGCGAGCGGTGCGAACGGGTTCATGCGGCGTAGGTGGCCGTGGGGGCATGCACGATCTCGGCGAGCGCCGCGGCGAACGCGCCGGGACGCCCGGCGCAGGATACGTGCACATCCTCCGGCCGGGCTTGAGAGCCTGGCGTGCCGACGGAGGCGGAGAGTTGACGGCAGCCAAGAGCGTGCACTGCCGGTGCTCCGGCCCCCAGCCGCCGTCGGCAGGTGCATACCCAGGCCCGGTCGCGCTCACTCATGGACCGTCCCGGCCGCCGGGCGGATATCGTGGTCGTCCGGATGGGCGAAAACGCGATATCCCGCGCCATCGCCGACCGCGGCGCCGCGGTCGGGGCGATGCTGTTCGAGTTCGACACGCCCGGGATCATGCGGATCCTGGCCGCCGCCGGAGCCGACTTCGCCCTCTTCGACCTCGAGCACACGGGGTGGGACGCGGGGACGCTGCGCCGCGTGCTCGCGGCCGGGCGCGGCACTGGGGTCTACCCGATGGCGCGCGTGATCCGGGCCGAATACGAGCTGATCGCCTCCGCGCTCGACGCGGGCGCCCGCGGCATCATGGCGCCGATGGTCGAGTCGGCGCACGACGCGGAGGTGCTGGTCGCCTGCGCGAAGTATCCGCCGCTCGGGCGGCGCGGATTCGGCGTGCTCATGAGCGACGAGCTGGCCGACGGGGCCGGCGCGCTCGCCGAGCGCTCCAACCGCGAGAACGTCGTCATCGCCCAGATCGAGTCGCCCCGCGGGATCGAGAACGCCGACGCGATCGCCGCAGCGCCGGGGGTCGACCTGGTCTGGCTGGGCCAGTTCGACCTGACGCTCGGGATGGGCATCCCCGGCGAGTTCGGCCATCCGCAGTACCGGGCCGCGGTGGAGCGCCTGGTCGCGGCCTGCCGGCGACACGGAAAGCCGCTCGGCCAGCTGATCGGCACGGCCGCGGAGGGCGCGGCGCTGCGGGAGCAGGGCTTCGACGTGCTCGCCTACGCCGACGTGTGGGTGTTCGAGCGGTCGCTGCGAGAGCGCGTCGACGCGCTCCGCGGCGCCCCCGCCGGCCCGTGAACGTGATCAGCGCCGACACGCTCGGGGCCACAGAGCTGGTCGAGCTGTTCAACGCCGGATTCTCGGACTACTTCGTGCCGATGCAGCTCGACGAGGCGGCGCTGCGAGAGCACCTCGAGGGCAACGACATCGAGCTGCGCGACTCACCCGTGGTGGTCGCCGCCCGGCCCGCCGCGTTCGCCCTGCTCGGGGTGCGAGGCGCCGACGCCTGGGTGGGCGGCATGGCCACGATCCCGGACCAGCGCCGGCGCGGCCACGGTGAGCGCGCCCTTCTCGCGACGCTCGAGGCAGCCGCCGCGCGCGGCTGCCGCACGGTCTGGCTCGAGGTGGTCGAGGACAACCGGGCAGCGAGCACGCTGTACGCCAAGCTCGGGTTCGAGACCGTGCGCGATCTGGTCGTGTGGTCGCTCCCCGCGACCGCGCCCGGGACGTCATCCGGCCATGCGCTCGACGCGCGGGCCGCCCAGGCCTGGATCGCAGCCAACCGCCCGAGCCACGAGCCCTGGCAGCGTGCCGACGCAGTGCTCGACCGGCTGCACGACCGGGGAGCGCCGCTGCATGGGCTGGCCGTCGAGCGGGCGGGCGCGATCGCCGGCGCGATCGTCTGCCGCGACGGCGCGACGCTCTCCGTGCTGCAGGCAGCCGCCGTCGATGCCGTCGCCGCGGCCGAGGTCCTGCTCGCAGCGGCAGCGGGCGAGCGGGACGTCCGCTTCACCAACGCTCCGAGCGACGAGCCGTTCTCGCAGGCGCTGGAGCAGCTCGGCGGACGGCTCGTCGCCCGCCAGCACGAGATGCGGCTAGGGCTGTGAGGTCGAGGCCGGAATCGGATCGCCCTCCCAGATCAGGCTCGCGACCACGACGACGGTGATGAGGAGCGTCGCCGCCAGCGCGACATGAACGGCGATCACGGCCCACGGCAGACCGTTTCGGTACTGGTACTCGCCGACCGCCGCCTGACATCCGAGCAGCACGAGCCCGAGGATCGAGAGCCGCTGCGCTCCGCTCCCCCTGCTCCGCCGCCACAGCCACACGGCCGTCCCGCCGAAGAGCAGCGTGAAGGCGGTGGCGACGCGCACGTGCACATAGGCGGCGTCGTAGAAGTTGCCGAGCCGCTCGATCGGGGTGCTGGTACTGCCGGGATGCGGTCCTGCCGCGGTCACGAAGGCGCCCGACGTGATCAGCGCGAGGTAGGCGGCGACCGCCGCCCACGCGAGCAGTCCGAGCCGGAGCTCGGCCGGCGCGGCCGGCGCACGCTGGGGGCGCAGCGCCCGCAGCGTGGCCCAGGTGGCCACCGACACCACCGCCATCGCAAGCAGGAAGTGCGACATCACCAGGTACGGGTTCAGGTCGAACTCGACGGTGACCGCGCCCAGCGGCACCTGGGCGACGGTGCCCGCCGCGGCGACGGCGAGCGCGTGGGCGATGCGGCGGTCGAGCCCAGCGACGCGGTAGGCCATCACCGCGGTGGCGACGGCGGCCAGCATCGCCAGGCCGGAGATGGCCCGGTTGGAGAACTCGATCAGCGCATGCGCGGAGTCCTGCGGGACGAGCGCGTTCGTCGAGCAGGTCGGCCAGTGCGGGCAGCCGAGTCCCGACGCGGTCAGGCGCACGAGCCCGCCCGTCGTGACCACGAGCCACAGGATCACGAGCGACGCGACGGCGGCCCGCTGGAACGTGCGGAGAGAGACCGCGCGCGATCGCAGGCGCGGCAGCGACGGCGTGTCGGCGTGGGCCATGCTGTACGAGTGTATCCCCGCCCCGGCCCCGGGCGAGCCGCCGGCGGGCCGGCGGACACTCTCCACTTGTTCACGGGAATATCACGCAAATACCGTCTTCGGCGGTTTGGGCCGATTGCCATTGGGGTAGCGCGGCTGGCACAGTTTGGGAGAAGTGGGTACGCGGTCTTCGGCGGTTGGGCGCGGCGCGGCTACGCAGCCGCTGCGTGCGCCAAAAGGCGAGTTCGTCTCGGGCGAGCTCGCTGCCGACTGCGCCCGTTTCCTGGCAGAGACGCGCCGCCGGGTCGAGCGGCGCCGCACCGTCGAGACGCTGCCGCTCGCGCACGTCGAGCCGCTGCGCGCCTCTGAATAGCGCTCTGGCCTACGCCAGCGCCGTCGCCGACCGGTTGGGCGAGACGCTCGGCACAGACCTCATCGGCCTCTACCTGCACGGCTCGGCGACCCTCGGCGACTACGACCCTGCCCGCAGCGACATCGACCTCCTGGCGGTGTGCGAAGCACCGCTGACGGCGCGCGTGCGCGACGAGGTCGCGGCGCGGCTCGGCCGCGACGCGCTGCCCTGCCCCGCGCGGGCCGGGCTCGAGTTCAGCCTGATCACCCGGGCCGCGGCGCTCGACACCTCCGCGACCCCGCCGTACGAGCTGCACGGGTGGGACGCGGAGGGCCGGCTGCGCCCTGGTGGCGACGCTGGCGACCCCGACCTGCCCCGCCACTTCGCGCTCGTGCGCGACACCGGCCTGGCCGTTGCGGGGCCACCCGCGGCGGAAGTGTTCCGCGCGGTCGGGCGCGCCGAGCTGCTGAGCCTGGCCGCGGCCGAGCTCGCCTGGGCGGCTGCCAACGCCACCCCGAGCACCCTGGTGCTGACCGCCTGCCGGGTCTGGTGCCTGGCCGAGGAGGGCAGCTTCCGCTCCAAGCGCGACGCCGGCGAATGGGCGATCGGCCACGGCGCCCCGGAGAACCTCATCACCGAGGTGCTCGCAGACCATGTCGCAGCCAGGACGTCGCGGCCGGATCCGGCGGCCGTGGCCGCGTTCACCGACTCGGTCTTGAGCAGCGTCCAGCACAAGTAGGCTTTGGGCATGTCCGAGATCGAGCGCCGCCAGAGCCCCTCCGGACGACGCGTCTTCGACGAGGCGCAGGACGCCACCCGGCGCACCCGCCTCGCCAACGAGCGCACCTACCTGGCGTGGTGGCGCACGGGGCTGACGGCGCTGGCTGTCAGCCTGGCGGCGGGCCGGGTGGTGCCGACGCTGTCGCACAAGACCGCCTGGCCGTACGAGATCGTGGGGGCCGGGTTCGCGGTGCTCGGCGTCGCCTGCATCGTGAACGCCTACCAGCGTGAGCGCGAGATCGACCGGGCGCTGAGCGAGGGCCGGTTCGCCAACATGGATTCACGCATGACGCTCATCCTGACCACGGTCGGCGTCGTGCTGGGCGTGCTCACGCTGGGGCTGATCGTGGTGAATCCGTGACGGGCACGCCGTCGGCGCGCAGGATCTCGCGCAGCATGTCCGCGTTCGTCGGCGCCTGCGCGATCGGGCCATCCGGGCCGGCGCTTCTGCCGTTGTTGTTGAACATCGCGTAGGTGCGCGCCGAGAGCGACGAGAGCTCGCGCAGCGGCTGTGACCACTCGGCCAGCTCGCCCCGCGAGTACAGGTAGTCGAAGCGCTCGGCGGCGCTTCTGCCGCGCACGTTCCACGTGGCGGCGTTGCGGCCGTGCAGGCGCAGGTACGCCGTCTCCGACGTGGCGGCCACGACGGTCGGCACCAGGTTGCGGGCGTCGGTGCGGGGCGCATCGACCATGACGTAGGTCGCCTCCAGCGAGCGCAGGAACGCGAGCGTGTCGTTCACGGCCTCCGGCTCGAGCCAGCTGCGGTGCCGAAACTCGACCATCATCTCGTCGCCGTCGAGGCGCTCCTTCGCCCACTCCAGGTACTCGAGCGAGGCCTGCTTGCGGGTGATGTACGACGGGAACTGCATCAGGATCCCGCCCAGCTTGCCCGCCTCGCGCAGGGGCTCGAGCGCTGCGCGGAACCGCGTGAACACCTCGCCGCGCAGCTCTCGAGACGGGTGGTCGACGCGGCCGCGGTCGTCCACCGGGGCGTCGGCGCGCAGGTCGGCCGGCAGCTGCTCGGCGCGCACCGGATGGCGCGTCATCATTCCGAACGCCTTCACGTGGAACACGAACCCGGGCGGAGTCCGCCGCGCCCACGCGGCGGTCGCATCCGGGCTCGGAAGCGCGTAGTAGCTGGCGTTGAGCTCGACGGTGTCGAACTGCTCCGCGTAGTGGTGCAGCCGGGCCTCGGCCGTGCGCACCGAGGATGGGTACCACGTCTTCGTCAGCGTCTCGTCGGCCCACGAGCACGTGCCGATGCGGACCGCGGCGCTCAGAGAACAACCCCTCCCGCCGGCTCGAGCGGCAGCCCGGCCGCCACCCACTGCTGCAGCCCCCCGGCCAGGTTGCGGGCGTCGTAGCCGGCGGCGACCAGGGCGTCGGCGGCGTAGCCGCTACGCGCGCCGGTACGGCAGACGATCAGGAGCGGCCGGTCGCGCGGCAGCTCGCCGGCGCGCGCCGCCAGATCGCCCAGCGGGATCCACACCGAGCCGTCCATGTGACCCGCATGCCATTCCTCGGCCTCGCGCACGTCGACGGCGGTCGCGCCCTCGTCGCGCAGAGCCTCACCGGCCTGGGCCGGCGTCAGCTGCGGTGCCAGATCCACACCCGCAGTCTAGGGGCGAGGCGGGGACGCTCAGGCCGGGCCGGGCTGCGTCGCACCGACGTACGTGGCCTGGAACCAGGGCAGCGAGAAGCGCTCCATCCGCACCCAGTCGCCGGTGTGCGGGGCGTGCACCACCCAGCCGTTGCCGATGTAGATGGCGACGTGGCCGAGGTGGTGGAAGAACACGAGGTCGCCGGGGCGCAGCTCGGCGGGCGTGATGAACGGCCCCATGTGGTACTGCGATGCGGCGAAGTGCGGCAGCGCGTAGCCGTGGTTCGCCCACAGCCACATGACGAGCCCAGAGCAGTCAAAGCCGCTCGGCGCCGCGCCGCCCCATACGTAGGGGACGCCGATCTGCTGCAGCGCCTCGAGGGCGATCCGGTCGCGCAGCTCCTGTCCGGGGTCGGCGGCGTCGGCCTTGAGGTCGGCGGTGAGCCACTTCTGCGCCTCGAGGGCGAGGTCGGCCTGGCCGATGCGGTCGGCGGCCGTCATGACGGTGATCTGCCGGCCGAGGATGCCGACGAGGCGGTGGCGCTTGCGCAGCTCGCTCCGGATCTGGCGGCGGCGGATGATGATCTGGCGCTTGTCGGCGCGCTCGCGCACCTGCGCAGCGGCGATGGCGCGCCGCTCGGCGACGATCGCCTGCTTGGCGGCGTTGATCGCATGCACGGTGTCGGCGACGGCCGTGTCCAGGCGCTGCTTCAGATCCATGCCGCCGGTCACCTGCGAAAGCGACGACGCCTCGAGCACGATCTCGATCGTGTGCGGGTCGCCGCCCTTGTACTGCTCGACGAGGAGCCGGCCGAGCACCCCCTGCTCGTAGCGGAGCTTGGCCCGCTCGACGATCAGGCGGTGGGTGGCGATCTTCATCCGCTTGCGCAGCACCCCGAGCTGCCAGACGACCTTGTCGTACTGCTCGGTCAACACCTCGGCGTGGCTGTCGAGATGGCGGATCTCGGTGCGCACGTGTGCGTAGCGGGCGCGCTTTGCGTCGAGCAGGGTGCCGGCGTGCGCGGCTTCCGCGTGGAAGCAGGCGCCGGCGAGCGCCGCGACCGCCGCGAACGCAAGCACTCCGCCGAGGCGGCGCAGAGAGGACCCTTGCTCCATCCCTCCGGTGGTCGTCCGCCGGCCGCGAAAATTGAGCCGGAGCTAAAGACAGCAGCGGAATCGGCCGAATCTAGGGTAAGCATGCGGATCACCATCGACTGCCCCGAGTGCGACGCGGCCAAGCGGCCGTTGCAGGCCTGCGCGGCGTGCGGTGCCGCCGGCCGGCCCGAAGACGTGGCCGCGTGGCGGCAGCGGCTGCACGCACATCACCTGAGCGTGATCCTGGCCGAGCCCCACAGGGAAGGCCTGCGGGCGCCGGTGCAGCTGCCGCGGCCGCTGCGGATCGTGCTGCGGCTGGATGACGTCGTCGAGGCCACCGAGACGCTGATCGTGCCCGACACGGTCGCCCCGCCGACGAACCCGCTGTCGTTCGACTGGAACGACCGCCGCGGTCTGCGCCGCCTGCGCAAGAGCGCCTAGCCCGAATCGTCGGCCGCCGAGAGGCTCGCCGGGCTCAGATCGAGCAGCTCAGCAGGTAGGTGCAACGGCTCGACCTCGACACCGCGAGCGCTCATCTCGGCGAGAAGGGCGGCATAGGCCGTGGCCTCGACCGGGTCTGACGGCAGCCACCCGTTGAGATAGCGGACGCCGCTCACTCCCGCCTGGTAGAGCTCCTTCAGGCAGCCGAAGCACGGCCGCAGGGTCGTGTAGCAGCGGGCCGACTGCACGCTGTAGCCGAGCCGCGCGGCCTGCAGCACGGCGTTCTGTTCGGCGTGGACGCAGATGCACACGTCGTAGCCGCGGCCGCGGGCGTAGTCGTCCGGGTGCGCACAGCGGTGGCAGCCGCCCTCGTCGCAGTTGGGGAACCCGGTGGGGGTACCGTTGTAGCCGGTCGCGATGATGCGCTGGTCGGCGACGAGCACCGCGCCGACATGCCGCCCCAGACACGCCGCCCGCTCGCGCGTGGCGACGGCCAGCAGCATGAAGTACTGCTCCGGGGTCGGCCGCACAGCCGCCTTGCGCACGTTGGGATCGGCCACGCCGGCCAGCCTAGATGATTGGCTCCATGCCGCCGGTCAGGGCGTCCGCTCGCGCAGGCCGAGCGTCCGCGCGAACTCGCGCTGCGCCGTCTCGTCGACGTGCCACACGATCGGCCCGTGCACGATGACGTCCTCGCCGCGCTCCTTGAGCAGATCGGGCAGGAACGTCTCGACGAGCCACTCGCGGCCATGGGCAACCGTCGCGCGGGCCCGGATCCGCACCAGGTCGTCGTCGAGGGGCTCGACCTCCTCGACCCAGGGCGCCCGCACGAGCCTGGTCGGCCCCGCCGGCATGAGCCGCGCCACCTCGGTCACGAGCTCACGGCCCGCCTCCTCGCTCGTGGCGAAGAACTCCACCTCGACCTCTCGCGCCCCCCGTGGCTGCACCCGCACCGACTGGATGTAGGAGTTGTGCACGCGCACGATCTCGCCGTTGATCGCGCGCAGGCGGGTCGACCGCAGTCCGACCTCGTCGACGACGCCCTGCAGGTTGAGCGGCGCGATGCTGACGTTGTCGCCGACCGAGAACCAGCCCTCGAAGAACATGAAGAACCCGGCCAGGATGTCGGTCAGGAACCGCTGGGCGGCGAAGCCGACCAGCACCACGATCAGGGAGGCGCCGGCGACCGTGCCGCTGCGGCCGCCGAAGCTGAGCGCGCCCAGCGCCAGGATCAGGGCGGCGCCGTAGGCGAAGTAGCGCACGCTTGTGCGGATCAGCGAAATGGCCGTCTCGCGCCGCTTGAGCGACGTCATGACGCCGGTGTCGGCCGGCCCGTCGCCGCTCATGTGCCTGGCCTCGTTGCGGCGCACGACCCAGTTGGCGAGCCGCCCGGACAGGCGCGAGACGAGCCACGCGGCCGCAAACACGCCGACGACCCACGCGGCGGTCTGCCACGTGGGCGTCGGAAGTGCCGTAAGGATGCTCGTGCCCATCCCCAACAGTGTGCCGCAGCGCCGTCTCCGGCGCGCCGGTCTTTACGGCGTGTTCGTCAAGCTGAACGTCGCCGGCGTCTTCAGCGCACCCTTCTTCAGGTTCGCCGTCACCTTGTACGCACCGGCCGTCGCGTTCGCGGTGAAGGCGACGCGGACGTAGCCCTTCTTGCCGGTCGCGTGCGACCACGTGGTGCGGTTGTTCGGGAAGGTGCCCCCGGCCCCCGTGCTGGGCGCCGTGAAGGTGACCAGGAGGCCCACCCGGGGGTTGCCCTTCGCGCCCAGGACGCGGGCGGAGAGCTTGTGCGCGAACGCCGTCGAGACGGTGGCGGACTGGGGCGTGCCGCCCGTCGCCCTGATCGTCGGCCCGGTCGCCGCGCTCGCGGCGAGCACCGGGATCAAGATCAGCGCGCAGGCCGCGGCCCCGCTCCTCCGTGTCAATGACCCAAGTTTCATGTCTGACCCACCTCCAGCCGTCGGAATACCGAAACCAAGTATCAGGGTGCCTCCGCCAAATGGGAAGGGGGTTGGCACCAAACGTTCACCACCCCTTGTATCGCGAGCACCGATACTCGATACTCGGCCGGCGCCCCGCGGGTCGCGGCGGCCACCGATCAAAGGGGGATCCGATGGCGAGCCTCGCATTCGTCATCTCGCACGCAAGCGTCACCCAGCGGCTGCTCCAGATCGCCCCCTGCCCCGTGCTGTCGATCACGCCCGAGCGGGATTCCTAGCCGCCCGCGGTTGGAGCTCGCCGACTTCAGAGCGCAGTTCCCGGTCACGCGCACGCGTGCGTACCTGTTCAGCGGCGCGATCACGCCCGCTGCGATCCCGGTGCGGACCGCGTGGGACGAGTGGACGGTGAGCTGGAGCGACGACCCCAACGGGGTCTACACCGGCGAGATGATGCTCGGGGCGATGGATGCGCTCCGCGCGGCGTTCGGGCGCCTGATCGGGGCCGACGCCACCAACGTCGCGATCACGGACAACACCTGCCGGGCGGCGAACATCGCGATCCGGATCCTGGGCGAGCGGCCCGGCAACGTGGTCGTCGACTCGAGCACGTACCCGTCGAGCGCCTACCCGTGGTACGCCCACGGCGATCGCGAGGTGCGGTTCGTGGCGACCGACGGCGTCGAGGACGCGGCCGGGGCGATCGCCGAGCGGATCGACGACGACACGGTCGCGGTCTGCGTCACCCACGTCGCGCCGTTCACCGGCCGCAGGCACGACCTGCGAGCCATTGCCGCCGCCGCCCACGTCCACGGGGCGCACCTGCTCGTCGACGCCGCGCAGTCGACCGGGATCGTCCCGATCGACGTCGCCCGCGACGGGATCGATGTGCTCGTGACGACCGCGATGAAGTGGATGCTCGGCCCACCGGGGATCGGGTTCCTCTATCTGAGCCCCGAGCTCCTGGCCGTGGCGCCCACGCTCGACGTGGGCTACCTGGGGCTGGACGCGCCCCTCGGCGAGTGGCCGCCCGATGCGATGCCGCCGGTGGTGGCGGATGCGCGCCGCTACGAGCTCGGGCTGCCGAGCCTGCCCGGTGTGTTCGCGGCCCGCGCCGGTATCGAGCTCGTGCTCGACGTGGGCATCGACCGGCTGCACAGGCACGTCGAGGGGCTCGTCTCCCGCTGCCTCGACGGGCTTGCGGAGCGCGGCGCAGACGTGCTGACGCCGCGCGATCCGGTGCAACGCGCGAGCGTGATCGCGGTCCGCCACCCTGACCCGCAGCGCGTCTTCGACGAGTGCCGCCGCCGCAGCGTCGACATCGGCGCGATCGGCGCCGTCCGCGTCGATCCGCACGGCTTCAACACTGCGGCCGACATCGACCTCTTCCTCGACTGCTACGACGCCGTCGCTGGGTGACCTGGCGCCCCAGGCCCGGCCTGCACCCCGTGTTAGGGTGACGGCGTGTCGGCCCTGGATCTGCTCGGCATCGGGTTTCCCCTCTCTGGCACGGTGGTCTTGGCCGTGCTCGTGTGGCTCTTCAGAGGCGCCCTGCCCATGACGCTCGACGACGGCACCAACGGCGGTGGGGGCGGCGGGTCTGATCGCACCCCGACCGGCCCGGCGCGGCCGTGGTCTCGGCGCGGCCGCCGCGGGTCGCCCGGGTCGCACGGCGAGCCCCGGGACACCGGCCCCGGCAGGTCCGGCAGATCGCGGGATTCGTCACCCGGCCGAGTGCGCCGGCCCCGGTAGAGTCCGGCCCGGAGGGCGCGACCTTGCCGTACACCACCTTCTGGCACCACTACGTCCAGCAGCACGCCGGAACCGGAGGCGGATCGACGCTCCAGATCAACCCGGCCGCGGCGTTCGCGGTCGCCGTGTGCCTGTTCCTGATCGCCTGCTGGTCGGCGAACCAGATCCAGTCGCGCTGCGCCGACTGCGGCGCGATCCCCGCCCGCTGCCGCTGCCTGCGCGGACGCGTGCGGGAGCGGTGATGCGGGCGAGATACCGAGTGCGGTGAGCCGCGCGGACGCACTCGCGGAAAGTGTGACGCCGCATCTGGCGGAGCGCCCGCGGGCGGCCGCAGGCATCACGCTCGACAGGCGGGGCTACATCCTCGACCCGATCAGCGGTGGCATCCCGGAATCGGCGAACGAGGATCCTGGCGGCGGCGCGAATGCAGTTCGTGCATCCACTCGCTGCACGCTGCGCGGACGTCGCCCTGGGTCAGATCGGACAGGGCGCGGGTAGTGAGCTGGCGTGGAGGAGTGGGCGCCTACCGAAGTTTCTCGCGGCGCACTCGTCGGCGGCCCTCGCGGCGAACAGCTTCGCTCCGTCGCTCGTCGACCCGCAGCACTCTGGTTGGCCGGGTCGCCCGTCGTGGCCGTCGAGAGCAAGCTCACGGAACACATCTCCCCGAGGACGCGCGTGGACGACGGCGACTTCGCCGCGATTGCCGAGCGCAAGGAGGGCACCTGGGCGCCACCCAACTCGTCAAGCACCACCTTGGCCTCAAGAGCCTCCCGGGGGCGCCGACTGCGACGCCGACTTACGTCTACTGGCAGCCCACGAACTGGTGGCCCCAGTCCGGGGTGGTAGTTCTGTGGCGATGGCGACCCGGTCGTCGGCGGATGAGTACGCGGCGGCTGAGGTGGCGTGGCAGCGCAACCCAGCACGCGCAGAACTCGCACGGCAGAATCGGCAGATACCGGCGTCGTGGCGGAAGGTCGACATTCCCACGATTCGGCTAGACGCAGACACCCCGCCGCGGATAACCGTAACCCTGCCTCGACGCGCCTACGACATGATCGAGGCGGCGTGCATCCGCAGCGGCGGACTCGAAACGCTGATGCGGCGAGACTGGTCGATCCCGCCCACCAGAGTCGAACTCACTTCGGCGGTGGCGGCTTCGGCGGTGGCGGTGGCGGGTTCGGCGGTGGCGGCTTCGGCGGCTTCGGCGGCTTCGGCGGTGGCGGCGGCTGCTGTTTTGGTGGCTTAGGTCCCTTAGGAGGTTTCGCGGGCTTCGGCTGGGGTTTGGTGGGTGGCGTTGGGTTGTGGGTGGGATGTGTCGTACCCGGTGTGGCGCGGCGGCCGGAGTGCGGACGCCGGACGGCGACGTCGATAATCATGGGCGGAGGGGTGACCGTCGTCGCCACCGTGATGATTTTCGGCACCGTGACCGTCTGGGTGATGGGCGCGTGCGCGGTCGCGCCGGTGGTTGTGGTCACGGTCTCTATTTGGAGGACGTGCGCTGCATGGCTGCCTCCGGCGCTCACCCCCAGCAGCAGGCCGACCGCCAAAGATGCGAGTGACGCAGATACCGCAATCGCGAATCGCGTCGGGTTGATGCCCATCGTCACCTCCCCCGTTCGCCCTGTCTCGCTACCCGACAACCGACCCTTCACGAGACGTTGACAGGTTACCGCTGACCAGGAAGAAAGGCTAGACCCCGTCGCGATCCGGACGGTCTGGCGCAACCGACCTAAGCCCAGACCGACTACGGCGACCGCGTTTGCCCACGTGTCGAGGCTGGGAAAGCTTAGGAGGTGCCGGGGCGCCGTTTCGGCGTTCGAACCACGGCGACCCGGCATCTCTCGCTAGGCGACGGCGCCGGAGGCAACCGACGGGCGATGGTCAGCGGAAGTCGTAACTGGTCCCGAGAGCGTAGGCGAGCAGCCCTTGTATTCGCCTCGGAGATGCGTAGACGGGTTGGGATGCGCCTGCTGCGGCGGTGAACAGGGCTCGCGGCCACACCGTGGAGGATTGACGGGCGTCCCTGGAGTTCGACCACGCCCAGCACCACACCTGACAACGCTCGCGTTGTCGCCCGTAAGCGTTTGCCTGACCGCTTGAAAGGGCAGCCTATGGTGGATGGCCGCGAGGCTGATCGGGAGCATCGACGACGATGAGAAGGGGGTTCTCATGTTGCGGAAATGCTTGATGACGGCCGGAGTGGGTGCGCTGGTGGCGATGGCGATCGGTGGTGCCTCGTTCGCGTCGGCCTCCAGCGAAGGCGGTGGCCGCACGATCGTGGTGATCGAGAAGACGACATCGCAGCACTTCCTCGACCTGGGACAGCCGGGGCCGACGGCGGGGGACGAGTTCTTCTTCGGAAGCCAGTTCTGGAACCCGGCCCAGAGTCACCAGGTCGGCTCCAACCACGGCTACTGCGTCCTTGAGACGCAAACGGTGCTTCACTGCGCCGGCACCGCCCACGTCGCCGGCGGAACCGTCGAGTACGCGGGCGAGACGAACATCAACGCCCAACGGTTCACACTCGCGATCACCGGCGGCACCGGCGCAGTGAATGCGGCCGAAGGACACGTCAGCATCCACAACCTCAACGCGCAAGGGACACTCTCGCGCGACGTGATCGCGCTCGCTGGCTAGCAGTTCACACCTGACGTTCTGCCTCGCGCACTCCAGGGCGGTCGACGCAAGCGGCTCCCGACGCCGACCGCCCTCATCGTCTGCGGTAATAGCGCCCGACTCTTCCGGACAGGGCGCGCGCCGCGTGGCTCAAGGACGGTCCCGTACGTCGAGGCGGCCTGCCCTAGCTGCGGGAAGCCGCATAACCGCTCCAGCACCATCCTCTTGAGCGTGGGTGAGCCGCCGCGGACAGACCGGGAGCGCCTCGTCGACTACTTGGAGCTGGCTGCCGCGTATTTGCGCACCGAGGCCGACGTCACTAATCAAGCGGCGATCGCCCAGGCCGACGAGTGGCCGCAAGAAGACGTCCACCCGCAGCTCTCGCGCGAGCTACTCGGCGGCTCGGAGATCGCCGGCAGCGTTCCAGGCGGTGAGGTGCTCGCGGGACACCTCGGCGAGGCTACCCCGCGATCTTGGCTCTGCAAGCGCCCGTCCTCGGCCGTACATGCTGGGATGACGAGCCCCGCATCGTCGCGTCTCGGCTCAACGTCGAAGTCGAACAGGTGCCCGCCCGCCTGGACGGGGACCACCGCCATCACCGCGACGCTGCCGCGTCGCGCCGTCGCGATGCTGCTCGAGCCACCTCTCGACCTCACTCTGACGGAAGCGACGGCCCACGCCGGGGATGCGCAAGCTGGGCAGCTTCCCAGCGGCCGCGTTTGACCGACTTGTGCGCGGCGGGGTCGCACAGGGGTCGCAGGCACACCCAGCGCCGTAGTCGTGATAAGCAAGGAACGGCTTGGTTATCCGGCTTGCGGGAGTGGGCGGTACCGGGTTCGAACCAGTGACCTCCTGCGTGTAAGGCAGGCGCTCTCCCAGCTGAGCTAACCGCCCGGGCCTTCAGTCTAGATGGCCGGCCGCCGCTCGCGGCCTACCCCAATCTGTGGGACAACCTCCCCCATTTTGCGTAGGCTCTGCCGGCCCACCGGAAGGACAATCCGTTCACCATGCCAGACCCGTTTCCATCGGACACCCTGCGCGAGATCGCCGACCGCGCCCGCCTCGCACTCGGCGCCGACCGCGCGCTGGTGCTGCCGCTGGCGGGAGGAGAGCCGTTGCCACCAGGGCCCGAGGGCGGCCCCAGCCTGTCGGCGCCGATCCACATCGACGGCGATGCCGTGGCGACGCTCGTGGTCAGCCGCGATCCGGGCGGCGCTCCGTTCGGCGAGGAGTCGGCGCTGCTTTCGACGGTGTGCGAGCTCGCGGCGCACGCGATCTCGGCATCGCGCCGGGCAGACCTGCGCACCGAGCAGCTCACGCTCGTGCAGGCCGTGGCGAGCGCCGTCGGCGGCGCGACCTCGGTCGACGAGGCGTTCCGGATGGCGGCGACGGCGATCTTCGAGCACACGCGCTACGCAGGGGTCACCGCCACGATCGTCGATCGCAGGGCGGGCGAGCAGGTCGTGGTGGTCGACCTCGGCGGGGACGTCGCCAGCACCCAGACGCTCCGGCGCAAACTCGACGCCGGCCTGGTCGGAGCCTGCATCGCCGAGGGCGCTCCGCTCATACTGGCCGAGGCGGCCGCCGACCCGCGCTACTCGTGGTCGGCCGACGGGCGGTGGGAGTCGCTCGTCCTGACGCCGGTGATGGTCGAGGGCCGGTGCGAGGGGGTGCTCGAGCTGGCCGACCTCGAGCCCGACCGCTTCGATGCGGCCGATGCGGCCCTCATGCAGGTCGTTGCCGACCAGGTGGCGACCGCGCTCATCGGCGTGCGCATGCGCGAGCGCTCGAGGCGTCTGCAGGACGAGTCGCAGCGGCGCGCGCAACGGCTCGAGCTTGCCTCCGACCTGTCCCGGGAGATCGCGGCCACCGGCACGGTTGACGAGCTGCTGCGCACCGTCACCGTCACCCTGCACCGGCACACCGACTACACCGCGGTCTGGACGGCCGTGGCCGACCACCGGCACGGGACGCAGCGGATGTGGACGATCACGCGCGGGCGCGACACCGTGACCGTGTCGGCCCACCCGCTCGGGTCGGGCATCATCGGCCAGGTCGTCCGCACCGGGAAGCAGGCGCTGCTCGGCCGTTCCCACCTCGCCGATGCCGGCGGCGCGTGGGCGGCGGCAGGGTACGAGTCGCTGCTCGCGACGCCGGTCGTGGTGAATCGCCGCTGCGAGGCGGTGATCGGCCTGAGCGACCTGCGCGCGGACCAGTTCGACAACTCCGACGCGCTGCTCATGCGGACGCTGGCCGATCAGGTCGCCGCAGCCCTCCAGGGAGCCGCGCTGCGGGAGGAGTCCGATCGCCGCGCGACCCGCCTGAACGTCATCGCCGAGGTCGCCCGCGCCCTGCGCTCGCCCGAGTCGGTCGAACAGGCGCTCCACGACGCCGCCCAGGCGATCAGCCGCTACACCGGCTACTCCGGCCTGACGGCGTGGCTCGTCGAGCCGGTCACCGGCGATCGCCGGGCGGTGTTCGCGCGCGACCGCGGGACGGACGTGTACACCGGCCTGCGCGTCCCGGCTGCCGCGGGCATCCCGGGCGCGGCGATCACGTCCGGCAAGGTGCTGCGCCTCGGGCGCGCCGGCGACCACCCCGCGTTCTCCTGGCCGGCACGCGAGCCGGGTAACTCGGTGCTGATCGCCCCGGTGATGGTGGAGGGCAGCTGCGCCGCCGCGCTCGTGATCTCGGACGAGCATCCCAACTGGTTCGACAGCGACGACGAGGAGCTCGTCAAGACGATCGCCGATCATGTCGCCGCAGCCATCCGGGCCGTGCAGCTGCGCGAGGAGTCGGCGCGGCAGGCCCGGCGTCTGTCGCTCGCAGCCGAGATCGCGAAGCTGCTCGCAGCCGAGCAGACGACGGAGGGCGCGCTGCGGGTCGCCGTGCTGACGGTGCACGAGCGCGCCAACTACGACGCGGTCATGGCCATCACCGTGCTCGAGGACTCCGCCGAGCAGCTCGTGGTGGCAGACGTCGGCGCAGACCGCGACGGCTTCGCCGGCCTGCGGCGGCCGATCGGTACCGGCATCACCGCCCGCACGGTCGGCTCGGGGGAGCAGACGCTCATCAACCGTCACGAGGACGACCCCGCGTACGTGCCGTGGGGAGAGGAGGAGTCGTTCGACTCGCTGCTCTCGACGCCGGTGATGCTCGACGGCCGGTGCGTCGCCGTGCTCGAGGTCGCAAGCCGGCCGATGAACCAGTTCGACGACTCCGACCGGGCGCTGATGACCGCCGTCGCCGAGCAGCTGGCCGCCGCGCTGCGGGGTGTGCAGCTGCGCAGCGAGTCCGAGGTGCGGGCACAGCGACTCGCCCTGACGGCCTCGGTCGCAAGCGCCGTCGCCGAGGCGGAGAGCGCCGAGTCGGTGCTGCGGGCGGCCGTCGAGGCGATCTTCGACCCGACCGACTACGGCGCGGTGACAGCCATCCTGGCCCTGCCCGACGGCGGCGAGTACACAGTCGTGACGGACCGCGTCCGGGTCGGCGAGTCGGTCGAGGGTACCCGCCGGCCGGCCGGCTCGGGCGCGGCCGGCACGGCCCTGCAGAGCGGAGTGCAGATCATCGTCGGCCGGCTCACGAGCGAGGGGGGCGCCGGCGACGCGGAGCTGGCCTACCAGTCCGCGCTCGTGACGCCCGTGTTCGACGGCCCCACGTCGGCCGCGATCGCCCTCTACGACCACCGCCGCGACCGGTTCGACGCGGCCGACGCGACCCTGATGCAGACCGTCGCAGAGCAGGTTGCGGCGACCCTGCGCGGCGTGCGGCTGCGCAAGGAGTCCGACCAGCGCACCCAGCGGCTCGCGCTCACGGCCGAGGTGGCCGGGGCGATCGCGTCTGCTGAGACGATCGACGAGGTGCTTGCGGCGGTCGTCGAGACGGTGCATCAGGGCCGGGGATACTCGGCGGCCATCGCCATCCGCGTCCACCCCGAGACGGCCGAGCAGGTCGTGGTGTCCAACCTCGGGGACAAGGGCACCACTGCGCCCGGCCTGCGCCGGCCGATCGACGCGGGCACCGTCGGGACGGTGATCGCCTCGGGCGAGCAGCTCGTGCTCGCCGACGCTCCGACGCACCCCGCCTACGACTGGCCGGCGCCGATGCCGCTGCCGTCGGAGCTCCTGACGCCGGTCATCGTGGACGGGACGTGCATCGCCGTGCTCGGGGTGTACGACGAGCACGCCGACCTGTTCGACGCCGCCGACGCGCTGGCGATGCAGACGGTGACCGACCAGGTTGCCGCCACATGCCGCGGTGTCCTTCTGCGCGAGCAGTCCGACCAGCGCGCCGAGCGGCTCGCGGCGCTCGAACGCCGCCACCGCGACCTGATGGAGCGGCTCGTGCGCGCGCAGGAGCAGGAGCGCTCCCGCGTGGCCGCGGACCTCCACGACGACACCATCCAGGTGATGTCGGCGTGCGTGATCTCGCTCGACAGCGTGCGCCTGGCGGTGCAGAACGGCAACGTCGAGCGGGCGGCGCGCGGCCTCGAGCAGCTGTCCGAGCTGATTTCCGGGGCCGTCGAGCGCACCCGCCGGATGACCTTTGACCTGCGGCCGGCGGCACTCTGGCACCATGGCCTCGCCATCGCGCTGCGGCAGTCGCTGAACACGATGGAGGCCGAGACCGGAGTCGCGACGACCCTCGAGGTGGCGGGCTTCGAGGAGCGGATCGACGCGACGATGGAGACGCTCATCTTCCGGTCGATCACGGAGATCCTCGGCAACGTGCGCGCCCACGCGAGCGCGACGGCGGTCGTCGTGAGCCTGGAGCGGCGTGAGAACATCGTGCATGTGCGCGTCGCAGACGACGGCCGTGGCTTCGACCTCGAGACCGCGCTCGCCCGCGCGAGGCGCACCAACCATCTGGGCCTCGAGTCGCTGATGGAGCGCGTGGACGCCGCCGGCGGCACGGTCGCGATCACCACCGCCCCCGGCGAGGGCACCGTGGTCGACATCGTCCAGCCGCTGTGGCCGGACGACTAGCCGAGCTGGCGGTCGAGGTTGACCGCGGCGCTGATCAGCGACAGGTGCGTGAACGCCTGAGGGAAGTTCCCGAGCGCCTCCCCTGACGGGCCGATCTCCTCGGAGTAGAGGCCGAGGTGGTTGGCGTAGGTGAGCATCTTCTCGAACACCAGCCGGGCCTCGTCCACAAACCCTGCCCGGGCGAGCGCCTCGACGTACCAGAACGTGCAGATCGAGAAGGTGCCCTCGTCGCCCTGCAGGCCGTCGGGCGAGGCCTTCGCGTTGTAGCGGTAGACGAGGCTGTCGGCGACGAGCTCGCGGCCGACCGCGTCGAGCGTCCGCAGCCAGCGCGGATCCTTCGGGGCGATGAACTTGGTCAGGGGCATCAGGAGCAGTGAGGCGTCGAGCACGTCCGAGCCGTAGTGCTGGACGAACGCGCCCCGCTTCGGGTTCCAGCCGCGGGTCATGATCTGGTCGGTGATCTGGTCGCGCACGTCGAGCCACTTGACCATGTTGGCCGGCAGGCCGCGGTAGCGGGCCATCCGCACCGCCCGCTCGATCGCCACCCACGACATCAGCCGCGAGTAGGTGAAGTCCTGCTGACCGCCGCGCGTCTCCCAGATGCCCTCGTCCGGCCGGTCCCAGTTGTCACACAGCCACTCGACGATCTTCCGCAGCTCTGTCCAGGAGTCGTAGGAGATCGGCTCGCCGTACTTGTTGTACAGGTACACGGAGTCGATGAGCTCGCCGTAGATGTCGAGCTGGAGCTGGGTCGCAGCGCCGTTCCCGATCCGCACCGGCGCCGAGCCGGCATACCCCTCGAGGTGGCCGAGCACCTCCTCGCGCAGGTCGGCGCGGCCGTCGATGCCGTACATGATCTGGAGCGGGCCATGCTCGGCGTGGGACGTCTCGCCGAAGCGGTCGGTGAGCCAGCCCATGAACTCCCCGGCCTCCTCGGTGAACCCCAGGCGCAGGAGGGCATAGAGCGAGAAGGCGGCGTCGCGCACCCAGGTGTAGCGGTAGTCCCAGTTGCGCTCGCCGCCGACGTGCTCGGGCAGGCTGGTGGTGGGCGCGGCGACGATCGCGCCGGTCGGCCGGTAGGTGAGCAGCTTGAGCGTCAGCGCCGAGCGGTTCACCATCTCGCGCCAGCGGCCCTTGTAGACCGAGTGGGCCAGCCAGCCCCGCCAGAAGCGCACGGTGCTCTCGAAGGACTCCGCGGCAGCGCCCTCGGAGATCGGCTTGAGCTTCTGGCCGCGCGTGTTCGGCTGCAGGACGAAGGTCGCGCTGGCGCCGTTGGAGAGGTCGAACTGGGCGCTGACGTCGTCGCCGTGGCGCTCGAGCGGCACGTTCGTCGCCAGCGTGAGCGAGAGCGCACGCGTGTTGAAGACCGCC
>DASXOR010000190.1:0-7312 GCA_036494095.1 Gaiellales bacterium | reverse complement strand
CGGCTCCGGGGCCGGCTCCGGCTCCGGCTCGAAGGCGAGCTCCGGCTCGAAGGCCGGCTCCGGCTCGATCATCGCCGGCAAGGCCTGCGAGGGGACGGCCGCCGCCACCTCCGGCTCGGCGAGGGCCGGAGCCGGAGGAGCGAGCGGTTGCGCGGGGGCCGTGTCGGCGCGTCCCGCCGCCTCGAGAGCGTCGAGCCGCATGCGGCGCGCGCTCTCATAGGCGACGGCGACTCCGGCTGCGACGCAGCCGGCCTGGAACAGGCGGCTCGCGACCGACCCCGGCCGCTGCGTGGTCGGTCCGGCGCTCACAGCTGGTACACGCCTTCGCGGGGCGCAACCACGTTGCGGGTGTCGACGACCGTCTCGGCGGCATCCCAGAGTGGGGCCTCGAGGAACTCGTCGTGCGGCGTCAGCATCACGACCACGTCGGCGCTGGCGACGATCGCCTCGTCCCACCGGGCGGCCGTGTACACGTAGTCGCCAACGGTGACGCTTGCGACGTGCGGATCGGCGTAGGCGAGCTGGGCGCCGCGGCGCTGCAGCTCCTCGAAGATCACGAGCGCCGGCGACTCGCGCAGGTCGGACACGTTCGGCTTGTAGGCGACCCCGCACAGGAGGATCCGGGCGCCGCGCACCGCCTTGCCGCGATCGTTCAGCGCCCGGGTCACGAGCTCGGCGACGAAGTCGGGCATCGTCGTGTTGATCTCGTGCGCGGCGTCGATCATGCGGGTCTGGTAGCCGCACTCACGCAGGCGGTAGGACAGGAAGTGGGGGACGACCGGGATGCAGTCGCCGCCGAGGCCGGGGCCGGGGTAGTGGGGCAGGAAGCCGAACGGCTTGGTCGCCGCGGCGTCGATGACCTCCCAGGCGGACACGCCGAGCCGCTGGCACATGAGCGCGAGCTCGTTCGCGAGGGCGATGTTCACCTGGCGGAACGTGTTCTCGTACAGCTTCGCGAGCTCGGCCACCCTGGGCGAGCCACAGGGGATGACGGTCTCGCACACCTGCTCGAACACGAGCGCGGTGCGGCGGGCGCACTCGGGCGTCACGCCGGAGACGAGCTTGGGCGTCGTGTGCAGCGTCCAGCCGGCCTTGTTGGCGGGGTCGACCCGCTCGGGGGCGTAGCCGACGAAGAAGTCGCGGCCGACGGTGCCGCCGGTGGCGCGCTCGAGCGCGGAGACGAGCAGCTCGTCGGTCGTGCCGGGGACGGTGGTGGACTGCAGGACGACGAGCTGGCCGGGGACGAGCCGTGCGGCGACCGCCTCGACCGCGGCGACGACATAGGACAGATCGGGGGTGCGGGTCTTCGAGAGCGGCGTCGGCACGCAGATGATGAAGGCCGCGGCCTCGTCGACGCGGTCGTAGGTCGTGGCGGCCGAGACGCGCCCGTCGAGGCGGGTGAGGTCGCCGTCGCTCATGTCGGTCAGGTACGACCGGCAGGAGTTGACCGACTGCACGCGGTCGGGGTCGAGATCGATGCCGATGACGTCGAACCCGGAGTCGGCGAACCCGACGGCGAGCGGCAGCCCGGCGTAGCCGAGGCCGATGATGCCGATCTTCGCCGTGCGAGTTGCGATCGCCTCGTCGAACGATCGGACGGCGGTTGCGCTTCCGGACTCTTCCCCCATGATGACCCTCCTGAAAACTGACTCGGGATGACTCAAGCGAGGGCAACCATCGGCAGGACCGGGCGGGAATTGCGTAAGGAGACTGTTAGGAATAGGCCTCTGGGAGCCAAATTGGGGTAATTGGCCTACGCAACTTTCCATAATCTTTCGATAACACGTCGGGTCGGCGCCGAAGTCCCCTCGTCCGCCGCCGCCGTCGGGCGCGCCTCTCGCGGTGCCGACCGTGGTGGTGGCGGCCGCACTCGGACTGCTCGCCGCCCCGCGCTTTGGAACCTCGTGGTCCGTCGCGGCCTACATGCTCCTCGCCGCGGCGATCGCTCCGCTCGTCCCGCGGCTCGATGAGGTGCGCGTCCGCCGCACCAGCCGGCGCTTCTGCGGGCTTCGAGGAGGCTGCGATCGGCATGGCGATCCTCACACCGGACCTGCGCCTCGTGCGTGTGAACGACGCGTTCTGCGACCTCCTCGGACGGCCGGTGGAGCACGTCGTCGGGCACACGATCCTCGAGTTCACCCACCCCGACGACCTCGCGCCCAGCGTCGCCAAGCAGATCGTCGACGTCATGCTCACGTCCGCCTTCGTCGAACGCGGCGACGCCGACCCGGGCGACGCCGCCGCGACGCCGCGTAGGGCACGCCCACTCCGGCCAACCCGGTTCGTGTGGGTAGAGTCGCACCGGCGTGCCCCCGACTGATCACCTGCTCGAGTTCGCGATCACGGCGTTCGTGCTCATCGTCGTGCCGGGGCCGAGCGTGCTCTTCGTCGTCAGCCGCGGGGTGGCGCTCGGGCGGCGGGCGGCACTCGCGACGGTCGCGGGCAACACCGGCGGGGTGCTCGTCCAGGCAGTGCTCGTGGCGCTCGGCCTGGGGACGATCGTCGAGCGGTCGGACGCGGTCTTCACCGCGATCAAGCTCGTCGGCGCGGTCTACCTGGTGCTGCTCGGCGTGCGCATGATCCGCCGCCGGCGGCCGCTCGCCGACCTGAGCGACGCCACCCAGGTGCCGAAGGGCACCCGCACGATCGTGCGCGAGGGCTTCGTCGTCGGCCTCACGAACCCGAAGGCCGTCATCATCTTCACCGTCGTCCTGCCTCAGTTCACCGATCCCGCCCGCGGGCACGTCCCGCTGCAGCTGCTCCTGCTCGGCGCCATCTTCCTCACGATCGGCGTCGTCTCCGACAGCGCGTGGGCGATCGCCGCGGGCACGGCCCGGGTGTGGCTCGCGCGCTCGCGCGGGCGGCTCGAGGCAATCGCGGGCGCCGGCGGACTGGTGCTGATCGGCCTGGGCGTGCGGCTCGCGGTGACCGGCCGCCGCGACTGACGGTCAGTGGCAGGCGGCGGTGCCCGAGTCGAGCGTCTTTCCGGCCGTCGAGACGAAATTCCAGTCGTAGCTCGACGGGTGCAGGGTGAGCTCGAGGATGCCAAAGCTCGTCGCCGTGGCCTCGACGTTCGCCGCCCCGTTCAGCGACCCCTTGTCCTCTCCGCCCGTGCCGACGATGAACTCGCGGATGCCGTGCGTGGTGTCCACGTTGCCGTTTGCGTCCAGCTCGGCGAAGCGCCCGTACGTGTGGATGTGCCCGTTCAGGACGATGTCGGCGCCGCCGGCGTGGAGGGTGTTCCAGAAGTAGGAGTAGTTGCCCGAGTGGCCGGCCGCGCCGTTGTAGTAGGGCTCGTGCCAGTAGGCGAGCGTGCACGCGCTCTTGCCGAGGTTGGCCTGCAGGAAATTGCCCTGTGGCGAGCCGGCATCGCAGCCGCCGACGTGCTTGCACTCACCGTTCAGCGCGATCATGTGCCACGCCCCGACGTTCCAGGCATAGTCGCCCTGGGCGTTGCCGGCGGCGGCGCCGAAGTAGCGGAAATACCCGGCGGCGTCCGGCGCGCAGTCGCTGCCGCCGCTGGTCTGGTACTCGTGGTTGCCCGGGACCGGGTGGATCTTGGCCAGGAACCGGCCCCAGGTGATGTCGAACGACCCCAGGAACGCCGAGTAGCCGCCGCAGCCGTACTGGTCGTCGCCCAGCGCGAGCACCGCCGCGATCGACGGGTCGGCCGCGATCAGGTCGGCCGTCGCCTGCATGTTGCAACCCGAGCCGCTGCCCTTGCCGGCGTTGAAGCCGCCGGCGGTCGGATCGCAGGCGATGTCGCCCGCCGCGGCGATCACGGGGTCGCCCGGCGACGGCATGGTCACCGACACGCCCTTCGTGCGGGCCGAGCGGTTGCCGGAGGCATCGAACGCATCCACCGCGTAGACGTAGGTCTTGCCCGCCGCTGCCGACCCGTCGGTGTAGCCGCTCACCTTGCCGAACACGGTCGCGATCGCGGCGCCGCCGCGGTACACGGTGTACCCGGCCACGCCGGTGTTGTCGGTCGCGGCGTGCCACGCGAGCACGACCTTCGTGCTCGCCGCCGCCTGGGCCGAGAGCGCCGTGGGCGCCGACGGGGCGACGGCGTCGGAGCCGGGCGCGGTCAGCTGCACCGCGTCGACCTGGAAGCTGTCCCCGGCGCTCGCCGCCGCGGTCTGGACGACCCGCAGCGAGATCGCGTCACCGGTGTGCTTGGCGGTGTAGGTCACGACCGGCAGGGCCCGCCACGCGGCCGTGGCCTTGTGGCAGCCCATCGCCTGTCCGGCCACGCGGCCGGCCGGCGTGAGCTCGATCAGCTTCAGGCACACGGTGCGCCCCGGCCTGCCCGAGCGCAGGAAGGCGCTCGCGCGGTAGCGCCGCTCCGCCGCCGCCGCGGCCGGGTTGGGCGCCGCCACGATCGAGTACGTGCGCGCCCCGGCGATCCGGGCGACGCGGGCGGCATGGCCGCCGCCGCGCCCGTCGGGCCGCAGCGTGAGGACGGCGCGCATGCCCTTCCACCCGGCCAGCGTCCCCGCCGCGCCGCCCTCGAACCCGCCGGACGGGAGCAGGTTGGGTGCCGCGAGCGCCGGTGCGGCCGCGCCGGCGAACACGAGCACGGCGGCTGTGGCAGCGGCGTATCGAAGACGAATGGTTCCCACCCCAGCTCAATCATGCGACCGTCCGGGGAAACGGTCAACCTGCGGGCTCGAGCGGGAGCACCCGGTCGGCCTGCTCGATCACGAGCGGATCGTGGGTGGCGCAGACGATCGTCGCGCCGTGGAGCTGTGCGGCGGCGGCGAGCATCCGGCCGACGATGGCCGCGTTGGCCTGGTCGAGCCGCGACGTCGGCTCGTCGATCAGGAGCAGGTCGGGATCGCACGCGAGCACGCGGGCGATGGCGACCCGCTGGCGCTCGCCGGCGGAGAGGCTGGCCACGCGGTGCCCGAGCCGGTGCTCGAGGCCGAACCGCGAGAGCCAGGTGCGGGCGGTCTCTGCGGCCGCCTCGCCCTCGCCGACCCCGCGCACCGACATCGCCAGAGTGACGTTCTCGGTCGCAGACAGGTAGTCGACGAGACCCGCCTCCTGGGCGACGACGCCGACGTGGCGGCGGCGGAACGCCGCGGCGGCGGCCCGGTCGAGTCCACCCATCGCCTGCCCGAGCACGATCACCTCGCCGGCCGTGGCGTGCTCCATCCCGGCGAGCAGGCGCAGGACGGTGCTCTTGCCCGACCCGGAGCGCCCGGTCAGCGCCGTCATCCGGCCGGTCTCGAACGTGGCGCCGAACCCCTCGAGCACCACCCGCGCCCGCCGGCCCTCGCCGTAGCGCATGTCCACGCTCCGCAGCTCGGCCGCCGCGCTCGCCGCCGCGCGCTGCGGTGGCGGCGCCGCGGCGGTGGGGGAGTCCGGCGCGGCCGCGGGAGGCTCGGCGGGCGTGATCAGGATCCCGTGGTCGTGCCGCTCGGCCCGCGCCAGCCGGCCGATCCCGGCGTCGGCGAGCAGCTCGTCGGGCACGCGCAGCCACCCGCCGCGGCCGACGACGATCGCGGTTGCCCCGCCGGCGGACGCCTCGTCGCTCAGACGGCCGTCGCGGATGTGCAGCGTGCGGTCGGAGACGGTGGTGGCGGCCGGGTCGTGGCTCACGAGCACGACCGTCGCCCCGTCGTCGTGGGCCAGGTCGGCGATCAACCGGTAGGCGACGGCGACGTTTTGGGCATCCAGCTCGCCGGCCGGCTCGTCGGCCAGGAGCAACGCGGGCCGGTGGGCGACCGCCGCGCAGATGGCGACGCGTTGCTGCTCGCCGCCCGAGAGCCGGCCCGGCAGGGATTCGGCCGCGTCGGCGAGCCCCACGCGCTCGAGCAGCTCGGCCGCCCGCCGGTCGCGCTCGCCCGCTGCGACGCCGAGCATGGCGAGCTGCAGGCCGACGATCTCGCGGCAGCGCAGCTCCGGTGGCAGCGAGCGGTGGTAGTGCTGGTCGACGATCCCGAGCGATTGCGCGCGCAGCGCCGCCGCCCGCCGCGGGCGCAGGTCGGACATCTCGTGGCCGAGCACCTGCGCCGATCCGGCCGACGGCCGCTCGAGCCCCGCCAGAATGCGCAGGAGCGTGCTCTTGCCCGACCCGCTCGGGCCGAGCACCGCCACCACCTCGCCGGAGTCCACGTGCAGCGTCAGGCCCTGCAGCGCGGCTGCCTCGCCCTCGCTCGAGCGGTGGATCCGGAACAGGTCGCGGGCGTCGATCACGGGCGTCATCCGCCGCCTCCGATCCGGCCCGGTACGGGGGCGCGGAACGCCGTGCGGGCGAAGGCCCAGACGAGCCCGAGCCCGGCGAGCGCGAAGCCGGCGAGACCGGCGGCCACGAGCGCCCAGCTCTGCGCGCCGCGCAGCGGGGGCGAGGCGGTGCCGGCGCCCGCGCCCAGGGAGACGAGGTCGATTACGAGCCGCTCGAGCACCGCGCCGAGCACGAGCCCGCCGCCGATGCCCACCGCCACGAGCACCGCCGCTCGCAGGAGCAGGTGGTGCCGCAGCGCCGCCGGGCCGACCCCCATCGCCTCGAGATCGACCAGGTGGTCGCGCTCGTCGCCGAGGTCGGCCGCGCAGACGACCACGAGGCCCGCCACCCCCAGGACGAGCGCGAGCAGCGCCGACAGCGCCAGCACGTCGAGCAACCCTCGCGCGAGCGGCTCGGCCGCGAGGCGATGCTCGATGGCGTCCTGCGAGGCCACCTGCAGCGCCGCGAACGGCCGCTGGCCGAGGGCTGCCGCCACGCGATCGCGCTCGGCCGGCGGCACGTCCAGCCACATCTCGGTCGGCGTGCCCGCCCCGGGGTCGTCGGAGTTGAGCGCGGTCGCGAGGTCGCCCTCGTCGGCGATGACGAACGAGCCGCCGGCGGTGGGGAACCGGTGCGCGACCGCCACGACCCGCACGGTCAGAGCCTCGACGCCCTCGACCGTCATGTCCAGGACGCGGTCGCGGCCCGCGAGCGCGGCCAGGTCGGAGCTTGCGACGACGGGCACCGGCTGCCCGTCGGTCGGCTGGACGGGGCGCAGAAGGCCGTTCGTGCTGCCGTCGAGGGCGTAGCGCAGGCCCGCCGTCGCGCCGCCGGCGACGCCGGGCCGGGCCGTGCCGCGGGTGACCCAGGTGCTCCAGTCGGTCACCCGCGCGGGCGCCGGCGTGCCGCCGCCGGTCGCAAGCAGCGGGCCGAGGCCGAGCCTGCCGCGGGCGACGATCGTGAGGCCGCCCTCGATGCCCTGGTGGGCGAGCGCCTGGGAGTCGGCGAAGCGCAGCGTGACGACCAGCCCGACCACCCGGCCGCCGCGGTCGGCCGCCGGGAGGTGCGCCGCGAGCGTCGTCG
>DASXOR010000189.1:0-8695 GCA_036494095.1 Gaiellales bacterium | reverse complement strand
AAGCCGGCGGTGACGCACTCGGCGATCACCGCTTGACCCCAGCTCCCGGCCGGCGGCGACTCCTGCACGCATGCCAGCCGGCCGGTGCGGGCGAGGCTCGCGACGACGGTGTCGGTGTCGAGCGGGGCGATCGTGCGCGGGTCGATCACATCGCACTCGATCCCCTCCTGCTCCAGAAGGGCGGCCGCCTCGAGCGACCGGTGGCGCATCAGCTGCGCCGCCACCACGGTGACGTGCGCGCCCGGGCGCACGACCTCGGCCCGCCCGATCGGGAGCGCCTCGGCGGGGTCGCCGAGCTCGCCCGTGCGGCCGTAGAGCGCCTTGTGCTCGAACACGATCACGGGGTCGTCGTCGCGGACGGCCGCCCGCACGAGCGTGTAGGCGTCGGCCGGCGTCGCGGGCAGGCACAGCTTGATCCCGGGGATGTTCAGAAACCAGTTCTCGACGCACTGGGAGTGCTGGGCACCGAAGCCGATGCTCCCGCCCGACGCCATCCGCAGGGTGGCGGGGACGGTCGCCTGGCCGCCGGACTGGTAGCGGTACTTCGCGAGCTGGTTGGCGATCTGGTCGAAGCACACACCGGCGAAGTCGGCGAACATGATCTCGCCGATCGGGCGCAGCCCCATCACGGCCGCCCCGAGCACGCAGCCGACGATCGCCTGCTCCGAGATGGGTGTGTCGCGCACGCGCGCCCCCCCGAAGCGGGCGTGCAGGCCTTCGGTCGCCTTGAAGACGCCGCCCGCGGCGGCCACGTCTTCGCCGATCAGGATCACCCGATCGTCCGCCTCGAGCTCGTCGGCGAGCGCCCGGATCACCGCCTCGCGGTAGGTGATCGCGCTCATCGGGGGCTCGCCCACACGCTCTCGAACCGGTCGTCCGGCTCGGGCTCCGGCCATGCCAGGGCCCGGTCCGTCGCCTCCTGGACGGCGCGCCGTGAGGCGGCGCGGGCGGCGTCCAGGTCGGCCCGCGCGACGCCGTCGCGCTCCAGCCGGTGCTCGAGCAGGGTGATCGGGTCGCGCTCCCGCCAGTGGTCGAGCTCGCCCTCGGGCCGGTACGCGCCGGGGTCGCTGCGCGAGTGGCCCATGTGCCGGTAGGTGAGCGCCTCGAGGAAGGTCGGGCCGCCCCCGCCGCGCGCGTGCTCGCAGGCTTCGGCGACAGCGGTCTGCACCGCCACGACGTCGTTGCCGTCGACCTGCTCGGCCCGCATCGCATACGCTGCCGCCCGGTCGACGAGCCGCTCCACGGGGGTCGTCGCCGCGATCGGCGAGTACTCGCCGTACAGGTTGTTCTCGCACACGAAGACGACCCCGAGCTTCCACACCGAGGCAAGGTTCATCGCCTCGTGGAAGGCGCCGATGTTCGTCGACCCGTCGCCGAAGAAGCACAGCGAGACCGAGCCGGTGGCGAGCGTCTGAGCCGCGAGCGCGGTGCCGCACGCGAACGGCAGGTGGGCGCCGACCACGGCGAACGAGCCGAGGGCGCCGATGCCGACATCGGTCAGGTGCATCGAGCCGCCCTTGCCCGCGCACAGGCCGTCCGCCTTGCCCAGGATCTCGGCCATCGCCCGGTCGAGTGGCGCCCCCATCGCGAGCACGGCGCCGTGCCCGCGATAGGTGCATGTCATCGTGTCGCCCTCGCGCAGGGCGCTGCACGCACCCACCGTCACCGCCTCCTGGCCCTGGCACAGGTGCGTCGATCCGCGCACCAGGTTGCGCGCGAAGAGCCGCATCACCGCGTCCTCGAACTCGCGGATCTCGAGCATGCGGCGATGGTGCTCGAGCAGCCCCGCCGGCTCGCTCACCGCGCGGTCATCGCGTCGCGCAGCTCGACGCCTCCGTCCGGGGTGACCACGAAGACGTTCTCGACCCGTGCCCCCACCCGGCCGGGGAAGTAGACGCCGGGCTCGATCGCGATCACCATCCAGCTCTCGAGCGGCGTCTCGTCGCTCGGGATCAGGTGCGGGTCTTCGAACGACGAGAGCCCGAGGGCGTGCCCGCCGTGATGAGGGAACTCGCCGCCCGGGAACGTCTCGACGATCCGGCTGTGCATCGCGTGGAAGATGGCCGCGCCGGTATTGCCCGTGCGCAGCTCCGACGAGGCCTTCGCCAGGATCTGGAGCAGGGCCGCGCGCATCTCCGAGGCCTCCTGGTTCTGCCCCGCGATGTGCGTCTCGGCCGAGTCGCCCCAGTAGCCCTGGGCGCCCAGGGCGACGTCGGCGACCACCGCCTCGCCGTCCTGCACGACCCGGGGGCTGGCGACGTGGATCGGGCAGCACACGTCGGCGGTCTTGGGGCCGGAGAGGAGATCGGTCAGGAACTCGATCGGGCCGCCGTTTCGGTTCTGAGCGGCGGCCAGCGCCGCGGTGAAGAGCTCGATCTCGGTCACGCCCTGGCGGGCGCCGTCGGCGACGGCCTGCTGGCCGAGCCAGCACAGCTCGTAGCTGTGCAGCACCTTGCGCAGCTCGTCCTCGTCCTTGATGAGCCGGATCCGGTAGAGCGGCGCGGCCGCGTCGACCTGCGTCGCGTCGGTGCCGGAGTGCAGCAGGCCGGCCATGCCGCCGATCTCGTCGGAGACGCCGATCCGGCGTGCCTGCGCCACCTCCGGTGTGCGGGCGAGCGCGGCAGCGAGCAGCGGCAGCGGGTTCAGGTTGATGCCGAAGCCGCGCTCTCCGTACGGGATCACGGCCTCGGCCTCGCCGAGCGCCATCGCCACAGGCACCTCGTCCATCATCACCGCGAGCGTGCGCGTGCCGTCGCGACCCACGACCAGGCCGGCCGGCCCGCCGTAGTAGCGGGCGTAGCCGCCCAGGTGGGCGACGTTCTGGGCGCCGAAGAGCACGCAGGCGTCGACCGCCTCCTGCTCCATCCAGGCACGCAGCCGCTCGAGCCGGTGCGGTGGGCGCGGGATGGTGATCCGGCCGCCCAGCGCGGCCCCGCGGGTGAGCTGGCTCTGGTCGACTGGCATCGCTGCTCCTTCGGTCACGGGCGGGGCCGGGGGGCGGGCGTCATCCGGCGGGGATCGATGTCAGGGCGCCGTCGATCGCGATGCACGATCCGTTCACGTACACCGAGTCGTCCGAGGCCAGGTACACGGCCAGCCGGCCCACCTCGCCGGGCGTGCCCAGGCGCTTCGCCGGAACGACGTCGAGGTAGAGCTGTTCGTCGATCGCCCCGCGGGCGACGTCGTGGTCCCACATCGGCGTGCGCAGCACGCCCGGCGCGATCGCGTTCACGCGGATACCGTGGCCGGCCCATTCGCCCGCCGCGATGTGGGTCATCATGATCACGGCTGCCTTAGCGGCGCAGTACGTCATCCGGCCGGGATTGGGCGAGAAGCCGCGGATCGACGAGATGTTGATGATCGAGCCGCCGCTCTTCTGCTCGATCATGATCCGGCCCGCGGCGCGGATGCAGAAGAAGACGCCCGTCTGCATGACGGCGATCGAGTCGTGCCAGTCCTCGTCCGTGACCTCGTGCGTGTGCGGCCCGACGCGGCTGATGCCGGCGTTGTTCACCACGACGTCGAGCCGGCCCAGGTCGCGCACGGTGGCGGCGAAGGCCGCGTCGACCTCGGCGCTCTTGGACACGTCGGTCGGATAGGCGTGTGCCCGCACGCCCAGATCCGTGAGCTCCGCCGCGGCCTGCTCGGCCGACGCCGGGTCGATCTCGGCGACGGCGATGTCCGCGCCGGCCCGGGCGAGTTCCTCGGCGATCCCGCGGCCGAGCCCGGTTCCCGCCCCCGTGACGAGGGCCACCTTCCCGCTCAGGTCTGCGCTCATGTCGGTCCTCACCCGTCACCGGCAGCGGGCATCTGCGGGGCGGCCGCGCTGCCGGCGACGGCGACCACCGCGTCGATCAACTCCTGGCGGCGGCTGCGGTAGCGCTCGATCGGGACCGAGATGCCGACGGCCATCGTCCCGTCTGCAACCGGCGCGGCGATGCAGGCGACGCCCTCGGCGAACTCCTCCTCGTCGATGGCGTAGCCGACCCGCCGGGCCGCCTCGATCTCGGCGCGGAGCCCCACGGCATCGACGGCGTGCGCGCGCAGGTAGTCGTCAAGAGTGCCCGGGCGCCCGTACGCCAGCAGCATCTTGCCCGACGCGCGCACATGAGCGGCGCCGCTGTAGCCCAGGTGCAGACCCGAAACGCGCACCGCCCGGCGGCCCTCGACGATCTGCAGGAGGACGGCATCGTTGCCCCGCCAGGCCGACAGGTATGCCGTCTCGCCCGTGCGATCGGCCAGCTCGCGCAGCCGGTCGACCAGGTAGGCCGGGGCCGAGACCTGCGCCAGGAAGGCCTCGGCGAGCAGACCCACCTTCGCGCCGAGCCGGTAGCGGCGGCGCTCGTCCTTGGCCAGGAGGCCGGCGTCGACCAGCGTGTTCAGCAGGTGGTAGGCCGTCGGCACGGGGATATCCAGCGCCTCGGCAGCGGCGGTTGCGGTGCAGCCGCCGGGTGCCAGGGCGACATGCTCGAGCAGCGTCGCCGCTCGCCGCACGGAGCGGATCCGGGTGGGAGATGAGGCTTTCATCATCTGGAACCACGCTTCAGCATGCGTCCAGACTTACCATGCGTGGCCGCTCGCAGTCAACCCTGGTATCGATGTACGACCGCGCCCGGCGCGAGGGTCAGGTCGAGCAGGCGGTGCAGCGCGAGCTCGACCGCCCCGACCGTGAGCAGGTGCACGGGCAGCTGTGCGTTCGGCCGCAGCTCGAGCGTGGCCGGGCCGGTCCAGGCCTCGTGCTCGTGCACGTCTGTGAACGAGCGCACGACCAGCTCGCGGCTGACCCGTCCCGCCTCCTCCTGGCGTACGCGCAGATTCACGTTCAGGTCGGATCCGGGCACCAGCCGCTCGAGCTCGGCGGAGGTGGCGGGTGTCTGCTTCCAGCACATCGTGGCGGTGGCGACCTCGATGCCGTTGCGGCCGATCCGGCCGACCAGCAGGTCGCCCGCCGGCTCGAGCGACACCTGCCCGGCCTTCTTCGGCTGCCCGTACGTCTCCCGGCCGGCGGCCACGGCGCCGTCGGACTCGAGCACGAGGAACGGCGAGTAGACGGCGGAGCGGCCGTCGGGGAGGCGCACCGGCAGCTGGAAGGCCGACTCGCAGTAGACGCCGAACCACTCGGCGTCGTGCATCTTGTAGACGTGCACGACGCACAGGTCGTCGGTGAGCTCGAGCGGCGCGGGGATCAGCGCGTCGGCGGCGGCGCGGTCGGTGCGGTAGACGATCGTGAGGATCTCGGTCCGGCGCAGGCGGATGGGTAGCACCGGCACGAGCGGCGCCAGGTACGGGGTGCTCTGCACGTCGAGCGGATCGAATGGGCTCACGGCCGGCGATGATAGAGGGCCGGCGTCGCCGCGGCACGCGACCGTATGCTTACGCGGTCGTGAGCAGGCTCGCAGGCCGGGGCGTGGTGGTGACGGGCGCGTCGTCCGGGATCGGGCGCGCGATCGCGCTTCGGTGCGCGCAGGAGGGCGCGCAGGTGCTCGCGTCCGGCCGCCGTGTGGATGCGCTGCGGGAGCTTGCGGCCGCGGCGCCGCACGGGGCGGTGCACGCGCACACCGCCGACCTGCTCACCGAGGACGCTCCCGAGGCCATGATCGCTGCGGCGGTGCAGCGCATCGGCCGCGTGGACGGGGTGGTCCACGCCGCCGGGACGGTGTGGCGGGGCGAGGACCTGCGAGAGAGCGGCGATGCCGAGCTGCGCGCCTTCCTGGATGCGAACCTCGGGATGTCGCTGCGGTTGGCGCGGGCAGCGCTTGGGCCGATGATGGCGGCGCGCACGGGCGCGCTCGTGCTCGTGGGCAGCCAGCTGGCTCACATCGGCGCCCCCGGTTATGCCGCATACACGGCGGCGAAGGGCGGCGTCACCGCGCTCGCCCGTGCGCTTGCGGCCGATGCCGGGCCACACGGCGTGCGCGTGAACGTCCTCGCTCCGGGGCTCGTGCGCACGCCGCTCGCCTACGTCGACCGGCCCGACTTCGACGACCAGATCGATGCGATCGCGGCCCGCCATCCGCTGCGCCGGATCGGCGAGCCGCAGGACATGGGCGGCCCGGCCGTGTTCCTGCTCTCGGACGACAGCGCGTGGATGACGGGGCAGACGCTGATCGTCGACGGCGGCTACACGATCCAGTAGACGTGCGGGAACGCGGCTCGGGCTTGACGAGCTATACGCTATAGCGATTTACTCTTGGCCAGCATGGGGCCAGTTTTGGGATCGGGAGCGGTCGTCGTCACCGGCGCCGGAAACGGCATCGGCGCGGCCGTGGCGCGGCGCCTGCGGGCCGACGGCCGGCTTGTGATCGGGCTCGACGTCGAACCGTGCGCCTTCTCGCCGTCACTCCAGGTCGACGTGGCCGAGGTCGACGGCCATGAGGCCCTGATCGCGGCCATCGCCGCCGAGCATGGCCGCATCTGGGGGCTCGTGAACGTCGCCGGCATCTTCATCCCCGAGGCGGTGGCCGACCTCACGGTTGCCGCCTACCGGCGCCAGCTCGGCGTCATGCTCGACGGCCCGATCTGGCTCGCGCGCGCGGCCGGGCTGCACATGGCCGCCCACGGCGGCGGGCGGATCGTCAACGTGACGTCGATCCACTCCACCCACAGCGAGCGCACGGCGCTCAGCTACGACGCCGCGAAGGGCGGTCTCGACGCGGCCACGCGCACGCTCGCGATCGAGCTCGGGTCAGGCGGCGTGCTCGTGAACAGCATCGCGCCGGGCTTCGTGCGCACGCGGATGTCGGTGGTCGACGGACAGGACGAGCTCGACACCGACTGGTTCCGCACAGGCTACGTCGAGAGCGGCCGGTTGCCGGCCGGGCGGGCGGCGGAGCCGGACGAGATGGCGGCCGTGGTCGCGTTCCTGCTCTCGGCCGAGAACTCCTACGTGAGCGGCGCGCGGATCGTCGCCGACGGCGCGCTGACGGTGGGGTTCTAGATGGCCGATCCCCGCCTGCAGGCCTACCTCGAGGCGTGCGACGCCGACGCGCTCCTCACCGCCGACCCGGGCCTCGTGCGCATGCTGACCGGGCACGCCGCCGAGGTCGGGTTCGGCCCGTCGCCGTTCCAGCTGCCGGCGCTGGCCGTCGCCGCGCGCGCAGCGCCTGCCCAGCTCGTGTGCTCGGCCGACGAGGCGCCGGCCGGCGAACACACGCACGTGTACGAGGGCTTCACGACGGCGCCGCTTGACCCGCTCGCCGGAGCTGCCGCGGCGCTGCATGCTGCCATGGCGGCCGCGGGCGTCAGCGCCGCGCGCACCCTGGTCGACGGCGCCAGCGTTCCGGCGGGGCTCATGCCGGGCGTCGCCGGCGCCGCCGCGGCGCCGCTCGCCGGGCTGGGGATGCTGCCCGCCACGAAGACCGCGGCCGAGGTGGAGGCGGTCGAGGCGGCGCTGCGGCTGTGCGAGGCCGGCCACGCGGCGGCCCGCGCCGCCACCCGCGAGGGCGCCGGCGAGCTCGACCTGTGGGCGGCGGTGAGCGCCGCCGTCGAGGCTGCGGCCGGCGGGCGGACGACCGTGATCGCCGACCTCCTGAGCGGCGCTCGCACCGAGGACATCGGCGGCCCGCCGGTGCCGCGCACGCTTGCGCGGGGCGACCTGGTGCTGGCCGACATCGTCCCCCGCCTGGACGGGATCTGGGGCGACTCGTGCGCCACCTGGGCGGTCGGCGAGCCGCCGCCGGCGGCGGTCGCGATGCACGCGCTCGCCCGCAGCGCGCTTGCGACCGGCCTGGCCGCGCTGCGTCCGGGCGCCGTCGCCGGAGACGTCGACCGCGCCGTCCGGGCCGAGGTCGAGGCGGCCGGCCACTCCTACCCGCACCACACCGGCCACGGCCTCGGATTCGGCTGGCACGAGGAGCCGCGCATCGTGCCCGGGAGCGCGACCGTGCTCGAGCCGGGGATGGTCGTCGCGCTCGAGCCCGGCGCCTATCGGGGCGGCATTGGCGTGCGGGTCGAGGTTGTCGCCGTGGTGACCGGCGACGGCTGCCGGGTGCTGTCGCGGCATCCGCTCGATCTCGCCGCGAACGCGCGGACGGAGGCGGCGTGAGCTCCGGGCGCCCGCCGGCGACGGGGATCGTCCACACCGGCCTGACGGTGTCCGACCTCGAGCGGTCGCTCCTGTTCTGGCGCGACGCCCTGGGGATGCGCGAGGCCATGAGCCAGGAGAAGCAGGGCGGCTACCTGGAGGCGATCGTGCGCGAGCCGGGCGCCCATGTGCGCATGGTGCACCTCGAGTTCCCCGGTGGTGGGCCCCGGATCGAGCTCTTCGAGTATCTGCGGCCGCCGGGCGGGCACGTCAGCGGCCGTCCGGCCGACGTCGGCTTCAGCCACATCTGCGTTGCCTGCCCGGATGTCGACGGCCTGCTCGAACGGCTGGTCGCGGCCGGCGGCACGCCGCTCGGGCCGCCGGCCGACGTCGACACCGGAGCCAACGCGGGCGGCCGGTGCGTGTACGTGCGCGACCCCGACGGGCACGTCTGCGAGCTGTTCGCTCCACCGCCCGCGGGTGGCGCCCGATGAGCCTGGCCGGCAAGGTCTGCGTCGTCACGGGCGGCGGCCGCGGCATCGGCGAGGCGATCGGCCGCCGCTTCCACGCGGCGGGCGCGACCGTCGCCGTGTGGGATGTCGACGCGCAGTGCGCGTCCGGTGCGGCCGCGGCGCTCAACGGCAGCGCGCAGGCGTGCGACGTGTCCAGCCG
>DASXOR010000188.1:0-17938 GCA_036494095.1 Gaiellales bacterium | reverse complement strand
CCGATCGAGCTCGCAGCTGTCGAGCTGGCCGGCATCGACCCCGGCTGCGGGCTCGATCTCGCGGCGCTCGGCGAGCTGCCCAACGTGCTCGCGGCCGCCGGCGCTCCCGTCGCCGCCCGCCGGCCCGTCCTCGGCGCCGATCACCGGCCGCCGCGGCGAGACGGGCGCACCGGCCAGCGCCAGCGCCGCCGGCAGCGCGCCGAGCGCGCTCAGGTCGAGGCCGCAGCCGGGGTCGATCCCGGCCAGCTCGATCGCGGCGAGCTCGATCGGCTCGTTGCCAGTGCGCTCGCCGATCCCGCCGAGCGTCCCGTTGACGGCCGCGCAGCCGGCCAGCCATGCGGCGGTGGCGTTCGCGTGCACCTTGCCGAGATCGTCGTGGCCGTGCCACTCGAGCTGGGCCGGAGCGACGCCGGCCGACTCGCGCAGCGCGCTCACCAGCCGGGGCACGCTGCGCGGCAGATCGGCCTCGCGCCACGGCAGCCCGAGCCCGAGGGTGTCGCACAGCCGCAGCTTGACCGGCACCCCCCGCTCGCTGCCGAGCTCGACGAGCGCCGCCGCCAGCGGGAGCACGAACCCGTCGAGGTCGGCGCGGGTGACGTCCTCGAGGTGCACGCGCGGCCGGATGCCGGCGTCGATCACCGCGCGGACAAGGTCGGTGTAGCGCGTGAACGCCTCCCGCCGCGTCCACCCCAGCTTGCCGAAGATGTGATGGTCGGACGCCGAGCACAGGATGCCCGTCTCGGCCAGGCCCGCGGCCCGCACGAGGCGCAGATCGCGCGCGTCGGCGCGAATCCACGCCGTCGGCTCCGGGAACCGCGCGCCCGTCTCGCGGATCGCCTCGATCAGCGCCCGGTCGCGGTCGGCGTAGAGAAAGAGCTCGGTCTGGGCGATGCGGCCGCTCCCGGCGTCGAGGCGCACGAGCACCCCGTGCAGCGCAAGCGCTGCCGCGGGGCTGAACGGCTCGCCCGCCTGCTGGCCGTCGCGGAACGTGGTATCGGTGATCGCAAGCGGGGCGGCGGGCGGCGGCCCCTCTGCGATCAGGCGCGGGGCCAATCCCTCGGGGTAGACGCCGCGGTGCCGGTTCTGCTCCGAGCTATTATTGATTTGTCTGTACATAGATTGATTCAACATGATAGCACGCTCATGCTCGTCACCGCCCCGTAGACTGGAGCCGATGCCCGTGATGGTGGAGGGAATCGAGTACCTGACCGCCGACGAGGCCGCCGAGCAGCTCGGCGTCAAGCGGGCGACGCTCTATGCCTACGCCTCCCGAGGCCGGCTGCGCTCCTACAGACGGGGCACCGGACGGGCGCGCCTCTACCGCGCCGACGAGATCCGGGCGCTCACCCGGATCCAATCAGACCGGGCGCCCGACTACCTGGTCGACGTCGAGAGCTTCATGGACGGCCATTCCTGACGCGACGAGCACCCGCGCCGACGCCGTCTACGGCATAGCCTGCATGTCGGGCTCCTGGCCGAGCGCCGTGAATGCGGTCAGGAGCGCCGGGTGGGCGATCAGCCTGAAGTCGTTGCCCTTGGGCGAGATCGAGTCGAAGAAGTTGACCGCCTTCACGGCGGGATGCAGCGCCGCCCAGGCGCCGTAGGCCGAGATCCAGGCCGGCGTGGCCGGATCGGAACCCAGGCTCGCCGTCTCACCGACGATGAACGGCTTGCGATGCAGCGTCGCGAAGGCCACCGCGGGGTTCAGCAGCTGCGCCTGGGTGCGGAACGGCACGCCGGGAAAGTTGTAGGCGTCGGCGCCGATCCAGTGGACGTAGGCGTTGCCGGGATAGAACGAGCGGGCGTCCACGTTCGCGTGCGCGCCGAAGTCGTAGGCCATCGGCGTCCACACGAAGTGCACGTTCGTGGCGCCGACGGCGCGGAACAGGCCCACCATGTGCCGCCACGCGGCGACGACGCGCTTGGGGCCGCCGATGAAGCGCGGGTGGCCGCGGGGCTGGTCGAACTCGTACCAGGGCACGAGCATGATCTCGGTGCCGGTGTCCCGCATCGCCCGCGCCGCGGCCTTGATGATCCCGTCCTGCGCGCCCGAAGCGATGGCGGCAGCCGTCGTCGCCGGCGCGGCCGACCACGCCAGCTCGGGGATGCGGCCGGCGGCGGCGTCGGGGGCGACCCGCTTCGCCCAGCCCGTGAACGTCCACGGCATGTAGCTGCGGTCGAGGGCAAGCGTGCGGCCGATGGCGGACTCAAGGCCGGTGATCCCGCCCGGCTCGTTGGCGAACGCGCCCAGGTAGACGCCCGATGTGGGCACGATCGGCCCGGCGAGGGCAGCGGGAGCGGAGGCGGCGAGGGCGGCGGCGACGACCGCCAGGGCGAGGAGGAGACGGCGTGGTGGCTGCATTGGGCAACTCTCGACCGCCACCGCAGCGATTCGCATACCGCGATCCGGGGGTCTGCCCTCCCCCGCCCGCGCCCGCCGGCCTACTCAGTCCTCGATCATGATCGAGAGCGTCGGGCAGGCCGCCTCGGCCTCCTCGACGCAGTCGCGCAGGCTCTCGTCCGGCTCGGCCACGTACTCCAGCTTGTCGGGCGCGACCAGGTTGAAGACCTCCGGGCAGGCGATCATGCACTGGCCGTGGTGATCGCACGTCTGCGTGTCGACGGTGACTCTCATGATCCCTCCTGGGCTTTCGTGAACGCGATCGGGAGCTCCACGGCGCCGGTGACGCCGCTGACCGGCCGGAACGTTGCCGGCCGCTCGAGCCGCGGCGTGCGCAGGCGCCGGGCCAGCAGCGGCAGCGCCTCGCGCATGTCGATCCGGGCGAGCCAGTGCCCCAGGCAGTGGTGGGCGCCGCCGCCGAAGCCGAAGTGGGCCCGCCGCTGCACCGTGATGTCGAACGGGTGCGTGCCGACCGCCTGCGGATCGGTATTGGCCGGGGGGCTGAGCAGGTGCAGCGTCGTCCCGGCGGGGATCTCAAGGCCGTCCACGGTGATGTCCTCGACGGCCCGCCGCGTCGTCCAGACGACCGTCGGGTTCCACCGGATCACCTCCTCGACGGCATTTGCGGCCAGCTCGGGCCGCTCGGCCAGGAGCTCCCACTGCTCCGGGTGGTCGATGAAGAGCTGCATCGCCAGCCCGAGCTGGTTCTTGGTCGTGTCCATGCCGCCGAAGACGATCAGCGTGATCATCGCCAGGAGCTCCTCGTGCGTCAGCCGGCCGTCGCCGTCGTGCGCCGCGACGAGGGCAGAGATGACGTCGGCGCCGGGGGCGCGGCGGCGCTGCGCCACCAGCTCGTCGGCGAGACCGTACATCCTGGCGAGCCCCGTCTCGATCTTGCCGAGATCCTGGGCGATCGTCACGCCGAACGAGAGGCCGATGTCGGTCGACCAGTGCGAGAGATCGCGCCAGCGCTCCTCGTCCAGGCCGACGAGCCGGCACAGCACCCGGGCCGAGTACGGCTCGGCGAACTCCGCCACGAACTCGCACCGGCCGCGCTCTGCGAAGGCGTCGACCAGCTCGGCCGCGAGCAGGCGGAAGCCCGGCACCATCCGCTCCATCAGCGCCCGCGAGAAGGCCGGGTTGGCCAGCCGGCGCAGGCGGCGGTGGTCGTCGCCCTCGGCACTCAGCATGATGAGCGACCACCACCGGTGCAGCAGCCCCTCGGTAATGCCGTGCTGCTCCGGCCAGGCGAAGCTGCCCTGGCGGAGGCGGCGATCCTTCAGGAGCAGGCTGGTCTGCTCGTAGCGCAGGACGGCCAGGCCGAAGTTGGTGCGCGCATACCAGCTGCGCTCACGCGCGGCCAGCACATCCCGTGACGACACCGAGAAGTCGGGGTCGGAGACGTCGAAGTACGGCACGCCGGAGGTGGTCGCCATCCGCCTCATCGTAAACGGAGAAGCGGGGCCTGGCCCCGCATGGGGGCCGGCGCCGTCGCCGGTGCCAGGCACCCGCTAGGGCTGATCGCGCGGGGGCCAGACGTTCAGCGTGACCACCTCGGTCGCGCCGGCGATGGCAGAGTGCGGCACCCCGCCGGGGATCAGGAGCTGCCCGCCCGGCCCCAGGCGCAGGTCGTCCCCGCCCGAGCGGAAGGCGATCTCGCCCGAGAGCACGATCGTCAGCTGATCCTCGGGATGGCGGTGCTCCTCCCACCGCGACCCGGCTCCGTAGCGGTACATCGAGATGGTCAGATCGGTCGAGACGATCGTGCAGCCGTGGATGTCGGGCCGCACCTCGGCGAACTCGCGCTGCTCCCAGTCGATCAGCAGGGGTGCCCTCACGGCCGCCCAGGATACCGCCCTCACCTACGATCCCCGTCGGGTGAGACCGCACGCCCACATCAGGGAGCTGATCGAGACCGGCGCGTGCGTCATCCTGGACGGCGGCACCGCGACAGAGCTGCGCGAGCCGGCCGACGAGCGACCCGAGCTGCAGGAGCGGCTGTGGGGCACCGGCGCACTCGTGCGCGCGCCCGACGATGTGCTGCGCGTGCACCGCCACTACGTCGACGTCGGCTGCGACGTGATCTCGACAGACACGTGGGGCCTGCCGACCGCGCTGCGCGAGGAGCGCCCGCTGCTCTGGGACGCCGACCGGCCGGTGCACTGGATGGACGTCGCCCGCCGCGGCGTCCAGCTGGCCCGCCAGGCTGCGGCCGAGGGCGGCCGGGCCGGCGAGTGCGCCGTCGCCTTCAGCCTGAACGGCGACGTGGACACGATCGAGGGCGCCGAGACGATCCGGCTGCTCGCCCGCGTGTTCGAGGACGACCCGCCCGACATCGTCCTGCTCGAGACCCTGTCGCTCGTGCGCGGCACCACCTACGCCACGGTCGAGCGCCTGCTCACAACCGGCATCCCCGTGTGGCTGAGCTTCCGCCGCTGCCGAAGCGGCGTCTGCGGCGTCTACGGCGAGCATTGGGGCGGGCCCGAGGGCGATGCGTTCGGCAGGGCGGCCCGGCGGTTCGAGGAGATGGGCGTCGACGCGCTGCTCGTCAACTGCATCCCGCCCGACCACGTGGGCGGGATGATCTCGTGGATGCGCGACTTCACCGACCTGCCGCTCGGCGTCTATCCGAACCTGGGCTACCTCTCGACCGCCGGCTGGCGCACCGAGACCGAGGTCGGCGGCGCCGAGTACGCCCGCATGGCGCTGGCCTGGCGCGAGGAGGGCGCCCAGATCGTCGGCGGCTGCTGCGGCGTCGGCCCCGAGCACGTGGCCGCGGCCCGGGCCGCCCTGGCCGGCACCGCCCCGGGGCACGCGCGGCCGCTCGAGCTCGTCGACCCCGAGGCCGACGAGGGAGTGCTCCCGGCGGGCGCGCGGATCGTGCCGTGGACGGACGCCCGCGGCTCGTCGCTGTTCCCTCTCGACTTCCCCGACATCCTGTGCGAGCCCGGCGTGTTCGTGCCCACCCAGGGCAGCTACCTGGTGTGGAAGTTCCTCTTCCGCGCGGGCCTCGGCCGCGGCCTGCGCTGCCTCGACGTGGGCTGCGGCACGGGCCTTCAGACCGTGCAGCTGGCCAAGAACGGCGCGGCGCACGTGCACGGCATCGACGTCGACCAGCGGGCGGCGCAGAACACGCTCACGAATGCGTTTCGAAACGGCGTCGCCGACCGGGTGAGCGCCGCCGCGGTCGACCTGTTCCCGTGGGTGCCGGAGGAGCGATACGACGTGATCGTGGCCAGCCTCTACCAGCTGCCGGTGGATCCGTTCGAGCCCGTCTCGACCCACCGGCCGCTCGACTACTGGGGCCGCAACCTGATCGACCACCTGATCGCGATGCTGCCCGAGGCGCTGGCCGCGGGCGGCGTGGCCTACCTGATGCAGCTCTCGATCATCGGCCAGCGGCGCACGGCCGCGCTGCTCGACCGGGCAGGGTTTGCGTCCCGGGTCGTAGACTTCGGATTCTTCGAGTTCACCGATCTGTTCCACGACAAGGAGCAGCAGATCCACCGGGTGGAGCAGCTGTCGGACGCATACCACCTCCGGCTGGGCGACCAGAACGTCATCGTCGCGTACCTGATCGAGGTCACGCGAGCAGAAAGCGAGGAGCCACCGGCATGACCGCAGCTGACAACGAGTACCTGTTCACGTCCGAGTCCGTTACCGAGGGGCACCCGGACAAGATCGCCGACCAGATCTCCGACGGGATCCTCGACGCCGTCCTCGCCGACGATCCCTACGGTCGGGTGGCCTGCGAGACGCTCGTGAACACGGGGCTCATCGTCGTCTCGGGGGAGATCTCGACCACGACGTACGTCGACGTCCAGGGCGTTGCCCGCGAGACGGTGCGCCGGATCGGCTACGACAACGCCCTCTACGGCTTCGACTGCAACACCTGCGCCGTGATGAACGCGATCGGCAGCCAGTCGCCCGACATCGCCCAGGGCGTCGACCGGGCCTACGAGGTGCGCTCCGACGCGAACGACCGCGACACCCTCGACCTCGCCGGGGCAGGCGACCAGGGCATGATGTTCGGCTACGCCACCAACGAGACGCCCGAGCTCATGCCGATGCCGATCTCGCTCGCCCACCGGGTGGCGAAGCGGCTTTCCGACGTGCGCAAGGACGGGGTCGTGCCGTACCTGCGGCCCGACGGCAAGACCCAGGTGACGGTGCGCTACTGCGACGGCCGGCCGGTGGCGATCGAGAAGCTCCTGATCTCGACGCAGCACGCCGACGGGGTCGACTGCGAGACGCAGATCAAGCCCGACCTGTGGGAGCACGTCGTCGCGCCCGTGCTGCCCGCCGACATGTACGACGAGGCGACCCTGCGGCGCAACTTCCTCGTGAACCCCACCGGCCGCTTCGTGATCGGCGGCCCGATGGGCGACTGCGGCCTGACCGGCCGCAAGATCATCGTCGACACCTACGGCGGCATGGCCCGCCACGGCGGCGGCGCGTTCAGCGGCAAGGACCCGTCGAAGGTTGACCGGTCGGCCGCCTACGCGGCCCGCTGGGTGGCGAAGAACGTGGTCGCCGCCGGCCTCGCCGACCGCGCCGAGGTGCAGGTGGCCTATGCGATCGGGGTCGCCCACCCGGTGTCGGTGATGATCGAGACGTTCGGCACCGAGCACATCGGCCGCGGCCGCATCTCGGAGCTTGTCGCCGACCACTTCGACCTGCGCCCGGGCGCGTTCCGCGAAGAGCTGCGGCTGCACCGGCCGATCTACCAGAAGACGGCCGCCTACGGCCACTTCGGCCGCGACGATCCCGACTTCACGTGGGAGCGCACCGACCGCGCCGCCACCCTGCGCGCGGCCGCCGGCCTGAGCACGCCCGCCACCGCGGTGTCCGCATGACGGGCGCCGAGCAGCGGCGGAGCGGCCGATGGGCCTGACCGTCGTCGGCTCGATCGCCTTCGATCGGGTCAAGAGCCCGTTCGGCGAGCGCGAGCGCATGCTCGGGGGCGCCGCCACCTACTTCGCGCTCGCGGCGTCGTTCTTCGACACCGTCACCGTCGTCGGCCCGGTCGGCGACGACTTCGGCGAGGAGCACATCGACGTCCTGCGCACGCGGGGGACGAACGTGGCCGACATCGAGCGCGTGCCCGGCGGGCGCACGTTCTTCTGGCACGGCGAGTACGGCTGGGATCTCAACCAGTGCCAGACCCACGCCACGGAGCTGGGCGTGTTCGCCGAGTTCGAACCCAAGCTCTCCCCCGCCTCGCAGGCCTGCGACGTGCTCTTCCTCGCGAACATCCAGCCGTCGCTGCAGCTCGCCGTGCGCGAGTCGTGCACACGCGCCCGCTTCGTCGCGCTCGACTCGATGAACTTCTGGATCGCGAGCGCCCGCGACGAGCTTCTCGAGGTGATCCGGCGGGTCGACTGCGTCCTTCTGAACGACGCGGAGCTGCGCCAGCTCACGGGCCGGCCGAACCTCGTGACGGCGGCGCGCGAGCTGCAGCTGCTCGGGCCGCGGGTCATCATCGCCAAGCAGGGCGAGTACGGCGCCTGCATGATCACGCCCGACTCGTTCTTCTCGCTCCCGGCCTTCCCGCTGGAGACGGTGGTCGACCCCACCGGCGCCGGAGACACGTTCGCGGGCGGGTTCCTGGGCTATGTTGCACGGCATGTGGAGCACGGCCTGACCGATGACGTGCTGCGTCAGGCGATGGCCTACGGGACGGCGCTGGCATCGTTCAACGTCGAGGAGTTCGGCACCGACCGCGTCGCCCGGCTCACGTCGGGCGAGATCCGTGGGCGTGTCGACGGCCTCACCCGCATCACCGCCTTCGAGCACGCCCCGGTCGAGCTCGTCACCTACCCCTGATTCCGACACACCTGGAGCACCGATGACCACCACCGCAATCAGTTCAGCCACCGACTTCAAGGTCGCCGACCTCGGCCTGGCCGCATTCGGCCGCAAGGAGATCCAGCTCGCCGAGCACGAGATGCCCGGCCTGATGGCAACCCGGCGCGAGTTCGGCGAGGCCCAGCCGCTGCGCGGCGCCCGCATCACCGGCTCGCTGCACATGACCATCCAGACGGCCGTGCTGATCGAGACCCTGGTGGCGCTGGGCGCGAAGGTGCGCTGGGCGTCGTGCAACATCTTCTCGACACAGGACCACGCCGCCGCCGCGGTCGCGGTCGGCCCCGACGGCACGCCCGCTAGCCCGCGCGGCGTACCCGTGTTCGCCTGGAAGGGCGAGACGCTCGCCGAGTACTGGTGGTGCACCGACCGAGCGCTGCGCTGGCCCGACGGCGGCCCCAACCTGATCCTCGACGACGGCGGCGACGCCACCCTGCTCGTACATCGCGGCGTCGAGTACGAGCGCGCCGGCGCGGTGCCGTCGTCGGAGGCGGCCGAGACCGAGGAGCTGCGCGAGGTGCTGCGCCTCCTCGAGCGGTCGCTGGAGGAGGACGGCCAGCGCTGGACGACGATCGCGGCGGGCGTCCGGGGCGTGACCGAGGAGACGACGACCGGCGTGCACCGGCTCTACCAGATGCAGCACTCCGGCGAGCTCCTGTTCCCGGCCATCAACGTGAACGACTCGGTCACGAAGTCGAAGTTCGACAACCTGTACGGCTGCCGGCACTCGCTGATCGACGGCATCAACCGCGCCACCGACGTCATGATCGGCGGCAAGGTGGCCGTGATCTGCGGCTACGGCGACGTCGGCAAGGGCTGCGCCGAGTCGCTGCGCGGCCAGGGCGCGCGGGTGATCGTGACCGAGATCGACCCGATCTGCGCGCTGCAGGCGGCGATGCACGGCTACCAGGTGACCACGCTCGAGGACGTCGTCGAGACGGCGGACATCTTCATCAGCGCCACCGGCAACCGCGACATCATCACCGCGGCGCAGATGGGGCGCATGAAGCACCAGGCGATCGTCGGCAACATCGGCCACTTCGACAACGAGATCGACGTCGCCGGACTCGGCGCCGTGCCTGGCGTCCGCCGGATCACGATCAAGCCGCAGGTGGACGAGTGGGCCTTCCCCGACGGCCACTCCGTGATCGTACTCTCCGAGGGCCGGCTGCTGAACCTGGGCAACGCCACCGGGCATCCCAGCTTCGTGATGAGTAACTCGTTCACGAACCAGGTCATCGCCCAGATGGAGCTGCACACCAAGAACGACGCCTACGAGAAGCAGGTGTACACGCTGCCCAAGCACCTGGACGAGAAGGTGGCGCGCCTGCACCTGGACGCGCTCGGGGTCAAGCTGACCCGGCTGCGGCCCGAACAGGCGGCCTACATCGGCGTGCCCGAGGACGGCCCCTACAAGTCGGACCAGTACCGCTACTAACGCACCAGACGGGGTCAGACCCGTTTTGGTGCGGGCGGCTAGAAGTACTCGAGCAGGGCGCGGAAGTCCGGCACTTGCAGGATGCGGTCGTGCGTCGCGGGCAGCTCCGAGTGCTCCAGGCGCCAGGTGTGCTCGTGCGGGACGAAGACCGCGCGCAGGCCCGCCTCCACCGCGGGCAGGATGTCGGAGCGGGGCGAGTTGCCGATCATCCACGTGCGGGCCGGGTCGAGCGACTCCTCGGCGACAAGGTGGCGATAGGTGTCCGGCGTCTTCTCCGGAGTGATGACCGTGCGGCGGAAGAGGTGGGCGAGCCCGGAGCGGGCGATCTTGTGCGCCTGCTCGTCGCGGTTTCCCTTCGTCAGGAGCAGCAGGTCGTGACGCCCGCGCAGCTCCGCAAGCGTCTCGGGGACACCGTCGATGATCTCGAGCTGATCCCAGGCGAGGCGGGTGAGCAGGCCGGCGATCGTCTCGCGGTCGGCCGCGGTCAGCTCGCCGGCGCGCAGGCGCCGCGCGGTCACCTCGAGGGTGAGGGCGAAGACCTGCGTGCCGTAGCCGTGCTCGACCGCGTGCAGGGTCTCGACCTCGTCGAGGATGCGGCGCACCTCACCCGGCTCGAGCTCGGGGTGGTCGATCCAGGTGATGAAGTCCGCGATCACCGCTTCGAAGACGATGTTGTTCTCCCACAGGGTGTCGTCGGCGTCGAAGATCAGGTGCTGGCGCGGGGGCATGCTGAAGTAGTAGCCCGACTACCATGCCGCGATGGCGGGCCTGGCCAAGATCGAGCTGCACCTGCACCTCGACTGCGCCGCCAGCCACGCTGCGGTCGCGCGGCTGCGGCCGGAGGTGACCCTGGAGGAGTACCGGGCCGACTTCGTCGCGCCGGCCAAGTGCACGAACCTGGTCGACTTCCTGCTGCGCCCACCCCGAATCGTCGCGCTGATGCAGGACCGGCACGGCATCGAGGTGATCGTCGATGACCTGTTCGACCAGCTCGCCCGCGACGGGGTCGTCTACGCCGAAGTGCGGTTCGCGCCGCATCTGCACACCGACGGCGGCCTCGCTCCGGTCGACGTGGTCGAGATCGTGACCGCCGCCGTCGAGCGGGCGGTGGCCGCCTCCGGCGTCGAGGCGCGCCTGATCCTGTGCACGCTGCGCCACTACGACGCCGCCACGAGCCTCGAGACGGCCGCGCTCGTGCAGCGGTTTGCGGGGTCGCTCGTGGTCGCACTCGACATCGCCGGCGACGAGGCCGGGTATCCGCTGGATGCGCACGAGGCGGCGTTTCGCCACGCCGAGGAGCAGGGTCTGCGGCGCACGGCGCATGCCGGCGAGGCGGCGGGGCCGGCCAGCGTGTGGGAGACGCTACGGCGGCTGCAGCCGGAGCGGATCGGCCACGGCGCGCGCAGCATCGAGGACCCGGCCCTGGTCGACCACCTGGTCGAGACCGGCATCCACCTCGAGGTATGCCCGTCGTCGAACGTCCAGACCGACCTGTGCGACACCTACGCCGACCACCCCATCGACCGGCTCTACCGCCGCGGCGTCTCGCTGGGCGTGAACACCGACGGCCGCGCGATCACCGATATCGACCTCGGGCGGGAGTATGCGCGACTCACGGAGGCGTTTGGCTGGACCGACGATGACCTGCGCCGCTGCAACCGGGCCGCGCTCGAGGCGGCGTTCGCGCCGGCCGACCTGCGGGCGCGCCTGAGCACCCTGCTCGCGGCCGGATCGCCGTAGAAACGCGGCGTTCTACCTAATCCAATCCGGGGATCGGCCGATGACCCGGGTCGTGCCCTCGCGTCCAAACCCCGCACGCACGATCGGATCGAAGCTCGGCCTGAGCTTCGGCGGCGTCGTCGCGCTCATGCTCGCGCTCGCCGCGGTCGCCTGGTGGGGGCTCGCGGGCATGACCTCGGTCACGAACACCATCGATGCCTCCGTCACCCCGCGCCTGATCGCCGTCGACGACGTGCGCGCGGCGGCAGCCGACGTGCACTTCTCGCAGACGCGCGCCGTGCTCGACGGCACAACGGCCTCGCGCCAGGACTCCGAACGCGACCGGGCGGCATTCATGGGGGCCCTCGGCCACCTCGACCGGCTGGCCGCGAGCGCCGCCGACCGACGCTCGCTGGCCGCGATCCACGCGGCCGTGAACGCCGCGGGCAGCGTCGACCGGCGCATGTTCGGCCTGCTCAGCGCCGGCAACTCGGTGAGCGCCGCCGCCGTGATGAACGCCAACGCCGACCCGGCCAACGACCGCATCGTCTCGGCGCTCACGGCCTACCAGCGCCAGCTGCGCGCGCAGGAGTCGCAGCTCTCGGCGCAGGCCGCGTCGACCTCGAGCGCGGCGCGGTGGGCGATCGCCCTCTTCACGCTCGCCGCCGTCGCGACCGCGGCCGCGCTCGCGACGGTGCTCACCCGCCGGATCCGCCGGCGTATCCGGCGGATGCTGGTGGCCGCCGAGGGCATCGCCGTCGGCGAGCTCGATCACGACGTCACCACCGACAGCACCGACGAGATCGGCGAGACGGCGCGGGCGTTCGAGCGGATGATGGCCTACCTGCATGGGCTCGCCGACGCGGTGACGCGGGTGGCGCAGGGGGATCTGACGGTGATCGTCGAGCCGAAATCCGAGAACGACGTGCTCGGCACCGCGCTGGCCGAGATGGTCGAGGCGCTGCGCGGCGTCATCGCCCAGGTGTCCGGCGCCGCCTCGCACCTGACGTCGGCGTCCGAGGAGCTGACCGCCACGTCGAGCGAGACGAGCCGGGCGGTCGACGAGATCGCGCGGGCCGTCCAGAACGTCGCGGGCGGGGCCGAGCGCCAGGTTGGCATGGTGCAGACGACGCGTGACCTGGCGGCCGAGTCGGTCACCGCCGCCGAGCAGGCGAGCGATGTGGCCGCGCGCGGCGTGCACGCCGCAGAGGAGGCGACGAGCGCGATGGAGGCGGTGCGGCAGTCCTCGGCCGAGGTCGTGGACGCGATCGGCCAGCTCGCCGGGCGGTCCGACCGCATCGGCGGGATCGTCGAGACGATCACCACGATCGCCGGGCAGACGAACCTGCTCGCCCTGAACGCCGCGATAGAGGCGGCGCGGGCCGGAGAGCAGGGCCGCGGCTTTGCCGTCGTCGCCGAGGAGGTGCGCAAGCTGGCCGAGGAGTCGAAGCGGGCCGCCGAGCAGATCGCGGGCCTGATCGGCGAGATCCAGGTCGAGACGCAGCGCACCGTTGCCGTCGTCTCCGACGGCGCCCGCCGCAGCGAGCAGGGCACGGCCATCGTGGCCGAGACACGCGTCGCGTTCGGCCAGATCGGGGAGGCCGTCGACGACATGACCGATCGCATCGAGCAGATCGCCACGGCATCGTCGGAGGTCGCGGGGGTCGCCGTCGAGTCCTCGGCGGCCACCCAGCAGGTGTCGGCCTCGGCCGAGGAGACGAACGCCGCGACCCAGCAGATCAACGCCTCGGCGCAGGAGCTCGCGGCAACCGCCCAGAGCCTCGAGCGGCTCGTCTCGCACTTCCGCCTGTAGCCGCTGCGAGAACCGGGGCCTGGCCCCGGTTTGCGGGGCCAGGCCCCACACCAGCCCGCATGCGAGCGCGAGGCGGGGAATAATCCCTCCAAACGAGCGAGGGGGGTGGCACGTGGCGGATACGTGCACGCACATGGATCAGATCGAGCTGACCGAGCTCCCGGAGAACATCGCCGGGTGCGAGGAGTGCCTGGTGATGGGCGCACGGTGGCTGCACCTGCGCATGTGCACGACCTGCGGCCACATCGGCTGCTGTGACTCCTCGCCCAACCGGCACGCGACGGCGCATGTGAACCACATGGGACATCCCGTCATCCGCTCGGCCGAGCCGGGCGAGGACTGGTTCTGGTGCTACGAGGACGAGGTGGCCTTCACCGTCTCGGGCGGGGCGTGAGCAGCGGGCCGGAGATGCGCGAGGCGGCGCGGCCGGTGCTCCTCGCCGTCGACGACGAGCCGTCGGTGGCGCGCGCGGTCGAGCGCGACCTGCGCCGCCGCTACGGCCGCGACTACCGCATCCTGCGGGCCGAGAGCGGCGAGACGGCGCTCGCCGCGGTGCGCGAGTCCAAGCTGCGCGGGGCGCCGGTCGCGCTGCTCCTGGCCGACCAGCGCATGCCCGAGATGTCGGGCGTCGAGTTCCTCGAGGAGGCGATGCGGCTCGCGCCCGAGGCCAAGCGCGTGCTCCTGACCGCCTACGCCGACACGCAGGCGGCCATCGACGCGATCAATCGCGTCTCGCTCGATCACTACCTGCTGAAACCCTGGGATCCCCCGGAGGAGCAGCTGTACCCGGTCGTCGACGACCTGCTCGACGCCTGGCGGGCGGATGCGCCGGCCGAGGCCGACCGGATCCAGCTGGTCGGCCACCGCTGGTCGCGCGAGTCGCACGACGCCCGCGACTTCCTGGCCAGAAACCAGGTCCCGTACCGCTGGCTCGACATCGAGCGCGACGACGAGGCCCGCAGGCTGATCGCCGCCGCCGACGGCGACGGGGCGCTTCCGCTCGTCCTGTTCCCCGACGGCGGCGTGCTGTACGGCCCGAGCGTGTCCGCTCTCGCCGAGCGGGCCGGGGTGCGGCGGCGCGCGGAGCTCGAGTTCTACGACCTCGTCATCGTGGGAGGCGGGCCGGCCGGGCTCGCGGCCGCCGTCTACGGCGCGTCGGAGGGGTTGCGAACGGCGCTGATCGAACGCGACGCCCCCGGCGGCCAGGCCGGCCAGAGCTCGCGGATCGAGAACTACCTCGGCTTCCCCGTGGGCCTCTCGGGCGCCGACCTCGCCCGCCGTGCCACGACGCAGGCGGCCCGGTTCGGCGCCGAGCTTCTGACCGTCCAGGAGGTGACCGCGATCGACGAGCGCGGTCCAGCCCGGCTGGTGGAGCTGGCCGGTCACGACCGGCTCGGCGCGAAGGCGATCATCATCGCCACCGGGGTCGACTACCGCCGGCTGGACGCGCCCGGCATGGAGGAGCTCTCCGGCCGCGGCGTGTACTACGGCGGCTCGCGCAGCGAGGGCGTGTCGTGCCGCGACGAGCACGTGGTGGTCGTCGGCGGGGCGAACTCGGCCGGCCAGGCGGCGATCTTCTTCGCCGGCTACGCGCAGCGGGTGACGCTCCTCTACCGCGGCGCGGGGCTCGAGAAGAACATGTCGCAGTACCTGATCGACACGATCGCGGCCACGCCCAACATCGACGTGCGCCTGCACGGCGAGGTCGCGGCCGCCCACGGCGGCGAGTCGCTCGAGCGGATCACGGTCAGGAACACGGCCACCGGCGAGCTCGACGAGCTGTCCCTGGCCGCCATGTTCGTGTTCATCGGCGCCCGGCCGCAGACCGATTGGCTGCCCGCCGGCGTGGCGCGCGACCGGCGCGGGTTCGTGCTGGCCGGCGCCGAACTGCAGCGCGAGGACGTGCGCCCGCGCTGGCGGCTCGACCGCGACCCCTACCTGCTCGAGACGAGCATGCCGGGCGTGTTCGTCGCCGGCGACGTGCGCAGCGACTCGATGAAGCGGGTCGCCTCGGCGGTCGGCGAGGGCTCGATGGCGGTGCACTTCGTGCACGAGTACCTGGCGGCGGCCGTGTGATCGAGGTGCTCGAAGAGCTCGACCTGTTCCAGGGCGTCGACCCGGACGCGCTCGCGGCGTTCGCCGACAAGGCGCGCGAGGAGCGCCTGGCGGTCGGCGAGCCGCTCTTCACCGAGGGCACGGTGCCCGACCGCTTCTCCGTGGTCGTCTCGGGCGAGATCGAGTCGTCGCGCAGCATCAACGGCGTCAACTCCATCCTCAGCCAGCGGGCGGGCCCGACGTATGTGGGCGCCGCCAACGTGCTCACGGGCGACCCGCTGCTCGCGAGCGGCCGGGCGACGACCGAGGTGCAGCTGCTGACCTGGGACGTGCCCACGTTCCGGACGTTCCTCCGCGAAAACCCGACCGCGATGAAGACCGCGATGCGCTTGATCGCGCCCATCGCCCAGGCGGCCGACGCCCTCGTGCGCCAGCAGGAGAAGCTGGCGGCGCTCGGCACCCTCTCGGCCGGCCTCGCACACGAGCTGAACAACCCCGCGGCCGCGGCGCGGCGCACCGCCACGGAGCTGGGCGAGGCCCTGGCAACGCTCCAGAACACCGTCCACCACTTCGTCTCGAGCGGAGTTGAGCGCGAGGACGCCGCCCGCCTGGTGGCGCTCCAGCAGGCGGCGCTGGCCCGGGCGGGCGAGGGCGACGGCTCGGTTGCGTCCGCCGATCGGGAGGACCGGCTGGCCGTGCTCCTGGACGACATGGGCCAAGAGGGCTGGCGGCTGGCCGAGCCGCTGGCGCGCGCATCCCTCGACGAGGGCTGGCTCGGCCAGGTCGAGCAGGCCGCCGGGCCGGCCACCGGCCCCGCGCTCGAGTGGGTGGCGGCCTCGCTCACCGCCCACACGCTGGTCGGCGAGCTGCACGAGTCGACGGCCCGGATCTCGGAGCTCGTGGCCGCGATCAAGGACTACACGCACATGGACCGCGCCGCCGTCGAGGACGTGGACGTCCACGACGGCATCGACAGCACGCTGACCATGCTCAAATTCCGGATCAAGCACGAGCCGGTGACCATCGAGCGGCACTACGACCGCACCCTCCCCCATGTGACGGTGCACGGGTCGGAGCTGAACCAGGTGTGGACGAACCTGCTCACCAACGCGCTCGACGCGCTGGACGGCAAGGGCACGATCACGATCACCACCCGCGCGCTCGGCGGCGACGTGGTGGTCGAGATCGGCGACGATGGGCCGGGGATCCCGGCCGACGTCAAGTCGCGCATCTTCGAGCCGTTCTTCACCACCAAGCCGGTCGGCGAGGGCACGGGTCTCGGCCTGGATGTCGCCCGCCGGATCGTGATCGGGCATCGCGGCGCGATCGGGGTGCGCTCCCAGGCCGGTGCGACGGTCTTCAGCGTCACCATCCCGGCGGCGGGCCGGAAACACCTCTGATGTTCCGAAACGAGATGCCCCGCTACGACATCCTCTCGGAGGACGGGATGGCGGTGCTGGAGCGGGGCTGGCGGCGGCTTCTGGCGGACATCGGCATCGAGTTCCTGCACGACGACTCGCTCGAGCGCTTCCGGCAGGCCGGCCAGCGGGTGGAGGGATCGGTGGTGCGCTTCGACCCCGACTGGGTGCTCGAGCGGGTCGCGGAGGCCCCGGCCGAGTTCGACCTGGTCGCCCGCAACCCCGATCGCAGCATCCGCGTCGGCGGCCGGCACATGTTCTTCGCCCCCACGCAGGGGCCGCCGTTCGTGCGCGCGGGCGCCGAGCGGCGCGAGGCGACCATGGCCGACTTCGAGAACTTCTGCCGCCTGAGCCAGGCCTTCGAGCAGCTGGATACGCCCGGCGGCCTGTGCTGTGAGCCTGGCGACCGGCCGCTCGACTCGCGCCACCTCGACATGCTGCTGGCGGTGCAGACGCTCACAGACAAGCCGTACATGGGCGCGGTGATCTCACAGGACGCCGCCCACGACTCGGTGGCGATGACCGACATGCTGCACGGCGGCCCGGCCGACGGCGCGGTGCGCATGTTCGGCGTCGTCAACGCCAACTCGCCCCTTCGCTACGACACCCGCATGCTCGAGGCGATGACGATCTACGCGGCCGCCGGGCAGGCCGTGGTGATCACGCCGTTCCTGCTGATGGGGGCGATGTCGCCCGCGTCGGTGCCGGCGGCGCTCGTGCAGCAGACGGCCGAGTCGCTCGCCGGGCTCGCGCTCGCGCAGCTCGTGAAAAAGGGCGCGCCCGTGGTGCTCGGGTCGTTTCTGTCCCACACCGACATGCAGTCCGGCTCGCCCGGGTTCGGCGGTCCCGAATCGGCAATGGGCCTTCTGTGCTCGGGCCAGCTCGCGCGCCGCTTCGGCGTCCCCTGGCGCGCGGGCGGCGGCTTCCTCACGTCCAGCCAGACCCCGGACGCCCAGGCGGCGTACGAGGGGCTGAACACGATGCTGCCGGCGTTCCTCGCAGGCGCGAACTACGTCGAGCACGCCGCCGGCTGGCTGGAGTCGGGCCTCGTGGCCTCGTTCGAGAAGTTCATCGTCGACATCGAGATGCTGCGCATGCTGCAGGAGGAGTTCACGCCGCTCGAGGTGGACGAGGCCAGCCTCGCCTACGGCGCGCACGAGGAGGTCGGCCACGGCGGCCACTTCCTGGGCGCGGCGCACACGCTGGAGCGGTTCCGCACCTGCTTCTAC
>DASXOR010000187.1:0-17594 GCA_036494095.1 Gaiellales bacterium | reverse complement strand
GACCCACCGTCTGAGGTCAGACCCCAGCCTTCGCGACCCTACCCCGCCACTGCTTCCAGCACCGCCTCGGGGATGTCGAAGTTGGCGTGCACCTCCTGGACGTCGTCCAGCTCCTCCAGGCCGTCGATCAGCCGCAGCAGCTGGCGGGCCCCGCTCTCGTCGAGCTCGACTGTGGTCTTCGGCACCATCGTCAGGTCGGCGGAGGTGATGGGGATGCCGGCGCCCTCGAGCGCGTCGCGCACGGCCGCGAGGTCGGTCGGGGGGGTGGTGACCTCCCAGCTCGACTCGTCACGGCCAACGTCCTCGGCCCCCGCGTCTGCGGCGACGAGCACGATGTCGTCCTCGGACACGTCGGCGGCGGGCACCAGGATCACGCCCTTGCGATCGAACTGCCAGGCCACCGACCCCGGCGCGCCCAGGCTCGAGTTGCTGCGCGTGAACATCGCGCGGACGTCGGCGGCGGTGCGGTTGCGGTTGTCCGTGAGCGCCTCGATGATGATGGCGACGCCCTCCGGCCCGTAGCCCTCGTAGGTGACCGCCTCGTAGGCGTCGGAGCCCTCGCCGCCGCCGGTCGCGCGGGCGATGGCGCGCTCGATGTTGTCCTTCGGCATGGAGTACGACCGGGCCTTCGCGACGGCGGTCGCGAGCGTCGCGTTCGCGTCGGGGTCGGGCCCGCCTTCCTTCGCGGCGACGATGATCGCCCGCGAGAGCTTCGTGAAGAGCTGGCCGCGGCGCTTGTCCTCGGCGCCCTTCTTGTGCTTGATCGTCGACCACTTGGAATGTCCGCTCATGCCGCCGCCTCCTCCCGTCCCGCCACCATGTCCGCGAATCGCCCGTGCAGCCGCCGGTCGGCCGTGAGCTCGGGATGAAACGCGGTCACGAGCACGGCGCCCTGGCGGGCGGCCACCGGCCGGCCGTCGAGCTCCGCGACGACCTCGACCCCGTCCCCGAGCCGCTCGATCTGGGGCGCGCGGATGAAGACGCCGGGGATCGGCAAATGCTCGCCGGTCAGGCGCAGCGACCCCTCGAAGCTCGCCGGCTGGCGGCCGTAGGCATTGCGGCGCACGTCGATGTCGATCAGGTTCAGGTAATGCTGGTCGGGGCGCCCGTCGAACGCGTGGGCGGCCAGCACGATCATGCCCGCGCAGGTGCCGAGCAGCGCCCCGCCGCCGGCGTGCAGCGCCCGGATCGGCGCCTCGAGCGCGAACGTCTCGATCAGCTTGGACATCGTCGAGGACTCGCCGCCGGGGATCACGAGCCCGTCGAGCCCCTCCATGTCGCGTGCCTGCCGCACCTCGACCGCTTCAAGCCCCACCTCGTGGAGGGCCGCGATGTGCTCGCGGAACGCCCCCTGCAGGGCGAGGACGCCGACCCTACCAGCCACGCGTCTGCAGCAGGCCCTGCTCGCCGAGCGCGGAGATCTCGATGCCCTGCATCGCGTCGCCCAGGCCGAACGACACCTCGGCCACGATGCTCGCGTCGGCGAACTGGGTCGTCGCCCGCACGATGGCCGAGGCCATGGCGGCCGGGTCGGAGCTCTTGAAGATGCCCGAGCCGACGAACAGGCCGTCGGCGCCGAGCTGCATCATGAGGGCGGCGTCGGCGGGTGTGGCGATGCCCCCGGCCGTGAACATCACGACCGGAAGGCGACCGTGCGCCGCGCAGTACTCCACGAGCTCATACGGCGCCTGGTGCTGCTTTGCGACCGCGTACAGCTCGTCGGCGTCCATCGTGGTCAGCTTCTTGATCTCGCCCAGGATGGCGCGCATGTGCCGCACCGCCTCGACGACGTTGCCGGTGCCGGCCTCGCCCTTCGAGCGGATCATGGCCGCGCCCTCGCTGATGCGCCGCAGCGCCTCGCCCAGGTTGGTGGCGCCGCACACGAACGGGATTGTGAACTTCCACTTGTTGATGTGGTTGGCCTCGTCGGCCGGCGTCAGCACTTCGGACTCGTCGATGTAGTCGACCTCGAGCGCCTCGAGCACCTGCGCCTCGGCGAAGTGGCCGATGCGGGCCTTCGCCATGACCGGGATCTTGACCGCGTCCTGGATCTCGCGGATCTTCTGCGGGTCGGCCATGCGGGCGACGCCGCCGTCGCGGCGGATGTCGGCGGGGACGCGCTCGAGCGCCATGACAGCGCACGCGCCCGCGTCCTCGGCGATCCGGGCCTGTTCGGCGGTGGTGACGTCCATGATGACGCCGCCCTTGAGCATCTCGGCGAGCCCGCTCTTGACTCGCATGGTTCCGGTCTCGGTCACAGCCTGCGTCCCCTTCGGTGCGAGAGATCTCCCGCCCGATAGTGTAGTCGCCCGCCTGGATCGAGCGTGCTATCCGGTGCGCCGGATGCGCTCGAGGCCGTCGGCGTCGAGCACCCAGACGAGGCGCTCGCGGACGTCGATCAGGCCGCCCTCGCGCAGCTCGTTCATGACCTTCGTGAGCGTCTCGCGGCTGGTGCCGATCATCTCCGCGAGCTGCACGTGCGTGAAGCGCTCGTCGATGCGGATGCCGTTTCGGGTCACCCGTCCGTACCGATCCATCAGCTGCAGCAGCTGGGAGGCCAGGCGGGCGGCAACGCCCCGGAACGCCAGGCTCTCGAGCTGATCCTCCGTTGTGCGCAGGCGCTCGGCCATCGACCGCAGCAGGTTGAGCGCCATCTGCGGGTGGTCGGCGGTGGCGCGCTCGAGGTCGGCGCTCGGCAGCACCCGCACCACGGCATCGGTCATGGCCTCGGCGTAGGCATCGTGGAGGGCCTCGCCCTCTGGCGAGACGCGGCCGAAGACCTCGCCCTCGTCGAGCATCGCCAGCGTGAGCTGGCGGCCGTCGTGCGCACTGCGGTACAGGCGCACCCGCCCGCTCTGGACGATGTACATCGCGTCCGCGCGGTCGAAGGGCGAGTAGATCAGCTCGCCCTTTCCGAAGCGGGCGGCCCCGAACCGTCCGCCGAGCTCGGCGAGGACCCGCTCGGATAGGCCGTCCAAAATCTCTGAGTCGAACATATGGTCTGCGGTCTGGCTCACGGATCCTCGGGTCGTCCTCTGCTACTACGGACGCGGAGGCGGACCGGTTCTCACCGATTCGCATCGGTAGCATGGTCCGGTGCCGGGGGTGTAGCTCAGCCGGTCAGAGCAGCGGACTCATAATCTGTTGGTCGCTGGTTCGAATCCAGCCGCCCCCACTCGACCCGCGAGCCGAGGAGTCAGGATGGCCGATCGCATGGATGCCGCCCTGGCGGGCCGGTTGGCCCGCGTGGCGCTCGCGAACATCGAGCGCGAGTACCCGCACCACGAGGGCGTCCTGCATACGGGCCCGGAGGACGCGCCCGGGACTCCGCGCTCCCTGCATCCCTCGTTCTTCGGCAGCCTTGACTGGCACTCGTGCGTCGAGATGCACTGGCTGCTGGTGCGGCTGCTGCGCACGGCCCCGGACGGCCTGCCCGAAGACGAGATCCGGTCGGCGCTTCGCCGGCACCTCGCGGCCGAGCCGCTGCGGGCCGAGGCGGCGTTCTTCGCCCGGCCCGAGCAGCGGGCGAACGAGCGTCCGTACGGGTGGGGCTGGCTGCTCATGCTCCACCACGAGGCCGCGACCTGGCCGGACGCCGATGCCGAGCGGTGGGCCGGCCACCTCGGCCCGCTGGCCGGCGTCCTCGTCCGGCGGCTGGTCGAATGGCTTCCGCAGGCCACCTACCCCGTTCGCCACGGCGTGCACGAGAACAGCGCCTTTGCCCTCTCCCTCTCGCTGCCTGCCGCTCGGTGGCTCGCCGGACGCGGCGAGCCGCACCTGCTCGCCGAGATCGAGGCCGCGGCGGCGTGCTGGTTCGGCGCCGATCGCGGCTATCCGGCGGCGTGGGAGCCGTCCGGCGCCGACTTCCTGTCGCCCGCGCTGACCGAGGCCGAGCTGATGGCCTCCCTGCTCGGCCAGGCCGCGTTCGCCGGGTGGCTCGACGGCTTCCTGCCGGACCTGGCGGCGTCGCAGCCGGAATCCCTGTTCACACCCGCGGTCGTCTCGGACCCGACCGACGGGCATATCGCCCACCTGCACGGTCTCAACCTGAGCCGGGCCTGGTGCCTGCGCCGGCTGGTCGCCGCCCTGCCCGCGGGCGACCCGCGCGCCGCGGCGCTTCACGCCGCCTGCGGCCGGCACACGGCTGCGGGCCTGCCGCACGCCGTTGGCAGCGACTACGCGGTCGAGCACTGGCTCGCCGTCTACGCGGTGCTTCTGCTCACCGACCCCGTTGCCGCCGCGGGTCGGGACGCAGCCAACCCGCCACTGTAGGATGGCGCCGTCGTGAGCGCGGTCGTGTGCAAGTTCCCGGGGTGCGAGGAGCCGGCGGTCCTCGAGGTCGGCCCGTCCGGCGAGGAGAGCGTGGCACTCTGCGCCGAGCACCGGCGGTTGCTGCTCGACGACCCGGGCGAGTTCCGCCGCCGGTGGGGGGCCGTCGACCCCAGATCCTGAGCGGGACGCCGGTGCGGACCGCCCGCAGGCGGCCCGCACAGACGTGACGTTTCGGTCAGGCGCCCGCTCCGAGGCCGCCGAGCAGGCCGCCGGTGTTGAGCGGCGTCGCGCCGGACGGGGCCGCGACCGAGAAGTCCTTGTTCCAGTCGCTGAACTTGACGTCCAGGTTGAGCGCGATGCCCTTGAGGCCGCTCGCCTGGCTCGAGAGCGCCGGCGGGATGTCCATCGCGAACTGCAGGCTCTCATCGGTGGGCAGATGGGTCGAGCTGTCGAACGAGAGCGACCCGTGCGCCGTCTTGACCGCCTGCACGACCTGGTTCATCTGGGCCTTGTCCTTGGCGGTGAGCCCGCTCTTGCCGAACTTGGCAACGTCGGCGAAGACGGACGCCAGGTCGAGATCGGCCGAGATCGTGTCCTGGCCGCCCGACGTGGACAGGCTCAGGTTCTTCAGCCACTTGCTCGGGTCGAGACCCTCGGCCTTGAGCGCGTTCAGGCCGCCGCTGGTCGTCGAGTTCGACTGGCCGGCCGACGTGAGCCCCTTCAGCGGCAGCGACTTCCACCCCGGCCCCATCAGCGCCGGCAGCTGCAGGTAGAGCGTCTTGCCGTCAGGTGTGAGCGCCTCGCCGGTGAACGAGCCGCCCTTGAAGTTGAGGGCGAAGTTCACGTCGAACTTCGACTTGCCGCCGACCGAGCCGGCGTGGCCCTTGAGGTCGAGCGTGATCGGGCCTTGCAGCATGGCAGCGCTCGGGCCTGCGGCCGCGAGGTTGCCGGATACCTGCACACCCAGCTTGGCGTCGAAGGCGGCAGAGGTCGCGCCCTTCGTGGCGGCAGATGCGGCGGTGAGCACACCCGCTGCGGTGTTCGTGCTGACCGACGAGGATCCCCCGGAGGTGGACCCGCCCGAGCTTGAGCTCGAGCCGGCGCTCGAGCCGCAGCCGGCGACGAGCGCGGCCACGGAGAGCAGGAGGACAAGGGCGCGTTTCATGGCAGAGGCATCCTTTCGCGGAGACCGAATCACTGGCAGGGCGTGGCAGGGACGATCGCGCACGCCCATCTCAGAGTAGGGGAAACTCGGGCGCGTGTCTCGCCCGAGCTCAGCATCAGCATAGCCGGGCGGTGGATCCGCCCGCGACCGGATCTGCGGCCGGCCCGCCCGCTCGTCAACCGGCCCCTTTGGCACGGCGCCCTGCCGCGACGGCGACGAACCAGCGGCCGGCCATGAGCACCTTCCCGCCGCCGAGCTCTTCCGCCAGCCCGGCAGCGGTGAAGTAGCGCTTGTAGACGCGATGCCGCGAGCCGTCGGTCAGCACCCGTTCCTGCCACTCGTCGGGGTCGACGCCGTCGCGCAGCGCCGAGTCGACCACCACGATCTCGGCGCCGACGCGGCGCGCCTCTGCGACGAACGCGGTCCGCTCGTCGCCCTGCAGGTGCCCGTAGAAGTGGCTGGTGAAAACCCGGTCGAAGGCTCCGTCGGCGAACGGAAGCGGCACGGCGTCGCCGCGGGCGATCTGCGCCCTGGGCACGCGCTCGGCGGCGATCGCCACCATCGCCGGGCTCTGGTCGATCCCGGCGACCTCTCCGCGCAGATGGCGGGAGAGGAACCCGGTGCCGCACGCGACGTCGAGCACGCGTGCGGGCGGCAGGCTGGCGACGACTGCTGTCAGGTGATCGACCTCGTCGGCCCAGCCGGGACGGTCGCGCTCGGCATAGAGGCCGCGCCCCAGCCACCAGTCGTCGTACTCGCCGGCCCGGCGGTCGTAGTACGCACGCATGCGCGCATCGATGACTGGAGCGGCGCTCACGGCCGCGGAGGATATCTTGGAAAGTCATGTGGAGCGGGCCGGCTCGGATTCGCGCCCGGGGGCCCGCAGGGGTACCGTGGAGGGGTGTCGCTACGTCGGCTCCGATACCAGCTGCGGTGCGCGACAGCGGGCCACGACACGCGCCCTTACCTCGTCGGGGGGACGATGGTCGAGCACCGCTGCCTGCGCTGCGGTGCTCTGGTCGGCGACACCGAGCCGGCCGCATCCACCGTTCACGGGCCGGCCGCTCCCGACCCCGAGCCGGACGCGCTGCTGCCGCGGCCGTCCGAGCTGCCCCCGGCCGCATCCGGGGCGGCCGCCAACGGCGCCTCGGAGAGCAACGGCGACGACCACGACGACGATGCGGCTGCGCTCGCGGCGCTGACCGCCCTGCGGGAGCTGGGCGAGCTCCACGCGTCCGGCGTCCTGACCGACGCGGAGTTCGCGGCCAAGAAGGCCGAGCTCCTGCGCCGGGTCTAGATGACTGACTCCACGCCGCCGCGCGCCTGGCCGTCCTTCGGCTGCAATTCGGCGTGGTGTGGTGGTGCTGCGGCTGCGAACCGTCGCCTCGCCAGGTCGTCAGTCGCGCCCGTGGTTCCACCACTATGAACGCTCCCTGCGTCCTTGCGATCGGTTCTCGCCGCCCAGGACATCACGGCGGCGTGGAGTCAGTCATCTAGCCGGCCGGCGTGCTGCGCCGCTGGCGCTCGGCCTCGAGCTGGTGCTCGGCGTCGTCGAGCGCCTCCGACACGTCTCGCGACGCGACGACATAACCCCACGGCTTCCCGCCCTCAAGGAGGATGAAGTGTCCCGTGTTGGCGTAGAAGACGAAGCGCAGGCCAAGCGCCTCGGCGCTCGTCTCGATGCGCTCGACGCGTCTCTGCTCGGTTTCGCTCTCTGCCACGCTGTGACCCGGGACAAGCGTAGCCGATCCGATCTAGGGCGTGATCGCGAGGTCGGCGAAGTGCTCCTGGTCGGTGCCGCCTCCCCGCCGGCGCGGCGGACGACGCCGGAAAGATGCGCGGCGCAGGCTTTACGCAGGGTTTGCGCGTGCATACGGCGGGAGCAGCGCGTACATGTGCGCGTCGCCGCGGCGCGTGCGCAGCTGCACGTAGCTGCGCAGGAGGCCCTCGTGGACGAACCCCGCCCGCTCGGCGACGCGCTGGGAGGCCACGTTCGCCGGCTCGACCCAGATCTCGAGCCGCGCCAGCCGCAGGCGCGCGAACGCCCAGGTGCTCACGAGGGCCACCGCGCGTGCCGCCAGGCCCTGCCCGCGGTCGCCCGGCGCCACCCAGTAGCCGAGGTTCGCACCCAGGCGAGGGTCGAGCCACAGGCCGATGAAGCCGCCGGCCCGGTCATCGCCCGCCCCGGCGATGCAGAACGGATAGCCGGTGCCCTCGTGGAGGCGCTGCTGCTGGCGCGCGATCCACTGCAGCGCGCCCGCGCGGTCGCACCGCGGCGGCACGGTGGTCATCTCGGAGATCGCCGGGTCGGTGCCGGCCTCGACGACGGTCGCGGCGTCGCCGGCCCGCCAGGCACGGAGCACGATCGTCCCGTCTGTCGGCGGCGGGTGGGGCAGCTCGAGCGGCACCCCGTCACGGTAGGCGAGCGCGATTGGAGCAGCGCTCAGGGCGTCTCCCGAGCGGCGGCCCGGGCGCGGCGCCAGAGATCGGCGGCCGCGCGCTGCACGGCCGCATCGCCGCCCTCGCGCCGCAGCAGGTCGTCGCTTGCGATCCGCACCTGCCCGGGCGACTGGCCCGTCTCGTCGCGCAGGTCGCGGTACATGTCGCCGGCCAGCTTCGCCGCGACGCCGCGCGTCGCCGACACCGCGACCGTCTCCCACCGCTCGGCGTGCGGATAGCGCACCTGGACGTAAAAGCCCCGCTCGATCGTCGTGCCCCCCGCAAGGCGGTGGCCCTCCGTGGCCACTTCGCTCGACAGGGTAGCCCGGGCCGCCGCGGCACGAGCCTTCCGCCAAGGTATGACAATTATCCGGACACATCTGTAATATCACGGCGAATGACCAGCAGCGCGAACAGGTCCCCGGGCGGTGAGCGGCGGCGGCATTTCCGGGTCGACGGCGAGTGGCCGGTGCGGGTCGCGGCTCTCGAGCTGACGGGGTCGATCTCGGAGTTCGATGCAAAGGCCCTGAACATCTCGATGAGCGGGGTGCTGCTCGAGACGCACGTGCACGCGAACCTGTGGGTCGAGAAGCCGCTCCAGCTGTCGTTTCCCCGCGCCGACAGCCGCGTTCCGGCGACCGTGCGCCGGTTCCTGGCCTACGGCGACGATCTGAAGACCACGACCCGCTGGGGCGTCGAGTTCGCGACGCTCTCGGTGCCGGAGCGGGCCATGTGGACGCGGTTTCTCTTCTCCGAGGCGCGCCGGCTGGGGCAGGAGGCGGCGCACCGCGAGTTCCTCGCCCGCCGCCCGCTCTGAAAGGGGTTGGGGGCCCCCACCGGCATGCGGTATCGCGATCGGGGGCACAGTCACCCAATTGAGGGGTTTCGTGCGACTCGGCACAGGCGATCAATAGCCTGTGAGCGAGAACCAGCGATCCTTCTTTCGCATCGACGCGGCCGTCGCGGTCGTTGTGCGGCGTCTCGATAGCGACGGCAGCGAATGGGACGAGTTCGAGGGCGAGACCGTCGACCTCTCGGCCGGCGGAGTGCTGCTCACGTCCAGCGACTTCGTCCCCCAGGGTCACTGCGTCGAGGTGGCGATGCGAAGCGACTCGCCCCCGCTCGAGCTCGTGGGCCGAGGACGGGTGGTTCGCAGCTGGCGCCGGAGCACCGGATCGTGGCTCTCAGGCGTGTGCTTCGAGCGGCTGAGCGCGCACGCCGAGCGCGAGCTCCTGAAGTTCTGCTTCCTCAAGGAGCGCGAGATGGCCGAGCGGGTGAGCAACGTCCGCATCGAGATCGCGATCCCGGCGCGGCTGCAGCGCCACGACGGCACGATCCATCGCGCCTCCACCGTGAACATCTGCGCCGACGGCGGGCGTGTCACCGCCCCCTGGGACGCCGATCGCGGCGAGGCGGTGATCGTGTCCTTCTCGGAGGAGTGGTTCGGCCGCGAGCTCACTCTGCGGGCGCAGGTGGGCCGGCGCGACGAGCGCGGCTTCGACCTTGAGTTCACCGACCCGACCCGCGCCGACCGCGCTGCGATCAACCAGCTGATCATGGCTGAAGAGCGCCGCCGGCGCGCCGCGTAGGCGACCGGACGGGCTACCGCACGAGCGTCGAGACGTCGACCGTCGTCTCGTTCGGCGGCGTCGTGAACCCGCCCTCGATGCCCTTCTGCATCTGCGGCATCAGGATGCCGTCGCGGAAGCTCTCCCAGCTCTCCTGAGACTCGTGGACGGCGATGATGGTGAAGCCGCCGGGCGACGCGCCGGCCGCGTGAAAGATCTGGCCGTCGGGCAGGCTGCCGTCGCTCGGGTGCACCGTGGCGACCGACTTCTCGTACTGTTCCTGCGTCCCGCCGGGGAACTGATGAACGATTGCGTATGCCATGACTCGGCTCCTGTGCTCGGTGGGTGGGATCAGGCCTCGACGAGGATGACGAGGGTCTCGGGCAGCACGCCGTCGTGTTCCATCGCCTCGGCCGCCGGCGGCGTCTGCATGTAGGCCATGACGGCGTCCATGTCGGCGACGTCCATGAGCAGCGCGACCTGCGTCGGGTTCTGCGGGTTGACGAACGTGCGGATGTTGGTCACGCCGAGGGGGCCGAACACCTCTTCGCGCTTGGGCGAGGCGAGCCAGTGCTTGGTGTCCTTCACATCGTGGTGGCCGATCACGGTGGGCATACGTTCTCCTCTTGCGGAAGAGGGCCCAGCGCTCTGCGCGCCGGACCCGGGGCGCAGACTGTACAGGAGCTGGATCAGGAGGTGGTCTGCAGGCGGTAGCGGAGGTAGACGACGCGCTCTGCGAACGTCCGCGCCTCGACCAGTTCGAGGTCGATCGGCGCGTCGAGCGCCGGGAAGTACGGCGTGCCACCGCCGAGCACGACCGGGTTCACGAAGAGCCCGTACTCATCGATCAGGCCGAGCCTGGCCAGGCTCGCGGCGAGCCCGGCTCCGCCGACAGCCAGATCTTTCCCCGGCACGGCCTTCAGCCGCGCCACCTCGGCGGCCACATCGCCGCGCACCAGCCGGGCGTTGCCGACGACGTGCTCCAGGGTCGTCGAGAACACGATCTTCGGCAGCGCCTGCCAGATGCGGGCGAACTCGAGCTCGGTCGGCGGGAGCGCCGGATCGTCGTGCGCCGTCTCCCAGTACACCATCGTCTCGTACAGCCCCCGCCCGCACAGTTGCGCGCCGACCGCTCGCATCTGCTCGTTGTGGAACCGGTGCAGCTCCTCGCCGGGCGCCGACCAGCCGATCTCGCCGCCGCGCCCGGCGATGTAGCCGTCGAGCGAGACCCCCATCGAGTAGATCAGCTTCCGCATCTCGGCCCGTGAGACTAGCCCACCTCGGCGCTCGTAACGCCCCCGTACCCCGCCCGTGGCAAGCAGGGATGGGACCGGCCGGCGAGCGTAACCCGCGAGGGGCCCGCAGCAGCATCCCGGGGTCCAGCCAGCGCCGCCGCTGTCTCCGCGATTGTGACAACAACGAGTGTGTTGCACGATCGCCAAACGGCAGTTTGGCTTTGCTACGAGCTCCGCGGGTAGGACTCGAACCTACAACCCTCCGGTTAACAGCCGGATGCTCTGCCATTGAGCTACCGCGGATCGGGACGAGACTCTAGTCGATCAAGAGCCTCAGTTCCGCGTTTTCGCCCGCCGCGGCCAGCCGGCGGAGGGTGCGCGTCTCGATCTGGCGCACCCGCTCGCGGGTGACGCCGAACCGGCGGCCGACCTCCTCCAGCGTGTGCGGCGACTCGCCGGCCAGGCCGTAGCGCAGCTCGAGGATGAGCCGCTCCCGGTAGGGGAGCTGGCTGATCAGGTCGGAGATGTGCTGGTCGCGCTGGCGCGCGGCCATGTCCGACCCGAGTCCGCGCTGGCGCGTGTCCTCGATCATCTCGCCGAGCTCGGTCGCGTCCTCGCCGACGGGCGACGCCAGCGACACGGGCTCTTGCGAGACGCGCTTGAGCTCCTCGACCTTCGTGGCCTTGATGCCCATTTCCTCGGCCAGCTCCTCGTGCGTCGGCAGCCGGTTGTACTTCTGGGTCAGCTGCCGCTCGACGCGGGCCATGCGGTTGATCGTGTCGACGACCTGCGCCGGCACACGGATCGTGCGGCCCTGGTCGGCGAGCGCCCGCGTCACGGCCTGGCGGATCCACCACGTCGCGTACGTCGAGAACCGGTGCCCGAGCCGCCAGTCGTAGCGCTCGACGGCCTTCATCAGGCCGACGTTGCCCTCCTGGATCAGGTCGAGGAACGACAGGCCGCGGCCGGAGTAGCGCCGCGCGATCGACACGACGAGGCGCAGGTTCGACTCGATCAGCCGCCTGCGGGCACGCAGGTCGCCGCGCTCGAGCGCCTTCGCCAGCGACACCTCCTCGGCGGCGGTCAGGAGCTGCACCTGCGAGATCTCGCGCAGGTACATCCCGACCGTATCCTCGGTCAGGCCGGGGGTGGGATCGGGCTCGAGGTCGAGCTCGACCTCTTCGTGCGAATCGAAGCCCGCTGGATCACCAAGCGGGTCGGGAGCATGTTGGGACATGAATGCGGGGCCTACTAACGGTCTGGGGGTTGCGCGCGGATGGCGTCCAGCCTCGCCAGCACGGATAACCGCAGCTCCTCCAGGCCCTGCAGCTCTCGTTGCCGACTCTGGTTCAAGTCGGCGCTTTCGCGCATCACCTTTAGCCCGTCTTCCGCTCGGTACAGATGCAGCTTCCAATAGAGCTCCTCCAATGCCCACTCGGAAGCAGCCTCACGGGCAGCGAGGGCGTTCAGCTCTCCAACAAGCGGTGCCCACCGTGCGGATGCCTCCGAAACGTCTTCACCCGCCAGCATGCGGCGGACGTGCGTCGCGGCCTCCCAGTGCGACGCATTGGCGAAGTGTGCCACGTCCAGGTCGCCGAGTAAAATCCGACCTCGCTCGGGCAGGGCCAGGCACATCGCCAGGAACAGGCGCTCATCCCGCTCCCAGAGCGAATCCGGCAGGCGCCGATCGCGTCCTGGCGCCATGTCATGCGCCCCCTGCGCGGTCTTCATGAGGGCGGCCTCGAGGTCTTCGGTGAGCGACAGCCGGTCGGCGACCAGGCGCACCGCCTCGGCCCGCTCGACCGACGCCGGCGCCTCGCGCAGCACCGCGGCGGCCTGCTGGTAGCGCTGGTCGCGCGATCCGGGTGCCGTCAGAATTCGGCCGATGCGGAAGTGCAGGACGCCGCCTGCGGCCTCGAGCGCCGCCCGGAAGGCATCCGGGTCGGCAACGGCCACGTCGGCCGGGTCGCGGCCCTCGGGCAGCTGTACGACGCGCACCTGCATTCCCGTCGCCTGGGCGAGCTGCATCCCGCGCAGCGCCGCCTCCTGCCCGGCCGCGTCGGCGTCGAAGGCGAGGTAGAGCGTGCCGGTGCCGGCCAGGCGGCCGAGCTCGCGCACCTGCTGCTCGGTGAGGGCGGTGCCCATCGACGCCACCGACTCGGTCACCCCGGCCTGATGCAGCGCGAGCACATCTGTGTAGCCCTCCACGACGATCGCGCGGGAGTTCGCGGCGATGGTCGTCCTGGCGCGATCGAGCGCGTATACGACCTCGGACTTGCGAAAGAGCGTCCCCTCCGGCGAGTTCAGGTACTTGGGCGGCTCCCCGCCGGGCATCTGGCGGGCACCGAAGCCGCGGACACGGCCGCGGGCGTCCGCGAGCGGGAACATCAGCCGCCCCCGGAAGCGGTCGACGGGCCCGCGCCGGCCGCGGCTGGAGAGCCCCGCCCGCTCGAGCTCGGGCGGCGAGAAGCCCTTCGCCCGGGCCGCCGCGCACACGCGATCCCAGGCGGTGGGGGCAAAGCCGAGCCGGAAGTCGCGCACCGTCTGATCCTGCAGCCCGCGCTCGGCCAGATAGGCGCGCGCCGGCTCGGCCTCGGCCGACTCCCACAGGTAGCGGGTGTAGAAGCCGGCGGCGTCCTCGAGCAATGCCAGCAGGCGCCGCTGCTCGTCGCGGCGGCGCTCGTCCTGCGGCGAGGACTCCTCGTAGGCGAGCTCGACGCCGTAGCGGTCGGCCAGCCACTCGACGGCGCCGACGAAGTCCAGGTTCTCGGTCTCCTGCGCGAAGCGGATCGCGTCCCCGCCGCGGCCGCAGCCGAAGCAGTAGTACTGCTTGTCGATCGGGTCGACCGAGAACGACGGGCTGCGGTCGTCATGGAACGGGCACTTGCCCGAGTAGCGGGCGCCGGACTTGCGCAACGGCGTGCGGCCGCCGACGAGGTCGACCATGTCGACGGCGGCCTTGACCGCCTCGAGCGACTGCTCGCTGATGCGGCTCACGCCGGGGCGCGCTCGGCCGCTTGCAGCTCGGCGTGCGCGCGCAGGGCGAAGCCATCGGTCATGCCGGCGACCCAGTCGGTGGCCGACTGCGCGTCGCCTGAGGCCAGGTGGTGGGCGAAGAGCGCCTCGACCATCGCCGCGGCGCGCGCGCTCTCGGCGCGGGCCGGCGGGCCCAGGTAGACGTGTTCGAACATGAAGGAGCGCAGCTCGAGGAGCGCGTCGTCGTACCGCGGCGACTGCTCGATCTCGCCGGCCGGGTCCGAGGTCTCGACCAGGTCGTGCACGAGCGCGTCGATCCGCTCAGAGGACGTGCCCCCGAGCAGCGTCACCGGCCCGGCGGGCAGGTCGGCGGGGTCGAGGATGCCGGCCCGGGCCGCGTCGTCGATGTCGTGGTTCACGTAGGCGAAGCGGTCGACGAGGCGCACGATCCGGCCCTCGAGGCTCGCCGGCGTGCCCGCCCCGGTGTGGTTCAGGATGCCGTCGCGCACCTCGGCGGTCAGATTGAGGCCGGCGCCGCCGCGCTCGAGCACCTCCACCATGCGCAGAGAGTGCTCGTTGTGGCGGAAGCCGGAGCCGAGCCGCTTCAGGCACCGGTCGAGCGCCTCCTCGCCCGTGTGGCCGAAGGGCGGGTGGCCGAGGTCGTGCCCGAGGGCGATCGCCTCGGTCAGGTCCTCGTTCAGCCGCAGCGCCCGGGCGACGCCGCGCGAGATCCCGGCCACCTCGAGCGTGTGGGTCATGCGCGTGCGGAAGTGGTCGCCCTGAGGGGCGATGAACACCTGGGTCTTGCCCTTCAGGCGCCGGAACGACTTGGAGTGGACGATGCGGTCGCGGTCGCGCTGAAACGGCGTGCGCAGCGAGCACTCGTCGGGCTCGGCCCGGGCCCGGCCGGCGGTGTCGTAGGAGCGCACCGCGAGCTCCGAGAGCGAGTCGCGCTCGAGCCGGCGGATGCGGTCGGGGAAGGCGTTTGCGACGGGGCCGGAGGGGTGCGACATCGGTATCCGAGTGTACCGGCGCGGGCCCTGGGCTACGATCGCGACATGGGGCCAATTGGCATCCATGGCGAGTGTCAAGTGGCCGATGCGGACGCCCTCGCGGCCGGCGATTTCTCCGAGTGGCTCGTCGGGATGCGGGCGGCGCTTCGGGGCGACCGCGGGTCGGACGTGCCCTGCGGCGGCTGCACGGCCTGCTGCACGGCGTCACAGTTCATCCACATCGCCCCCGACGAGACCGAGACGCTCGCCCGGATCCCGAAGGCGCTCCTCTTCCCCGCGCCACTCATGCCCGCGGGCCATGTCGTGCTCGGCCACGACGAGCGCGGGCACTGCCCGATGCTGGTCGAAGGCCGCTGCTCGATCTATGCCGACCGGCCGCGGGCGTGCCGCACCTACGATTGCCGCGTGTTCGCCGCCACCGGGCTCGCCCCCGAGGACGGCCTGATCGCCGAGCGCGCGCGCCGCTGGCGGTTCACCCTCCCGGGCGCAGCCGACCACGAGCGGCGCGACGCGGTGCACGAGGCCGCCGTGTTCATCCGCGACCGGCCGCGGGAGTTGCCGGACGGGGCCGTGCCGGCCAACGCGACCCAGCACGCCGTGCTCGCCGTCGAGATGCACCAGCGCTTCCTCAGATGATGATGGGCACGGTGCCGCCGTCGACACTCCACGCGGCGCCGGTGACGTAGGCCGCCCGCGGCGAGCACAGGAAGGCGATCACGACCGCGATCTCCTCGGTGGTCGCCATCCGCCCCAGCGGACGGCCGCCGCCGACGGCGCCGAGGACGGCGTCGCGGTCGCGGTCGGACGCCGCCGCCGTCTGGTCGGCCAGGCCACCCGCGCCGAGCCAGGCCGGGGTCAGCGTCGGCCCCGGGCAGACCGCGTTCGAGCGAATGCCGGCCTTCGCGTAGACGTCGGCGACGAGCCGCGAGAGCGAGAGCACCGCCGCCTTCGTGACCGAGTAGTGCGGCATTCCGGGGCTGGGCCGCTTCCCCGACGTCGAGGCGACGTTCACGATCGCCGCGGCGCGCGACTCCCGCAGGGCCGGCAGGGCCGCCCGGATGCAGCGCAAGTGGCTCATCACGTTCAGGTTCCAGGCGTCGTCCCAGTCGGCGTCGGTGAGCTCCTCGAACGTCGCGATCCGGGCGGTGCCGACGTTGTTCACGAGCAGGTCGATGCCGCCGAGCGCCGCGGCGGCCTCCGCCACCGCCCGCTCGCCTCCGTCGGGCCGCGACAGGTCGACGGCCACGGGGAGAGCACCGATGGCGGCGGCGGCAGCGGCGGGGTTGCGCGCGGCGATCGCGACCTCCGCGCCCTCGGCCCGCAGGAGCGTTGCGGCCGCGAGGCCGATGCCTTCGCTCGCGCCGGTCACGAGGGCGCGCATGCCGTGGAGCCCGAGGTCCATGACGCGGGATCTTATGATCTGCGCGATGACGAGGATCCTGCTGGCCCGCCACGGCGAGACGGACTGGAACCGCGACGGTCGCTGGCAGGGGCACAACGACCAGCCGCTGAACGACCGCGGCCGGGGTCAGGCCCGCGCTCTCGGCGCCCATCTCGCGACCGTGCGGGTCGACCTGCTCTACGTGAGCGACCTCGCCCGCGCCCGCGAGACCGCGGCGGCCGTCGAGGCGGCGACCGGCCTCGAGGCCACGATCGATGCCGAGCTGCGCGAGGTCGACGTCGGCGACTGGGTCGGCTGCAACCGCGACCAGGCCCGTGAGCGCGACCCCGAGTGGTACCGGCGCTGGGCCGACGGTGTCGTCGAGGGCTACCACGGCGGCGAGACCTACGAGCAGCTCCAGCGCCGGTCCGTGAGGGCGTTCCTGCGCATCACGGGCGCCTCCGACGGGCGCACGGCCGTGATCGTCTGCCACGGCGGCAACATCCGCGCGATCGTCTCGGAGGTGGTGGGGCTGAGCGCCGCCGAGCGCTGGCGGGTGGCCGGCGTCGCCAACTGCAGCCTGACCGCGATCGAGCGCCGCAACGGCCGCCTGACCCTGGTGACGTTCAACGAGACCGGATACCTCGACTAGACTGCGCCCGGATGGAGGACTACACGTCCAGGTACAAGGGCGAGGCTGTCGAGATCGCGCTCTTCGGCGGGGAGTATCAGGACGGGATCCTGACGGCGTACTGCCTGATCGAGGACGTCGCCCACGTCGAGCTGAACGGCCATATCCTGGTGCCCCTCCAGAACGTGGCCAGCCTTCACTGCACCAGCCGCTGCGACGCGCAGGACGACTGGCCGCCCCGCGGCCTGTTCGACGACGAGCGCGAGGATCGCGACGACGACGGGCCCGGGTAGGTCGGAAACCCGGGGACAGTCCCCAAGGGGACGGTCCCCTCGGAGTCGTCAGCGCCCGACAAATACGAAGAGCCGCCCCGAAAGGGCGGCTCTTCGTATTTATCCCGGCGACGACCTACTCTCCCAGGCGCTCGCGCACCAAGTACCATCGGCGCTGAGGGGCTTAACTTCTCTGTTCGGAATGGGAAAAGGTGTCTCCCCCTCGCTATGACCACCGGAAACCTTGTGGACTTGTGAAGTCGCCGGCCGAAGGCGCGCGACCCTCAAAACTCCATAGCGGCGTGGTGTTCTCAAAATCAAGTCCTCGGATGATTAGTACGGGTCTGCTGAACGCATTGCTGCGCTTGCACATCCCGCCTATCAACCTGGTCGTCTACCAGGATCCTTACTCCCTCGAGGGGATGGGAGAGCTCATCTCACGGTGGGCTTCCCGCTTAGATGCTTTCAGCGGTTATCCCGTCCAGACGTAGCTAACCAGCGGTGCCCTTGGCAGGACAACTGATACACCAGAGGTCTGTTCAACCCGGTCCTCTCGTACTAGGGTCGACTCCGTTCAACTCTCCAACGCGCACAGCAGATAGGGACCGAACTGTCTCACGACGTTCTGAACCCAGCTCGCGT
>DASXOR010000186.1:0-8386 GCA_036494095.1 Gaiellales bacterium | reverse complement strand
CGAGATCAGGCGGTCGATCGGCAGGTGCCCGCGCCGGTGCATGTCGAGGATCAGCGGGAAATCGCGGTCGGGCCGGGCCGAGCCGTAGATCGAGCCCAGCACGCGCCGCTCCATGCGCGGGATCGAGAGCGCCGGCAGCGTGATGGTGGCGTCGGCGCGGGGGATACCGCACAGCACCGCGGCACCGCGCACGCGCGTCGAGAGGAACGCCGCCTCGGCCGCCGCCGGCCGGCCGCGGGCCTCGAAGGCATAGTCGACACCGCCGTCGCTCGCATCGCGCACAGCGGCCGCGACCTCGGCGGGCGTCCCGTGCCACTCGACCGCACTGGTCGCGCCCAGCTCGCGGGCGCGCTCGAGCCGGCTCGCGCGCGCGTCCACCGCCACGATCTGGGACGCGCCCGCGGCGACCGAGCCGATGACGGCCGCGAGGCCCGTGCCGCCCAGGCCGAAGACGGCCACCCGCTCGCCCGGGCGCACACCGGCCGTCCGCCACACGGCGCACACACCGCTCGCAACGGCGCAGCCCACGAGCGCGGCGACGTCGAAGGGCACGTCGGCGGGGATGCGCACGCACGAGCGCTCGGGCACCACGGCCCGCTCTGCGAACGACGAGAGGAAGCAGTAGTGGTGGACGGTGGCGCCGCCGAAGGAGAGCCGGGTGGTGCCGTCGAGCAGGCCGCCGGCCAGCATCTTCGGCCACGCCGTCCCGCACAGGTGGGGCAGGTCGCGCAGGCACTGCTCGCAGTGGCCGCAGTAGGGCGCCCAGGAGAGGGCGACATGGTCGCCGACCGCAAGGGTGGCGACGTCCGCGCCGATCGCCTCGACGACTCCGGCGCCCTCGTGCCCCAGCACCGCCGGGCACGGCACCTCGATCGAGCCGTCGAACGCGTTCAGGTCGTCGCTGCAGACCCCGCTTGCATGCAGGCGCACACGCACCTCGCCCGGCCCGGGCGGAGCCAGCTCGAGCTCGACCACCCGCAGCCGGGTGCCGACCGCCGGCAGGAGCGCCGCGCGGGTGGTGAGGGTGTCAGCCATCCGTCCCCGTCCCCACCAGGCGCTCCAGATCGCGCTCGAGGCCGCCCTCGCCGACGTCTCTGACCTCGAGGGGAAGGCCGATGCGCGCGGCCGCCGCGCGCGCCTGCTCGAGGAGCCGCGGTGTCGGCCGCTGGGCCAGGTACACCACCCGGCGGTAATTCTTGAAGTACGCGTCGCGCAGCTCGGGATGGCGATCGAGGCCGAGCGAGCGCACCACTGTGCGCTCGAACGTGCGCGCCAGGAAATCGGTCAGGAAGTAGGTGCCGGGCTCCTCGCGCATCGCCTCGCGCACCTCGGCGCGGGCGAATACGTCGTAGCAGTGGTCGCCGGCCAGGCGGTCGACCCCGAGCCCGTCCACGGCGCCCATGCTGCCGCAGTCAGCGTAGGCCAGCACCACCCGATCGTAGTTGGCCTCGAGCCCCGCGATCAGCTCGGCCGCCGCCGGCGCGATCCGCTCCGGGCGGTTGTGCAGCTCGGGCGGCAGCGGGTGCACGTCGACCGCCCATCCGCGCCGGCGGGCGATCGCCTGCACGTGCAGCGCGAGCGCACCGCAGGCGACGACCGCGACCCGCTTCTGCGCGGACGCGCTCATCCGGGGAACGCCAGCTGGTCGATGAACATGTCGTTGAAGTCTGTCCGCCCGGAGAGCTCGACGTACTCGACCTCGTCGAGGATGGCATCCGCGGCCGCACGCTCGCGCAGCGACAGCGCCGCCATCTTCGAGCCCTCGCCGGCCACGTTGCCCGCCGAGACGATCCGCGTCAGCGGCAGCTTTGGCACGAGGCCGATGCGCACGGCGCTCGCCGGGGACAGGTATGACCCGAAGCTGCCCGCCAGGAGCACCTGGGACACCTCGGCCGCGGTGATGCCGAGCTCGCTCATGAGGATCATCCAGCCGGTCGCGATCGAGGCCTTCGCGAACTGCAGTTCGCGCACGTCGCGCTGGGACAGATAGATCGCGTTCTCGGGCTCCTCGCCGCGCCAGGCGAGCACGAACACGCGCTCCTCGCCCACCTTGACGAGCCGCCTTGAGAGCACGGGGTGGGCCGCGGCCGCGTCCTCGTCGGGGATGTAGCGGCCGGAGTGGTCGAGCAGGCCGCAGGCGACCAGCTGGGCGACCGCGTCCACCAGGCCCGAGCCGCACATGCCGACCGGGTCGGTGTCGCCGATCACCTCCAGGCTGAGCTCGTCGCCCGCAATGGTCACGCCCTCGATCGCGCCCTCGGCCGCGCGCATGCCGCAGCGGATCTGGGCCGCCTCGAACGCCGGGCCGGCCGGCGCGGCCGTCGAGACCACGCGCTCCTGCGATCCGAGCGCGATCTCCGAGTTCGTGCCGACGTCGATGAAGAGCCGCACCCGGCGGTCGCGGGTGAGGCCGGTCGCGAGCATGCCCGCCACGATGTCGCCGCCCACGTACGCGCCGAGGGCGGGGAAGGTGAAGGCCTGGGCGCGGGGGTGCAGCGGCACGCCGTAGTCGGCGGAGGTGACGGGCGGCAGCCGCCGCGCGGCGACGATGAACGGCGCCACTGCCAGCGGCTCCGGGTCGATCCCGAGCGCGATCTGGGTCATGGTGACGTTGCCGCAGACAACCATCTCGTACACCCGCTCCCGGTCGACGCCGGCCTCGGCGCACACCTCGGAGGCGAGCTGGTTCAGCGTCTCGGCCGCCCGCGCCTGCAGCGCCTCGAGCGCATCGGGGTCGAGCATGGTCGCGGACACCCGCGAGATCACGTCGGCCCCGAATGGCTGCTGCCGGTTCAGCATCGAGCGCACCGCGAGCGGCTGGCCGGTGGCGAGGTCGAGCAGGTTCGCGACCACGGTGGTCGTACCCAGGTCGAAGGCGATCGCATGCCGGTCGGCGGTCGTGTCGCCGGGTTCAACGTCGATCAGGAGGTCGTCGCAGATGACGGCCGTCACCTTGTAGTCGGCCGCCCGCAGCGTGCGGCCGAGCAGGCGCACCGCACCAGGGTGGACGCGCAACTCGTAGTCGTCGACCGCGGCGAGCACCCGCTCGACGTCCGAGACCTGATCCTCCAGCGACGGCTCGTCGAGCTCCAGGTAGCGCTTCTGCACCGCCGGGCGCAGGATGACGTGGCGGCCCACGCCGACGAGGGCCGCCTTCGGCCGCGTCTGCAGCGGCGGCACGTCGATCTCGAGGTCCTGGGTGGCCGCCGCGCGGCAAGCGAGCCGCCAGCCACCCTTGAGCTCGTCGATCGTGAACGCGCGCGGGTCGACGCTCGAGATCGGCACGGCACCCGACATCACCCGCACCTTGCACTTCTTGCAGGTGCCGTGGCCGCCGCAGGTGGAGTCGATCGCGATCCCGTTCCAGGAGGCGGCGTCGAACACCGTGGTCCCGGCGGGCACGCGCACGTCGCCGCCGTCGGGGCGGAACTGCAGCCGCACGCGGCCGCTGCCGGCTCCGACGGCGGCGTCGGTCATCCTGTCCCGGCGGCCTGCGCGGCGGCCAGCTTGGCCCGGTGGGCGGCGATCCAGCGGGCGCCCCACTCGTCGTGGCCGAGCAGGAAGTCGGCCGCCCGCACCGCCTCGACGCACACGGGCGCCCGCGCGTCCATGATCGCGCTCGTGAGGCCATGGCTTTGGGCGATGCCGAGGAAGCCGGCGCCGAGCACATGCCGCCCGGGCAGCCCGAACGACGTGTTCGAGGCGCCGCAGGTCATGTTCACGCCCAGGTCTTCGCGGATCAGGCGCACGGTCTCGATGAAGAGCGTCACCGCCCGCGGCTCGGCGCCGACCGGCATCGCCAGCGGGTCGATGACGATGTCCTGCGGCGGGATGCCATGGTCGCCCGCGACCGAGACGATCTTGCGCGCCAGCTCCAGCCGCCGCTGCGGCTCCATCGGGATCTCGTCGTCGTTGGGGAGCGCGATCACGGCCGCGCCGTACCTGGCGACGAGCGGCAGGATCGCCTCGAGCCGCTCGTCCTCGGCGGTCACCGAGTTCACGAGCGCCTTGCCCTCGTAGGCGTCGAGACCGGCTTCGAGCGCCTCGATGATGGAGGAGTCGATCACGAGCGGCAGGTCGGTCAGGCCCTGCACGAGCGGGATCGCGCTTCGCATCAGCTCGACCTCGTCGGCGAGCGGGTCGCCGACGTTCACGTCGAGCATGTCGGCCCCGCCCGCCACCTGCTCGGCCACGTCCCGCGCGAGCTGGGACAGGTCGCCCGCCTGCAGCTGGGCCTGGAACGCTTTACGACCGGTCGGGTTGATGCGCTCCCCGATGATGCAAAACGGCCTGTCCGAGCCAATAACGAAGGTCTTAGACCGGGACTGGAGAACGGTATCCATGCTCAACCCTTTCGGCGTGCGTGGGGATCCCGAGCCGCCGGCAGAGCGCGGCGATCCCGGCGTCCTTGCGGAAACTGATGAAGTGCAGGCCGCGCACCCCCGGCTGGGCCATCGCGTGCTGGGCCAGCCCGTAGGCGACGTCGAAGCAGGCCTCCTGCTGGTCTGCCGCCGCCTCGACCCGCTCGATGATGCCGGCGGGCACCGAGATGCCCGGCACCTTCGCGTCGATGTACCGCAGCGCCCGCGCCGAGCGCAGGATCGTGATCGAGGGCAAGAGCGCGGCGTGCTCGCCCACGCCGAGACGGGCGGCCTCGGCCGTGAACTCCTCGAGCAGGCGGGGCTCGAAGCAGATCTGCAGCTGCAGGAAGCGCGCGCCGGCGCGCGCCTTCTTGAGCGCGCGCTGCGCGCGGTAGGCGAACGGCGGCGCACCGGGGTTCTCGACGGCGCCGAGGTAGAGGTGCGGTGGCGGCTCGATGGCGCGGCCACTCAGGTAGCGGCCGGACGCGACCGCCCGGGCGGTCGCCAGCAGCTGCGGGCTATCGAGATCGAAGACGCGCCGGGCCTCGGGCTCGTCGCCGGCGGTGACGTCGTCGCCGGTCAGGCAGCAGACGTTCTCGATCCCGTGCAGCGACGCGCCGACCAGGTCGGCCTCGAGCGCGAGCCGGTTGCGGTCGCGGCAGACGAGCTGCATGACCGGCTCCATCCCGCACTGCTGGAGCGCGATCGCGATCGCAAGCGGGGACGCGTGCGCGTGCGCGGCGGTGTTGTCGGTGGCGTTGCAGGCATCGAGGTAGGGCGCCATCGGCTCGAGCTGAAAGCGCACCTCGTCCATGCCGCCGCCGTCGATGGTCGGCATCTCCGCGGTGACGACGAAGCGCCCCTCGCCGAGGGCCTGCTCGAGCCGGCTCAATGCTCGCCGGCCCCCCAGCCCGCGGGAGTCTGCCGGTCGCGGCCGGTGACCAGGTTCGTCCACGAGGCGGTTCCCCGCAGGCGGTTGTCGACGGGTGCGCGCAGGTGGTTGAACTCGTCCTTCCACGCGGCCGGCAGCGGCAGCCGGCGCGAGCGCTCGTAGCCGCGCAGCCACACGCAGCGCATCTCGGGCCTCACCTCGCAGCCGCCGTCGGCACGGACGCCGCCGCAGGGGCCGTTGCGCAGCGTCTTCGGACAGGTCATGGGACAGGTCATCCCGGTCGAGTGCAGCACGCACTGGCCGCACATCTGGCAGCCGAAGACGGGCCGCTTGACCACCGCCTCCATCGTTGCGAGCACGCCCATCGTCCGCCTAGACGGTGGCGGCCTGGTTGCGCTGCTGCTCGATGAGCGCCTTCGCCATGCGCACGGCCGTCGAGGCGTCGGCGGCGTAGCCGTCGGCACCGACCGCGTTGGCGTACTCCTGCGTGACCGGCGCGCCCCCGACCATCACGATCACGCGGTCGCGCAGGCCCGCCTTCTGCAGGGCGTTGATGTTGGCCTTGAACATCGGCATGGTGGTGGTCAGGAAGGCCGAGAAGCCGACGATGTCGGGCTCGTGCTTTTGGACCTCCTCGACGAACCGCTCGGGGGCGACGTTGACCCCGAGGTCATGCACGGTGAAGCCGGCGCCCTCGAGCATGATGTTCACGAGGTTCTTGCCGATGTCGTGCACGTCGCCCTTGACGGTGCCCATCACGAACGTGCCGATCGGCTTGGCGCCGGTCTCGGCCAGGAGCGGCCGCAGGATGTCGAGCGCGCCCTGCATCGCCCGCGCGGCGATCAGCATCTCGGGCACGAAGAAGTCGCCGCGCTCGAACCGGGCGCCGACCTCCTCGAGCGACGGGATGAGCGCGTCGTAGAGCAGCGACTCGGGGTCCATGCCATCGGCGAGGCCCTGGTTGGTCAGGTCCTTCACCTCAGGGGCGTTACCGATCAGCGTGTTGTCGTACAGGCCTTGCAGGATCTCTTCGTGGGTCATGCTGCTCCTTGGGTGGTGGTGCGATACCCCAGCCGGGCCGAGACCGCTGCCGCCTCCTGCAGCAGCGCCGGCGCCAACTCCGTGATCCGCTCTTTCGTCAGCCGTCCCTCCGGCCCCGAGATCGAGAGCGCGGCGAGCACGTCGCCGCTGCCGTCGCGCACGGGCGCGGCCATCGCCGCGAGCCCGGGCTCGAGCTCGCCGATGGCGGTGGCATAGCCGCGCGCCCGCACAGTCTCGAGCTCCGGCCGCAGCGCCGCCTGGTCGCGCGCGAGGCGCACGGCGCTGTGGGCCAGGAAGACCTTGCCGACCGCCGTGGTCGTGTGCGGGACGCGGCGGCCGATCCAGTTCGTCGAGCCGATGAAATGGTCGCTGTCAACCTGGCTCAGGTGCTCGACGCCGAGCGGCGTCGGCACGGCCAGGTTGATCGTCTCCGAGCTCGCCTCGGCCAGCCGGCGCAGCGAGTCGGCGGCGAGGTCGACCAGATCGCGGTCGCCCACGCCGCGGCGGGCGAGGCGCATCATCACCGGCCCCGGCCGCAGTGGCCCGCGGGCGCCGTCACGCTGGACGAGCGCGTGCCGCTCGAGCGCCGCGACCAGCCGCGAGACGGTGCTCTTGGGCAGATCCGTGGCCTCGGCCAGCTCGCCCACGCCGATCGGCTCCACGCTGTCGGCCACCGCCACCAGGAGCTGGGCGGCCCGGTCGATCGACTGCGTGCCGGAGGCGTTTGGCATTGAAAACTGACTCACGATGTGGAACTATAGTTCCACTATAAGGATCATAGGGATCGACCCGGGGGCCGTCAAGGACGGTGCGAGGGGTCGCCGGCCGAACCGGAGGACGCATGTTCCGAAACACGATGCCGCGCTACGAGATCCTCTCCGAGGACGCCATGGACACGCTCGACCGGGGCTGGCGGCGGATCGTGTCCGAAATCGGAGTCGAGTTCATCCTCCCCGAGGCCGTCGAGATCTTCCGCGCGGCCGGCTGCAAGACCGAGGACGCGACCGTATTCCTCGACCCCGACTTCGTGCTCGAGCAGGTCGCGAAGGCCCCGCGCGAGTTCGACCTCGTGGCCCGTAATCCCGAGCGCTCAGTGCGCGTCGGCGGCGACAACATGGTGTTCTCCGGCGTGTACGGGCCGCCGTTCGTGCGCGAGGGGAGCGAGCGCCGCGACGCCACGATGGCCGATTTCGAGCGCTTCGTGATGCTGTCGCACCAGTTCGATCAGCTCGACTCCGCCGGGGGCACGATCTGCGAGCCCAACGACACCCCGCTCGACTCGCGTCACCTGGACATGGTGTTCGCGCTGCAGACGCTCTCCGACAAGTTCCACATGGGCTCGGTCACGTCGGGCCCGAACGCCGCCGACACGATCGCGATGAGCGAGATCCTGTTCGGCTCGCGCGAGGCCATCGAGCGCGCACCGGTCACGATCTCGCTGATCAACGTGAACTCCCCGCTGCGCTTCGACGACCGCATGCTCGCGGCCATGCTCGAGTACAACCGCGCGAACCAGGCCGTGATCATCACCCCGTTCCTGCTGATGGGCGCGATGTCGCCCGTCACCGTCCCGGCGTCGCTCGTGCAGCAGATGGCCGAGGCGCTTGCCGGGATCACGCTCTCCCAGCTCGTGCGCCCGGGCTGCCCGGTCGTCTTCGGCTCGTTCCTCTCGAACACCGACCTGCAGTCGGGCTCACCGAGCTTCGGCACCCCCGAGTCGGCGATCGGCCTTCTGTGCACGGGCCAGATCGCCCGCCGGTTCGGCCTGCCCTGGCGCAGCGGCGGCGGCCTCACGTCCAGCCAGACGGTCGACGCGCAAGCGTCCTACGAGGCGCTCATGACGATGATGCCGACGTTCCTGGCCGGGGCCAACTACGTGATGCACTCGGCCGGGTGGCTGGAGTCGGGCCTGGTCAGCTGCTACGAGAAGTTCATCGTCGACATCGAGATCCTGCGCATGCTGCAGGAGGAGTTCACGCCGCTCGAGGTGGACGAGGCCAGCCTCGCCTACGGCGCGCACGAGGAGGTCGGCCACGGCGGCCACTTCCTGGGCGCGGCGCACACGCTGGAGCGGTTCCGCACCTGCTTCTAC
>DASXOR010000185.1:0-2825 GCA_036494095.1 Gaiellales bacterium | reverse complement strand
CGGCCGCAGCCGCACGGTAACGGTGCGCGTGCGCTGACCCTGGCCATGAACCTCACGTCCGACGACCCGGCCACACGCGGCCGGGTCGTCGCCGTTCGGCGGAACGGCCGCGGCGACCTGTACCATCTGGCGCGCTTGGTTCTCAACAAAGGAGATAGGGAAATGCGAAACAAGCTCGCCGTCGCCGGCGCGCTCGTCGTGACCGCTGCGACGTGCCTCGGCATCGGCATCGCCCAGGGGGCGTCCTCACCGGCGAACTCCGGCGCCGTCCATCACGCCGCCCACCAGCCCGCGTTCACCGTATTCAAGGGCAGCGCCGCGACCCTCTTCGCGGTCGTGAACTTCGATGGCAGCCTCGCTCGCGGCTATGGGACCTTGTCGTCCAAGCACGAGGGCGTCGGCTCGTATCAGGTGCTGTTCAAGCGCGGCCTGCGCAAGTGCGCGTACGTCGCCACCCTGGGCACGGCGGGATCTACCGGGGTACCACCCACCGGATATGCCGGCGTCGTCGGCCGAAACGGGCACGTGAACGGCGTCTACGTCCAGACCTTCGACCAGTCCGGGTCGCTCAAGGACGAGGGCTTCCATCTCGTCGTGAGCTGCCCGCCGCTGTAGCGCCGGACCCTCCGGGAGGGGCCCCGCCTTCGGCCCCTCCCGGCCACCTCCGGGCGGCCCGGTAGAATCCGTCAGGTGAGCGCCCGCCTAACTGCTGTCCGTCGTCCCGGCGTCGCGGGGTGAGCGCGGCGGGCGCCGCCACCCACTCTCTGCTCGACGCGCTCAACCCCCAGCAGCGCGAGGCGGTCGTGCACACTGACGGGCCGATGCTCGTCGTGGCCGGTGCAGGGTCGGGCAAGACCCGCGTGCTCACGCACCGCGTCGCCCACCTGATCGAGTCGGGCTCAGCGGCTCCGAGCGAGATCCTGGCGATCACGTTCACCAACCGGGCCGCGAACGAGATGAAGGAGCGGGTGCAGCAGCTCGTCGGCGGGCGCACGGCGGCCCGCATGTGGGTGATGACGTTCCACGCGGCATGCGGGCGGCTGTTGCGGCGAGACGCCGAGCGGATCGGCTACCGGTCGAGCTTCACGATCTATGACCAGGCCGACCAGGTGCGGCTGGTCAAGGCGTGCATCGAGGAGCTCGAGCTCGACCCGAAGCGGTTCGCGCCGCGGGCGGTGCACACCGCCATCTCGCGGGCGAAGGACCGGCTGCTCACGGCGGAGGCCTACGGCGATCAGGTGGGCAACTTCTTCGAGCAGACCGTGGCCGGCGTCTACACCCTCTACCAGCGCCGGCTGTACGCCGCAAACGCGATGGACTTCGACGACATGATCCTGCAGACGGTGCTCATGCTCGAGGCCGATCCCGAGGCCCGCGCGGCCTGGCAGGAGCGCTTCAGCCACATCATGGTCGACGAGTACCAGGACACGAACCACGCCCAGTTCCGGCTGCTGTCGGCCCTGGCCGAGAAGCATCGCAACATCGCCGTGGTCGGCGACCCCGACCAGTCGATCTACGCGTTCCGCGGCGCTGATATCCGCAACATCGCCGAGTTCGAGCACGACTTCCCCGGCGCGCGCGTCGTCGCCCTCGAGCAGAACTACCGCTCGACCCAGGCGATTCTCGACGCCGCGAACGCCGTCATCGCCCGCAATCCCGACCGCCGGCCCAAGCAGCTCTGGTCGGAGCTTGGCCGCGGCCTGCCTGTGCGGGTGGTCGAAGCCGACGACGAGCACTCCGAGGCCCGGTTTGTGGCCGGCGAGATCAGCCGCACGCTGGACGAGGGCGCCGGGCCGGCCGACATCGCCGTCTTCTACCGCATGAACGCGCAGTCGCGCGTGCTCGAGGACGTGCTGGTGCGCCAGGGCGTCGGCTATCGCGTGGTGGGTGGCCCGCGCTTCTACGAGCGGGCCGAGATCAAGGATGCGATCGCCTACCTGCAGGTGCTGCACAACCCGGCCGACGAGGTGTCGCTGCGGCGGATCGTGAACCAGCCGCGGCGCGGCATCGGTGCCGCCTCCCTCGAGCGCCTGGCCGCCCACGCCCGTGAGATGAACTGGACGCTGCTCGAGGCGATCGAGCACTCGAGCGCGGTGCCGCTCGGCACGGCCGCCGGCGGCCGCGTGCGCGAATTCGCGACCCTCCTGGCCGATCTCGGTGACCTGGTGGCGACGGCGACGCCCGCCGAGCTGCTCGAGCAGGTGCTCGAGCAGACGGGTTACCGGGCGATGCTCGAGGCCGAGCGGACGTTCGAGTCCCAGGGCCGGATCGAGAACCTGGACGAGCTTGTGGGCGTCGCGCGGGAGTTCGTCGAGCGCGGGGAGGAGGACGCCTCGCTCGCGACCTTCCTGCAGGAGATCTCGCTCTACTCCGACTCCGACTCGCTGTCGGAGGCCCGGCCCGAGGTGACCCTGATGACGTTGCACAACGCGAAGGGGCTCGAGTTCCCGATCGTATTCGTGATCGGCCTCGAGGAGGGCCTGTTCCCGCACCAGCGCTCGCTGGACGAGGGCGACGAAGCCGAGGAGCGGCGGCTCTGCTACGTCGGCATGACCCGCGCCCGCCAGTCGCTCACGCTGACCCATGCGCACAGCCGCACCATCTTCGGCGTGCGCGGCTACAACCTGCCGTCGCGCTTCCTGAGCGAGCTGCCCGCCGACGAGATCGAGCGCGAGCGGCGGGCGCCGGCCTGGCAGGCGCCGCCTGCGCCGGCGGGCGCCCGCGGCCCCGAGCAGGCGGTGCCCGACCTCTCGATCGGCGACGAGGTGCGCCACGCCACCCTCGGCGAGGGCACCGTGATCGGTCTCGATCGCGACGTCGTGGCG
>DASXOR010000184.1:0-6761 GCA_036494095.1 Gaiellales bacterium | reverse complement strand
CACACGTCCGACCAGGGTCGAACGTAACCGGCTCCCCGAATTCTGGTAGGTCGCCCTCCCCACCGCATCGGGGCGGGCACCTAACCCGGCGGCCGTAGTCCGCCCCGAGGCCCTACCTATACTGGCGCGATGCCGGGAATCGCGTTCGTCGCCCACTGCCTGCTCAACCAGAACTCCAAGACGAACGGCGGCGCGCGCTGCGCAGGCGTGTACTCGCCGCTCGTCGATGTGCTGCGCGAGCGCGGCTGGCAGATCCAGCAGATGCCCTGCCCCGAGCTCGCCTTCACGGGCCTGCACCGCTTCTGGGCGGTGCGCGAGCAGCTGGATACGACGGCCTACCGCCGCCACTGCCGCCGGCTCGCCCATGCCACCGCCGGCGCGATCGAGGTGCACGTGCGGGCGGGCGACGACGTGATCCTGGTCGGGCTCGAGGGCAGCCCGTCGATGGGGGTGCACGTGACGAGCTCCGACCCGGCCCGGGGCGGTCGCCCGGAGTGGCCGGAAGGCACCGGCGAGCTCTCGCCGGGGAGCGGCATCTTCATCGAGGAGCTCGAGGCCGAGCTGGCCGAGCGGGGCGTGCCGATGCCGCGCGCGAGCGGTGTCAGCCACCAGCTGCCCGACCACGACCAGGCCGCCGAGCGGGGCGCCATCGTCGCGCTCATGGAGGCGGCGGATGGAGGCTGACGCGCGCGGCTTCCGGGTGGCGCTGATCGCCGCGGAGCTGGTCAACCCGCGCGAGGGCGGCATCGACGGGCTGGCCGCACTGCAGGAGGCCGGCTGGGGCGCGATCCAGCTGCCGGCCGCTGCCTATCCGGCCGAGGTGGCCGGCCCGCTGCTGGAGCAGGCCGCCGAGCAGGCCGAGGAGTTCGCCCGGCACGGCTACGTGCTGGCGATCGTCGGGCGCCGCCGGGGCCTGAGCGAGGCCCTGGCCGGGTACGGCATCGGCGATCTGCCGGCGATCGAGCCGCGGTCGGCGGCGCAGCTCGGGGAGTTCCTGGCGCAGGCCGGCGGCGAGCGCCGCGACGCTCAGGGGTCCTGACCCCAGGCGAAGAGCAGCACCCAGTTCACCACGGCGAGCACGGCGAAGACGACTGCAGCCGATGCGTGCCCGGCGGCGGCGAACCCCGCCGCGCCCAGGCCGAACACGACCGCCTCCACGACCGTGCGCCCCGGCTGCGGCAGCCGCCGCGACGACTTCGGTGCGCACCACATCCCCCACACGACTGCCGCGGCTCCCACCGCGGCGAGCGCCAGCACGATCCGGACCGGGCCGCCACCGGTGTGCAGCCCCCAGTCCGCCAGCCCGGCGAGCGCTGCCAGCTCGAGGAGAAAGCGCAGTGCGAGGTTTGCGGCCCGCATCGGGCTCAGGGTAGCCGGGGGTCTAGACTCTCGGGCCCTGTCGACAAAGGAGCGCGCACATGGGACAGCCGGTCGTCCACTTCGAGGTGGCGGGCAAGGACATCCAGAAGCTGCATGGCTTCTACTCGGGCCTCTTCGGGTGGGAGTTCGACACGGCCAATCCGATGGGCTACGGCGTCGTTGCCCGCGAGGACAACCTCTCGGCCGAGGGCATCGGCATCGGCGGCGGCATCGGCCAGGCGCCCGAGGGCTACGACGGCCACATCACGTTCTATGTCGCCGTGCCCGACGTCGAAGCCGCGCTGCAGCAGGCCGAGAGCCTCGGCGGCACCCGCCTGATGGGCCCGGACGAGGTCATGGGCGGCCTGGTCGTCGCCCTCTTCACCGACCCCGAGGGCCACCTCGTGGGCCTCGTGAACGGCGGGTAGCCGGGCTCAGGCGGGCTTGATCGCGACGCATGGCGCAGATGAGGTCGCGATGCTGCGCGGCCAGGCGATGGAACGGGCAGTTGCGCAGCCGGATGACCGCCTCATCCGTCACGATCGGCTCGTAGCCGGTGCGCTCCAGGGCGTCCAGCGTGCCGCCGCGCGACTACGAGGCGTTAGAGGTTCGACGTGCGGCCCGCGCCGGGGCCCGTGCGCTCGCCGGTGCGAGCGAACGACGCCACGAGCAGCCCGTCGGCGACCAGCTTGTCGAGGTGATAGGCCGCGAGCGACCGGCGGATGCCGACGGCCTCGGCGGCGACCTCGCAGAAGGTCGGCTGCGACCCCGACGACACGAGTCGTGGAGCCGGCGCCTGACCGGGTCGGCGAGCCGGGCGATCGCCGCGAGTGGATCCCTGCTCATGCCTCGGCTAAATCGACTTACGACAGAAGGAGGCCCTCGATGACGACGCACACCGTGTCCGGCGTCGACCCAAGCGCCAGGATCTCGACCGCAGCGCTCCGCGCCGGCCCCGCCTACCAGGCGTTCACATTGCTCCGGATCGGCTTCACCGTCGCCCCGATCGTGTTCGGCCTGGACAAGTTCTTCAACGTCCTCGTCACCTGGGAGATCTACGTCGCGCCCTGGGTCAGCCGGCTGATTTCGGGCACCGCGCACCGGTTCATGGATGTCGTCGGCGTCGTCGAGATCGCCGCCTGGCTGGCCGGCATCATCACGAACCTGCTCACCTACTCCGGCCACTACGACGTCGCCCTGCGCGACTTCGGACTCGTGCTGGCCGCGGCCACCCAGACTCGGCTGGCGAGCATCTACGACCCGCCCCTCCGCCGCCGCTGAGCCGACCGGAGCCTGGCACTGCGTCTCGGTGCCAGGCCCGCACCCGGCCCTCACCCCGCAGAGGGGTGCAGTAACGGCACGGCGGCGTCGTCCCAGCCCGCATGAAGCACCGCGACGAGCGACGGGGGCGTGACCACCACGGCCTGTCCCCGCGCCGGCCGTGGCCGGCGGGCGGCGTAGCCCGACGGCGACCACAGGAGCAGCTCGCGGCCGAGCACGAGGTGGGGGTCGCCGTCGACGAGCACATACGCGCCGTCCGGGAGCGAGGCGTAGGCGGCGGCGTGGGTGCGGCTCCTCGTCGCCCCGGGGTCGAGCCGCTCCCCGTGCAGCTGGGCGTCGATCGCGTCGGCGCCGGCCTGGCCGGGATGCAGCCCGGCCCAGATCCGGCCGAAGCGGTTGTAGTCGTCGCGCCGGCAGAGCGCACACGGACGGTGGCCGGCGGCAAAGGCGGTCGCCTCGTCGAGGAAGAAGAGCTCGGTGAAGCGGCCGGGCTGCATCATCGGCCCGCGCTGCCAGCCGCGGAACTCGAGCCTGCAGGCGATCCAGCGCTTCGTCGCGAAATGGCGGCGGATGCGGCCGTGGGCATCGTGCAGGCAGCCCCGGTTGCCGTAGACGAGGCCGCGGGCGGGGGCCGGGATCAGCTCGCCCAGCGGCGTGACCCGGTTCTGGCGCGCCATCGCCGGCCCGCCCTCAGCTCAGCATCCGGCCGGCCAGGCCGACGTAGTTCTCGGCCAGGGTCGTGGCGGCGGCCGGCGAGGAGACGACGTAGCGCAGCTGGGCCAGCTGCAGCTCGTGGTCGAACGGGTCGTCGCCCGGGAGCCGGTGCAGCATCGAGGTCATCCACCACGAGAAGTGCTCCGCCCGCCACACCCGCCGCAGGCAGGCGGCGGTGTAGCCGTCGAGGCCCGCGCGATCGCCGCCCGCATACCAGCCGGCGATCGCCTCCCCGAGCAGCCCGACGTCGGCGATCGCGAGGTTCAGCCCCTTCGCCCCCGTCGGCGGCACGATGTGGGCGGCGTCTCCGGCCAGGTACAGCCGGCCGTGCTGCATCGGCGCGGCGACGAAGCTGCGCATGCCCGTGACGCCCTTCTCGAGGATCGGCCCCTCGGCGAGCGTCCAGCCCGGCGTCCGCAGGCGCGTCTGCAGCTCTGCCCAGATGCGCTCGTCGGGCCACTCGGCGATGTCCTCGTCGTGGCGCACCTGGATGTAGAGCCGGCTGAGCGTCGGGGAGCGCAGGCTGAGCAGCGCGAACCCGCGCACATGATGCGCATAGACGAGCTCCTCGCTCGAAGGGGCGACGTCGGCCAGGATGCCGAGCCAGCCGAACGGATAGTCGCGCTCGGTCACGTGCAGAACACCGGCCGGGATCGACGGCCGGGACACGCCGTGGAAGCCGTCGCAACCCGCGATCAGGTCGCACACGACCTCGTGCTCGCCGCCGTCTGCGCGGTACGTGATCCGCGGGCGCTCGCCGGTGAGGTCGTGCAGCGCCACGTCGGCGACCTCGAAGAGCAGCGGATCGCCCTGCGCCAGGCGGATCCCGATCAGATCCTTCACCACCTCGGTCTGGCCGTAGATCACGATCGCCGCCCCGTCCGTCAGCTCCGAGAGTGGGATCCGGTGGCGCTCGCCGTCGAACTGCAGCTCGACGCCGTGGTGGACGATGCCCTCACGCTGCAGCCGCTCACCGGCGCCGATGGCCGCGAGCAGGTCGACCGAGCCCTGCTCGAGCACGCCCGCGCGGATGCGCTTCTCGCAGTGGTCGCGGCTGCGGCTCTCGAGCACGACCGACTCGATCCCGCGGCTGCGCAGGAGCTGCGCCAGGGTGAGCCCGGCCGGTCCGGCGCCGACGATGCCCACCTGCGTGCGCACCGACGTCATCCGCCAAGAGCCTCGAAGAGCGCCGCCTGGCCCTGGCCGACGCCGACGCAAAGGGTGGCGATCCCATAGCGGCAACCGCGGCGGCGCAGCTCGTGTACCAGCGAGACGACGAGCCGCGCGCCGCTCATGCCGAGCGGGTGGCCGAGCGCGATCGCCCCGCCGTTCACGTTCACGCGGTCGGGATCGAGCCCGAGCTCGCGCACCACAGCGACGCTCTGCGACGCGAACGCCTCGTTCAGCTCGACGAGGTCGATGTCGGCGATGGCGACGCCGGTGCGCCCGAGCAGCCGGCGCACGGCCGGGATCGGCCCGATCCCCATCACGCGCGGATCGACGCCCACGGCGGCGCTGCCACGGAAGGCGGCAAGGGGCGCAGATCCCAGCGCGGCCGCCCGCTCCTCGCTCGCGATCACGAGCGCGGCGGCGCCGTCGTTCATGCCGCTCGAGTTGCCCGCGGTGACGCTGCCGCCCGTGCGGAACGCCGGCCGAAGCGCGGCCAGGGCCTCGGCGCTCGTGTCCGGCCGCGGATGCTCGTCGCGGTCGAGATCACCGACCGGGACGAGCTCGTCCGCGAAGCGGCCCGCGGCCTGCGCCGCCGCCCAGCGCTCCTGCGAGCGCAGGGCGAATGCGTCCTGGTCGGCCCGGGAGACGCCGCAGCGCTCGGCGACGTTCTCGCCCGTCTCACCCATGCTCTCGAGCGGGAACATCGCCTCGAGCCGCGGGTTGGGGTAGCGCCAGCCCAGGGTCGTGTCGTAGACCGTGCGATGCCCGCGCTCGAACGCGCGCTCGGGCTTGGGCATCGAGAGCGGCGCCCGCGTCATCGACTCGACCCCGCCCGCGACGAAGAGGTCGCCGTCGCCGGCGATGACCGCGTGGCAGGCCGAGACCACCGCCGAGAGGCCCGAGGCGCACAGCCGGTTCAGCGTCACCCCGGGCACCGATTGGGGGAAGCCCGCGAGCAGCGCCGCCATGCGGGCGACGTCGCGGTTGTCCTCGCCCGCCTGGTTCGCGCAGCCCAGATAGACGTCGTCGATCTGCGCCGGGTCGACGCCCGCACGCTCGACGGCCGCACCCACCGCGACGGCCGCGAGGTCGTCGGGGCGGACGCCGCAGAGTGCGCCGCCGTAGCGCCCGATCGGTGTGCGCACCGCCGAGAGGATCACCGCCCGGCTCACCCGCCCCCCTCCTCCTCGTAGACCTGCTGCGCGATCCCAAACGCCGTGTTCGCGGCCGGCACGCCGCAGTAGATCGCGGCCTGCAGCAGCACCTCTTTGATCTCGCCCCAGGTGAGGCCGTTCCGGCGCGCGCCCCGCAGGTGCAGCCCGAGCTCGTGGTGGTGGCCGCCGGCGACGAGCGCCGTCAGGGTGACGCAGCTGCGCGTGCGCCGGTCGAGGCCCGGCCGCGCCCAGATCTCGCCCCAGGCGTAGCGGGTGATCAGATCCTGAAAGTCGGCGGTCACGTCCGACGCCGCCGCGAGCGCCGCATCGACGTGGGCGTCGCCGAGCACGTCCCGCCGCAGCGCCATGCCGCGCTCATGCCGATCGTCGCTCATTGCTGCTCCTCTGATAGGACGCGGTCGACCAGCGCCGCCGCGGATTCCAGGCCGGTGGCGGGATCGAGCGCCGCGTCGATCTCGTCGAGCCGCAGCCCCAGGCCCTCGGTGTCGGCCAGAGCCTGACGGAAGGCCACGCCGTCGGCCCCGGAACGGGCGGCGGCGGCGGCCACGAGCGCCTGCGCCTGGCTCAGCCCCACCCGCTCGGCGGCCGCGAACGCGACCCGCTCGGCCATGACCAGGCCGCCGGTGAGGTCGAGGTTTCGGCGCATGCGGGCCGCGTCGACCTCGAGGCCGGCGAGGGCCTCGGCGAGCGCCGCGGCGGCTCCGCCGGCGCCGGCGAGCGCTCCGGTGAGCGCATCCCACTCGGCCTGCCACGGGCCGGCGGCCCGCTCGTGCTCGTGGGGCTCGGCCGCCACGAGTGCGCAGGCGTGCCGGCGTGCGGCCGCGGCGCAGGCGAGCGCCCGCACCGACGCGGCCGGATTGCGCTTGTGCGGCATGGTCGACGATCCCCCTCCGGCCCCCTCGCGCACCTCGGCGACCTCGGTCTGGGCGAGCAGGACGACGTCGCCCGCGATCTTCGCGGCCGCCGCGGCGGCCGCCGCGAGCGCCGCCCCCAGCTCGATCAGCGCGATCCTGCGGGTGTGCCACGGCGCGGCCGGCTCGGGCAGGTCGAGCTCGCGCGCGT
>DASXOR010000183.1:0-2346 GCA_036494095.1 Gaiellales bacterium | reverse complement strand
GACCGAAGGGGCGCTGGCCTGGATCGCTGCGCTGCGCCGGCGCGGGCGCGACGGCGCGGGCCTGTCGCTCGCGATCGCCGCGGCCGACTCGGGCAAAGCCGTCGGCTGCATCAGTCTGCTCGTCCGGGCCGCCGGCATGCTCGCGCGCTGGGCGCTCGCCGACGCCGGCATGGAGCGGGTCGAGGCGCTGGTCGAGCCCGGAAACGTTGCGTCGCTGCGGGTGGTCGAGAAGGCCGGCTTCGTGCGCGAGGGCCACCTGCGCGCCTTGCTCGACCTGGGGCCTGACGGCCGCCGCGGAGACGCCCACATCTCTTCGCGCCTGCGCACCGACCCGTAACCGGGGCCAGGCCCCGCAACCGGGGCCAGGCCCCATCCGACCCGGAGCCCTGGTAGCCCGAGAAGCGGGGACAGTCCCCACAAACCGGGGACAGCCCCCATCCGAGCCCGAGCACCCACAACCGGGGTCTGACCCCGGTGTTCAGCCCCGCAGCGCCTGGTCGAGGTCGGCGATCAGGTCGGCCGCCGACTCGATGCCGGCCGAGAGCCGCACCAGGTTCGCCGGGGTGGCGAAGGCCGAATCGGCCGTCGAGGCGTGGGTCATGCGGCCGGGGTGCTCGATCAGGCTCTCGACGCCGCCCAGGCTCTCGGCGAGTGTCCAGATCCGCGTGCGCGCGACGAGCGCCACCGCCTCGTCCTCGGACGGCGCGAGGAACGAGACCATGCCGCCGAAGCCGTCCATCTGCCGGTTGGCGATGTCGTGTCCCGGGTGGTCGGGCAGGCCGGGATAGAGCACCCGCTCGACTGCCGGGTGATCCTGCAGGAACGCGACGACGCGGGCCGCGTTCTCGCAGTGCGCGCGCATGCGCACCCCGAGCGTCTTCAGCCCCCGCAGCACGAGCCAGGCGTCGAACGGCCCCGGCACGCCGCCGAGCGAGTTCTGCAGGAAGGCGAGCCGCTCGGCCAGGCCGGCATCGCTCGTCGCCGCGAACCCGCCCACGAGGTCGGAGTGGCCGCCGAGGTACTTCGTCGTCGAGTGGACGACGATGTCGGCACCGTGCTCGAGCGGCCGCTGCAGGTAGGGCGAGGCGAAGGTATTGTCGACCACCACGATTGCGCCCGCGGCGTGCGCCGCCTCTGCGGCCGCGCGCAGGTCGACGATGTTCAAGAGCGGATTGGTGGGCGTCTCGAGCCACACGAGCGTCGTGTCGTCGCCCAGATGCTCGGCGAGCTCCGTGTTGCACTGGTCGGCCGACAGGTAGGTGAAGCGATAGCCCTTCGGCTCGTACACCTTCGAGAACAGCCGGTAGGTGCCGCCGTAGACGTCGTTCACGCACACCACCCGCTGGCCCGGGTCGACCAGGTGCATCACCGTCGTCGACGCCGCCATGCCCGACGCGAAGGCGAGGCCGTGCGCGGCGCCCTCGAGCGACGCCAGGCACTCCTGCAGCGCGTCGCGGGTAGGGTTGCGCGTGCGCGCGTAGTCGTACTCGTACTCGCCGACGGCCTTCTGGGCATAGGTCGACGTCTGGTAGATCGGCACGGCGACGGCGCCCGTCTGCGGGTCGGGCGCCTGGCCGGTGTGGATGGCGCGGGTGTCGAAGTCCATGCCCGCGAGTGTACTGGCGGGGCGAACGCTCAGAGCACGGGCTGCAGGCCGAGCTGGCGGGCGAGCCGGCCGAGCGCCCGCTCGAGCGGCTCGGTGCTCCTGAAGCGACCCTCGGGATGCCATGCCCGCGCGGTCAGAGTGCCCTCGCGGCGGTCGGCCTTCAGGTCGGCCCGGCCGACGATGCGATCGCCCGAGAGCAGGGGGAGCACGTAATAGCCGTACTGGCGCTCCGGCGCCGGCTTGTACACCTCGATCAGATGCTTGAACCCGAGCACCCGCTCGGCGAACGGCCGGTCCCAGAGCAGGTTGTCGAAGGGCGAGAGCAGCACTGCGCCGGCCGCCTCCGCGCGCTCGGGGTCTGCGTCTGCCGCCACGAGCACCGGCGCGGCGCCGTCGGCGACGTCGAACCGCCGCAGCTCTCCCGACGCGATCGCGGCCTCGGCGTGCGGCCGGATCCGGGCCGTCCCGCCCCGCAGCCGCCAGTGCTCCACGACGCCGGCCTCGGTCAGCGCGCCGCGGCCGCGCACCGCCAGCACGACGAGCCGGCGCAGCACCTCGTCCTCGTCGGGCACCGGGGCGGCGAGCACCTCGGCGGGCAGCACCCGATCGGGCAGGTCGTAGAGGCGCTGGAACCCCTGCCGCCCGGCGATCACGAGCTCACCGGCGTTCCAGAGCGCCTCGAGCATGCGCTTCGCCGGCTTCAGGTTGTTCCACATCCCGACACCGGAATTCACCCCCTC
>DASXOR010000182.1:0-10163 GCA_036494095.1 Gaiellales bacterium | reverse complement strand
TCGACCGGGGCCAGGCCCCTCAGCCTGCCAGCTCTGCTCGCGCCGCCACGAACTGATCGAGCGCGAAATCGATGTCGGCGGCCGAGTGGGCCGCCGACATCTGCGTGCGGATGCGGGCCGTCCCCTGCGGCACGACGGGATACGAGAAGCTGACGGCGTAGACGCCGCGGCGCACGAGCGCGTCGGCCAGCCGGGCGGCGCGGGCGGCGTCGCCGACCATCACCGGCACGATCGGGTGGGAGCCGGGCAGGACGTCGAAGCCAAGCTCGGTCATGCGGGCGCGGAAATGGGCGGTGTTCGCGAAGAGCCGCTCGCGCAGCTCGCCCGAGCGCTCGATCAGGTCGAGCGCGCGCAGGCTGGCGGCGGCGATCGGCGGGGCGAGGCTGTTCGAGAAGAGATAGGGCCGGGAGCGCTGGCGCAGGAGCTCGACGACCTCCGAGCGCGCGGCCACGTAGCCGCCGCTGGCGCCGCCCATCGCCTTGCCGAGCGTCCCGGTGAGGATGTCGACACGGCCGATCACGTCGTGCAGCTCGTGGGTGCCGCGACCGCCCGCTCCCATGAAGCCGACCGCGTGCGAGTCGTCCACCATCACGATGGCGTCGTGGCGCTCGGCCAGGTCGCAGATCGCGGGCAGCGTGGCCAGGTAGCCGTCCATCGAGAACACGCCGTCGGTGGCGATCAGCCGGTGGCGGGCGTCGGCCGCCTCGCGCAGGCACTGCTCGAGCTCGTCCATGTCGCCGTTTGCGAACCGCAGCCGGCGGGCCTTGCAGAGGCGGATGCCGTCGATGATCGAGGCGTGGTTGAGCGCATCGGAGATGACCGCGTCCTCGGGGCCGAGCAGCGCCTCGAAGAGGCCGCCGTTGGCGTCGAAGCACGAGCCGTACAGGACCGCATCCTCGCTGCCGAGGAAGCCCGCCAGCCGCTCCTCGAGCTCGCGGTGCACCTGCTGGGTGCCGCAGATGAAGCGCACCGACGCCATGCCGTAGCCCCACCGCTCGAGCGCCTCCCGCGCGGCCGCCACGATCTCGGGGTGGTCGGCCAGACCCAGGTAGTTGTTGGCGCACAGGTTCAGCACCTCGCCCTGGCCGGCGACGCGGACGTGCGCGGACTGCGGCGTCTGGATCAAGTGCTCGCCCTTGTACAGGCCGGCGCTGCGCAGCTCCTCGAGCCGGCCGCGCAGGTCGTCGCGAAGCTTCGCGTCCATCGTCAGACTCCCGTCCAGTCGAGCACGACCTTGCCGGATTGTCCCGAGCCCGCGACGGCGAACCCCTCGGCGAACTCGGTGTAGGGCATGCGGTGGGTGATGACCGGGACGATGTCCAGGCCCGACTGGATCATCACCGTCATCTGGTACCACGTCTCGTACATCTCACGGCCGTAGATCCCGCGCAGGGTGAGCATGTTGAAGACGACCTGCGTCCAGTCGATCGCGATGTCCTCGGTGGGGATGCCGAGCAGGGCGATGCGGCCGCCGTGGGACATGTTCCCGAGCAGCTGGTGCAGAGCGGCCGGGCTGCCCGACATCTCGAGGGCCACGTCGAAGCCGTCGGTCATGCCCAGCTCGCGCTGCACCTCGGCGAGGCCGCGCGCGCCGGGGTCGACCGTGAGGCTCGCCCCGAGCAGCTCCGCCAGGCCGCGCCGGTACGGGTTGGGGTCGCTGACGACGACGTGGCGCGCTCCGGCGTGACGCACGACAGCGGCCGCCATGCAGCCGATCGGGCCGGCGCCGGTGATGAGCACGTCCTCGCCGAGCACGGGGAATGCGAGCGCCGTGTGGACGGCGTTCCCGAACGGGTCGAAGATGGCGGCCACGTCCTCGTCGATGCCGGGCCAGTGGTGCCAGATGTTCGTCATCGGCAGCGCGATCAGCTCGGCGAACGCGCCGGGCCTGCTCACGCCGACGCCCTGCGCGTGCGCGCACAGGTGCCTGCGGCCGGCCATGCAGTTGCGGCAGCGGCCGCAGACGACGTGGCCCTCGCCGCTGACCAGGTCGCCGGGATGGAAGTCGCTCACGTTCGACCCGACCGCGACCACCTCGCCCACGAACTCGTGGCCGATCACGAGCGGCACCGGGATCGTCCGCTGCGCCCACGCGTCCCAGCGCTCGATGTGCACGTCGGTGCCGCAGATGCCGGTGCGCCGCACCCGGATCAGCACGTCGTTGATACCGTGCTCGGGCTCGGGGACGTCCTCCAGCCACAGGCCCGGTTCCGGCCGGCTCTTCACGAGCGCGCGCATCGCGGGGAGGATATGCCTCCTAGTCGCCGATCGCCTTCAGGAGGACGCGCTTGCGCCGGCGGCCGTCGAACTCGGCGTAGAACACCTGCTCCCACGGGCCCAGGTCAAGCCCGCGGTCCGTGATCGCGAGCACGACCTGGTGTGCCATCAGCTGGCGCTTGAGGTGCGCGTCGGCGTTGTCCTCGCCGCGGTTGTGGCGGTACCCGGACACGGGCTCGTGGGGCGCGAGCCGTTCGAGCCACTCGTCGATGTCGGCGATCAGGCCGCCCTCGTCGTCGTTCACGTACACCGCCGCGGTGATGTGCATCGGGTTCACCAGGCAGAGCCCGTCGGCGATCCCGCTGCTCCCGACGAACTCCTCCACCTGCGGCGTGATGTTCAGGTATGCGCGCCGCTCGGGCACGTCGAACCAGAGCTCCTTGCGTGCGTGCTTCATCCGGCCTCCTCGGAGTGGAAGGTGAACATGCGCCGCGCCTGGATGCGGGCGTACGGGTGGTGCTCGGCCCAGCCGATCCACTCGTCCCCGTAGCGCGGCGCGTACACCTCGGCGAGCGCCGACCGGAACCCCGCAACGGCCGGGTCGCGCAGGTCGAACACCTCCGCCCGGCCGTGCACCGTGACGGCCAGGGGCTCACCCTCGATGTGGGTCGCGCTCACGTCCGGACGGGCGCGGATGTGCCGGAACCGCACCGAATCGGGCGCCGATCCGAACCAGACCGCGCCCCGGTAGAAGATGCCGTCGACCGGGCCGACGATCGGCCGGGCGTCGGCGGTGGCCGTGGCCAGCGCGAGCAGGCGCACGCCGGCGAGCCGCTCGGCCAGCGCCGCGGCGGTCAGCCGCCGCTCCGGTGTGATGATCCGGCGCAGGTGGCCGCCCGCGCCGGCGTAGCTTCGGTCGAGCAGCTGCTGGAGCGCCTCGAGGTCGGCCGCCGTCTCGTGCACGCCCGCAGCGTAGTCGTCACGCGGCCGGCGGAATGCTCTGCCGGAACCGGAACACCTGGTCGGGGTCCCACGTGCGCTTGATCGCGCGCAGCCGCGGGAGGTTCGTGCCGTAGTAGGCGTGCTGCCAGCCGGTCAGGCCGGGGTCGATGTAGTTCTGGTAGGCCTGGCCGGAGGTGAACGGGCGCAGGCTGCTCTCGAGTCCGTTCAGCCACCGGTCGGCGGCCGCGCTCTCGCCCGCCGAGCCGTAGTAGGCCAGCATCTGCGCCGAGAAGAGCTGGTCGCGATGCACGAACGCGGTCGCGGCGGGGGCGACGCGGTTGAGGGCGCCGCCGTACGGGTCGAGCAGCACGGCCCCCGACCCCAGGCCCGCGGCCTGGCGCCGCTCCACCGCCGCCACGATCGCCTGCGTGCCGGCGGACGGGAGCGCACGGGCGACGTACGCCGAGCGGGCGGCGAAGCTGGCCGGCCGGATCGTGCGGCAGGCGGCCGCGGTCTCGGTCGCGCAGCCGGCCCAGATCCTCTGCACGTCCAGGTAGGCGCCCGCGCCGGTCGAGAGCGACGCGCCGGCGATGGCCGTGATCGGCCGCAGCGCCGCTCGCAGCGCCGGCTCGCTGCCTCCCAGGAGCTGCCCGAACACGCGCACCCGGGGCGCGGTCGCACCCGTCTCGAGCGCGCAGATCAGGTACAGGCCGTCGGGCCCGTGCGGGGCCAGGTGCTGCCACGCGGCCACGGCCGCCCCGGCCTGTGACCAGGGGAGGTCGCAGAAGCCGTACGCCGCGGTCGCGACCGGGTGGGTCGCCAGGGTGAGCGCGGTGACCACCCCGAAGTTGCCGCCGCCACCGCCGCGGCACGCCCAGTAGAGGTCGGGGTTCGTGGCCGCATCCGCAGTGACCACCCGCCCGTCGGCGGTGACGATCCGGACGCCGAGGATGTTGTCGCAGGTCGCTCCCATCGCCCGCCCGGCGAATCCGACGCCGCCGCCGAGCGCGAGCCCCGAGATGCCGACGGTGGGGCACGATCCGGTCGGCACCGCGAGGCCGTGGGCCGCGAGTGCCGTGATCAGGTCGATCGCGAGCACTCCCGCGCCGACGGTCACGGAGCGCCGATCCGCCGCGACCGCGATCGTGCTCATCCGGCGCACGTCGCAGACGAGCCCCTGGTCGGTGGAGTAGCCGGCGTAGCTGTGGCCGCCGCAGCGGACGGCGAACGGCAGCGCCGAGCCGGCGGCGAAGCGCACGCACGCGGCGACGTCGTCCTCGCCGAGCACGCGTGCGATCGCGTGCGGGTGGATGCCGGCGTAGCGCCCGTTCGAGATCACGCTCGCGTTGTCGTAATGGACCGTCCCGGGCCGAAGCAGCGGGCCGCGCAGCTGCGCTTCGAGGTCGCGCAGCGTCATCCGCGCCGGCGGCGAGGTGGCCCGCCGCGCCGACGACGACGAGGATGACCCGTGCGAGCAGGCGGCGAGGCCGCCGGCCATCGGCAGCGCGGCCGCCCGCGCGAGGAGCTGGCGCCGGTTCACCGTCACATCCTGCCACCCGCCACGGGTCGGGCATGTACCGGCTCGACTACGATCGCCGCAGTGGCAACCGCCGCGCAGCTGCCCTGGGACGTGCCCGTCATGCAGGCGCCGCTCGGCCCTGCCGCGAGTCCCGCGCTCGTCGCCGCCGTCTCCGGCGCCGGCGGGATCGGCTGTCTGGGGGCGTCGTGGACCGAGCCCGCGGCGCTGCGCGAGCAGATCCGGGCGACCCGGCGGATCACCGACCGGCCGTTCTGCGTCAACCTGGTGCTGGCGTTCGACCAGTCCGAGCGGCTGGAGGTGTGCGCCGAGGAGCGGGTCGAGCTCGTGTCGTTCTCGTGGGGCGTACGTGCCGAGGAGATCGCACGTGCCCAGGCGGCCGGGTGCATCGTGCTCGTGCAGGTGGGATCGGCCGCCGCCGCGGTGGCCGCGGCCGGGGCGGGATGTGACGCGATCGTTGCCCAGGGCGTCGAGGCCGGCGGGCACGTGCAGGGGACGGTGGGCGTGCGCGGCCTGCTCGCCGAGGTCACAGGCGCCGTCGACCGGCCGGTGATCGCGGCCGGCGGGATCGCCGACGCCATCGGCGTGCGAGGGGTCATCGCCGCGGGCGCCGCGGGCGCCGCGATGGGCACGCGCTTCGTCGCCACCACCGAGGCCGACATCCACCCGGGCTACGCCGCCCGGCTGGTTGCGGCCGGCCCCGCGGACACCGTGCACACGACGCTCTTCGACGGCGGCTGGCCCGACGCCGCCCACCGCGTGCTCGCGAACAGCACCTACCTGCGCTGGGTGGCCGCCGCCCGGCCGCCTTCAGGCGAGCGGCCGGGCGAGGGCGAGGTCGTGGCGGAGATCCATGGCGTCCCGATTCCCCGCTACGCCTCCGACGAGCCGCGCAGCGCGACCACGGGCGATGTCGAGGCCATGTGCCTCTACGCCGGCGCAGGGGTGGGCGCGATCAGATCGGTCGAGCCGGCCGCCGAGGTCGTCGCCAGGATCGCGCTCGAGCTCATGCCGTAGACTCGGCCTCCATCTCTGGAGGAGGAGGTAGTGGCATGCGCAGGACACTGATCGCAACGAGCCTCGCCGCGGTGCTCGCGTCGGCGCTCACGGCCGGCGCGATGGCGCTGGGATCGGGCTCGGGCGGGATCGTCTCACCCGTCAAGATCCACGTCGTCGAGCACCCCGTGACCGACCAGGTGATCGACATCGGCGCCCCCGGCGACTCGCCGGGTGACCAGCTCCCGTTCGCAAACCCGATCTTCGATGCCAAGAATCACAAGCAGGTCGGCTCCGACGAGGGCAACTGCGTGCGGGCGAGCGTCGTCCAGGGGCGGTGGGAGTGCATGTGGACCACGTTCCTGCACAAGGGCCAGATCACGGTCGAGGGCCCATTCCGCGACGCCTTCCCGACCACGGTGCTGGCGGTGACAGGCGGCACGGGGGCGTACGCGAACGCCCGCGGCCAGATGGTGCTGCACCTCCGCAAGGACGGCAACTTCGACTTCATCTTCAAGCTGCAGCCGTAGCACCACCCAGGTGGGTGGCTCTGGTTGCAACATCGGCACCGGCCGGTACGGTGGACGGAGGGGATCAGCTGATACGGCAGGAGGTCGTGCGATGAAGGGTGTCGTTGCGGGTCGAGCGGTGGCGGTGACGATGGCGTTCGCCTGCGCCCTCGCGGCTCCGGCGGGGATCGGGACGGCTGTGGCGCAGGCCGCTCCGGCCGAGCCGATCGTCGTGATCGTGCTCGAGAACAAGACGTACCAGACGATCGTCGGGAGCTCGAGCGCGCCCTACATCCAGTCGCTCATCGCCGCCGGCACCCTGTATACGAACTACCAGGCTGCGCCGGGCAGCCTGCCCGACTATCTGCGCATGACCGGCGGCATCGCCACGACCTCGGCCGCCAAGAAGTCGGACAACATCTTCCACCAGCTGCAGACGGCCGGCATCAGCTGGGGCCAGTACAACGAGTCGATGCCGAGCGCCTGCTACACGAAGTCCGGCCCGCTGCCGTACGACAAGAGCCACAACGCCGCCGTCTGGTACAACGACATCACGTCGAACAAGGCCGCGTGCGCGAACATGCTGCCGTACACGGCGTTCGATCCCGCGCACCCGCGGTCGTTCTCCTACGTCGTCCCGAACGACAACGACGACATGCACACCGGCTCGAGCAAGACCGCCCAGATCAAGGCGGGTGACGCGTGGCTCAAGGCCAACGTGCCGGCGATGCTGGCGGGCGGCGCAGAGGTGATCGTGACCTGGGACGAGGGCACGCGCAGCAACGAGCACATCGCGACGATCGCGATCGGCGGCACGGCCAAGAAGGGTGCCACCGATGGCACCGCCTACACCCACTTCGGCCTTCTGGCCGGGCTCGAGGACGTCTACGGCGTGCCGCTCCTGAACGCTGCGCAGACCGCCACGCCGGTGCCGATCAAGTAGGCATGAACCGGGGCCAGGCCCCAGCGGGGGCCTGGCCGCGGTTCAGTCGCGGGTGAACGAGATGGCGCAGCCGAGCGCGGCGCCGCAGATGCCGAGCACCAGCGCGGCATGGACGCCGGTGTGCGCGATCAGGCTGCCGCCCGCGGCGGTGCCGACGGCGATGCCCGACGTGACGGCGGTCGAGAGCCACCCGAACACCTCGGCCTGGGTGCCCGCAACGGCCGCGCGCTCGATCAGGTTGTAGGCGATGGCGACGCTGGGTGCGATCGGGAGGCCGGCGATCAGCATGATCACGACCATCTCGGGCATCGAGCCGGCCAGGAGCGGCAGCACGAGCACGAGCGTGAACGCCGCGCTGATCGCCTGCAGGCGCCGGTTCAGGCCCCCGGACGACGACGCCGCTCCGGCGAGGATGCCGCCGATCAGGCTCCCGCCGGAGAACGCCGCCAGCGCGATCCCGCCCAGCGAGCGGCCGCCGTGGCCCTCGGCGAACGCCGGCATCGACACCTCCGCGGCTCCGAACGCCACGCCGTAGGCGATGCCGAGCAGGAGCACCCGGCGCACGCCCCACGGTACGAGCGCCTCGAGCAGGCGGTGGCCGGTGCGGTCGTGGCTCCGGTCGGGGCGCCGGGCTCTCACCACCGGCGTCCAGGTGAATCCCACGGTACCGGCGATGCAGGCGATCGCCGCCGCGACGATGCCGGCGCTCGACGAGAACGCCGCCGCGAGCACGGCCACCGCGAGCGGCCCGGCCACGAAGATGACCTCCTGGATCGTCGCCTCGAGCGCGAAGGCCGTCGTGCGCAGCTCGGGCCGGGGCAGCATCGCCGGCCACATCATCCGGATCGTCGGCCCGACGGGCGGCGCCAGCAGGCCGGCGACCAGCGCCCCGCCGCTCAGCGCGGCGACCGGCGCACCCACATGCGCCAGCGCGAGCAGGCCGGCCAGAGCCACGCCATAGGCGATGCCGTAGCAGACGAGGAGCCCCGCCGGCCGGCGCCGGTCGACCAGGCGGCCACCGACGACGGCGCCCGCTCCGGACGCGACCGCGTAGGTGCCGGTCACGACTCCCGCGGCCGCGTACGACCCGCCTTCGCCGCGGACGAGCAGGACGAGCGCGAGCGAGCTCATCCCCATGGGCATCCGCGCCAGCAGCCCCCACGAGACCACCCGGCGCGCCTCGGCACCTGCCATCAGCTCGCGGTAGCTGCGCACCCCGAGCGCTTCGGCCACGCTCATGCGTGCAGCGGCAAGCGGTCGGCGAGAAGGGCCGTGATGTCCGAGACCGAGAGCGGGTCCTCGCCCGTCAGCGCCCGGTAGTCGCCCGTGACGACGTCGAACTCGCCTGCCCGCAGCGCCGCGTACGACGACAGGCCGGCGTCGATCGCCCATTCCTCCTTGCCCCGCTCCCGCCAGCGCGCCTCCCAGTGGGCGTCGGTCGCCGGCGCGTAGCGGTAGTTCGACCCGCTCACCGCCCAGGCGATCTCGGCCAGCTCCCGCATGCTGACCGCCTGCGGGGTGACGATGTCGTACACCTTGCCCGCGTGCCCGGGCTCGGTCATCGTGACGGCGATCGCGCGTGCCAGCTCCGGCCGGTAGGAGAAGCTCATGCGGCCGTCGCCGCCCGGCACCGTGTTCAGGCCCTCGGCGTCGAACCAGCCGGGGATGTCGTCGGCGTACATCGAGTTTCGGATCGCCGTGTGCGGGACGCCGGCATCGGCCAGCATCCGCTCGGTGGCGCCGTGCGAGCGCGCGTGCAGGAAGACCGCGTCGGGGCCGGCGGCCACGAACGAGAGGTAGACGACGTGGGCGACGCCGGCGGCAGCCGCCGCCTCGACGAGGTTGCGATGGTGGGGGACGCGCTGCCCCGGGCCCTCGTGCAGCGAGACCATGAACACCCGGTCGCCCTCGTGCAGGGCGGCGCGCATGGACGCGGGGTCGGCGTAGTCGGCGGCGACGACCTCGGCGCCGGCGATCACGGGCGCCCGGGCCGGGTCGCGAACGAGCAGGCGCTGCTCGTGCCCGCGGGCGGCCAGCTCGTCGGCCACCAGGCGGCCCACATGGCCGGTGGATCCGGTGACGACGAGCATGCTGCTCAGACTATCGAGGGGAGACGCCCTCCGGTGTCACCTCGACGAGCTCGGAGCGGTGCTCGCGGAAGATCGCGGCGTAGTCGCTCGCCCCCGGGGCGTGCAGCGCCTGCACGAGCCGGTGGATCCGCGGCGTCATCACGAGCACGTACCGGGCCGGTCCGGGCCCGGCGTTCCAGAACGTGTGCGGCGTGCCGCGGCGGGCGAAGACGACCGTGCCGGCGCCCGCCTCGACGGTCTCCCCTCCAAGCCGGAAGCCGAGCGCGCCCTCGAGCACGTACCAGGCCTCGTCGTCCTCGTGGTGGACGTGCAGGCCGGCGATCGGCCGGTCGGGGCCGGTGACCCCGCCCGGATCGGCCCACTCGACCATGACGAAATCGCCGTCGGGCAGGCCAACCGGGCCGGCCGCGAGCCGTGGTGCCGAGGATGGCGACACCGCCCGATCATACGCGGGCGTCCTACGCGACGCCTGTGGCGCTCACCGCTGCGAGCACCTCGCCGCGGGCGATCATCGGCTCGGGCTCGGTGATCTCGCCGGTGCGCTCGCGGAACCAGGCGGCGGCCGTGTCGGTGGTGGCCTCGACGGCTTGCTCGGAGTCGCACACCGAGATGCTGGCGCACCCGGCATCGGTGCGGAAGAGGACGTAGGACTGCAGGCCCTCGATGCCGGCCATCAGCCCCTGGATCTCGTCGGCGTGCCCGGCCAGCTCGTCGGCGAGCTCGGGCTGGTTGTAGATCCTGATTGTTGCGTACATGCGTGCGACCTCCAGCGTGGTTTGCGGTGAAGTCACTTGTGCGTACCCCCTCACGTGGCCTGCGAAAACCCCCTTCAGGCCGTGTAATCAACCTGTCATGGGCCGGCCGCGGAGCGCGCCCGCGCCGCGGCCGGCCCACGGTGACCGCTATGTCGCCGCCGGGACGGGCTCGCC
>DASXOR010000181.1:0-13250 GCA_036494095.1 Gaiellales bacterium | reverse complement strand
CCCGGCCGCAGGGCTCGCGGAGCTGCGCAGGGTGGCGCGCGGCCCGGTCGTCGTCGCGACCTGGGATCCCGCCTTTCGGGGCGACTTCTGGCTGATCGGCCGCTACCTGCCCAAGGTGCGCGTGAAGGACGCGGCCGGCTTCCCGCCGATCGCGGCGATCGCGGCGGCCCTCGGCGGAACGAGCGCAGTGGAGCCGCTGCCCGTGCCGCCCGACTGCGTCGACGGCTTCCTCGGCGCGTTCTGGGCGCGCCCCGAGGCCTACCTCGACCCCGGCGTGCGCGCCGGCATGTCGACCCTGGCGGCCGCCGGCGAGGATGTCGTGCAGGCCGGGCTCTCCCGCCTGGCGGCCGAGCTCGCGTCGGGCGAGTGGGACCGCCGCTACGGACACCTGCGCACCCTGCCCGAGCTCGACCTCGGCTACCGCCTGATCACCGCTACACCGGTGTGAAGCCGGCCTTGCGCACGGCGGCCCGGATAGCACCCAGATCGGTGCGGCCCGGGTCGAACGTGACCTCCACCTCCTCGGCGACGAGGTCGGCCTGCGCCCGGCCCACGCCCGGCAGCGCCTCGACTGTCCGGCTGACGGTGCGCTCGCAGCCGCCGCAGTGCATGCCGTGCACCGCGACGATCTCGGTGCGGGCCGCCGCGGTCACGGCGGGGAGTAGCCGGGGTTGTACTGCTTGGCCAGCTTGACGCCGGCGACCTTGGCCACGTAGGCAGCCACGTCGTTCGCGTCGGCGCCCTTCACCAGGTGCCGTGGCATGGGCGGGTCGGCCAGGTCGATCTGCTGGCGCACGAGCGCCTCGAACGAGGAGTCCTTCATGCCGATGACGCGGTCGCCGGCGTACGCGGAGTCGAGGTCGGGGCCGAGCGTGCCGGCCGTGCCCGCATCCGCGAGCTTGTGGCACGTGCCGCAGTTGGCAGTGAAGAGCTGCTTGCCCTTCGCCACGTCGACCGTCGCCGCACTGGGGACGCCTGTGCCACCGCAGCCGCTCAGCGCCGCAGCACCGAGCACGGTCACCAGCACGCTGCACAGGGCTGCCCGGCGGCTCATCGCGAAGACATTAGCAAGCCCACATCACGGCGGCGGGGGCAACGCGCCCCGCCAGGTCAGCGCCTCGGCGGCATGCGCGGCCGCATGTGCGAGGGTGCGGTCGAGCGGCCATCGCGACGCGAGCCCGAACAGCACCCCGGCGACGAACGTGTCACCGGCACCGTAGGTGTCGATCACCGTGCCCGGCACCGGGGCGGCCGTGTAGCCCGTGCCGCCGTTTGCCCCGTCGGTCACGATCACATGCTCGGGCGGCTCGGCCAGGCGGGACAGGTCGAACCGCTCGCCGCGATCCCGGCCGCTGCCGACCAGCGCGTCGGCACGCACGCCGCTCGCGACCAGGGCCTCGAACCGGCGCGCCGTCACGACCAGCACCGGCGCCCGGCGGGCGAGCCGCACCGTCGCGGGGTCATACCCGGTGAAGTAGCAGCCGTCCATGCCGACGAGCTCGTCCCAGCCCAGCGGGTCGTCCGCGGTCGGGGCGTCGTTCTCGCCGACCACGTAGAGCGTCCGCTCGCCGGCTGGATCGACGAGCGCGAGCACCTCGGTCTGCGGCTCGGCGCGCACGACCGCCTCCAGGCGGACGCCGTGCCGCTCCAGCGGCACGCGGGCGCGCTCGTCGCTGCCGAGAGTGGTGTAGAACGTGACCTGCGCGCCCATCCGCTGGAGCGCGACCGCCGTCACGGCGCCGCCCCCGCCCGGCTGCGACAGCGGATCGGTCAGGTGCACGATCTCGCCCGGGCCGGGCACGAACGGCGCGTTCGCGAACGTGACCCACTCGATGTGCCCGATCACCGCGAGCCGCAGCATGGCGGGCATGGTACGCGGGCCGCGATGGGGCCTGGCCCCGCATGCGGGGCCAGGCCCCGGTTTTCAGTCTTACGGGACGTAGACGAGCTTGCCCTGCACCTTCAGGTCCTCCATCAGCTGCTGGGCCTTGCCGACCTCGCCCAGCGGGAAGACGTGGTCGATCACCGGCTTGATATGGCCGGCCTCGACCGCGCGCAGCGCGGCGGCGAGCTCGGCCTTGCTGGCCAGGTGCGACCCCAGCAGGTTCTGCTGCTTGTTCCAGAGGAACCGAAGGTCGGTGAGCGCCTCGAACCCCGTCGAGGCGCCGCACACGACCAGGCGGCCGCCCCAGCGCATCGCGGCCATCGACGTCGGCCACGTGTCCTGGCCCGAGTGCTCGAAGACCACGTCGGCCCCCACCTTGCGCGTGATCTCGCGCACGCGCGCGCCGACGTCCTCGCTGCTGCGGTCGATCACATGCTCGGCGCCGAGTTCGTGTGCCTTCGCCACCTTGGCCGGGCCGCCGACCACCGGGATCGGGATCGCCCCGAACAGGCGGGAGATCTGGATGGCCATCACGCCCAGCCCGCCGACACCGCCCCAGATCAGGACATGCTCGCCCGCCTGGATGCGCGCGCGGGTCACGAGCATGCGCCAGGCCGTCTCGAGCACGAGCGGCATCGATGCCGCCTCCTCGAACGTGAGGTTGGGCGGCTTGGGCAGGACGTTCACGGCGGGGAGCGTCACGAGCTCGGAGTGCCCGCCGTTGTTGGGGCCCGTCTGGAAGCCCCAGATCAGGAACTGGCGGCAGAAGAACTCCTGCCCCGACGTGCACATCTCGCACGTGCGGCAGGACAGGCCGGGATGCGCCACCACCCCGTCCCCCACCTTCACCGGCGAGGAGCCGAAGCCGGTGCCGCCCACGTCCGACCCGACCGCGCGGACGACGCCGGCCACGTCCGACCCGGCGACGTGGGGGAAGATCACCTTCATCCCCGGCATCCCCCGCCGCGCCCAGATGTCGTTGAAGTTGGCGCCCGCCGCCCTGACCTCGATCAGGACCTCGGACGGCTTCGGCTCCGGGTCGGGGATGTCGGTGTAGTGGAGGACATCCGGCCCGCCGTGCTCCTCGAAGACGACGGCTTTCATGAAGCCAGCGCCCTCCCCAGCTCCTCGAAGTTGTCCACGTACCGGCGCACGTCGGCTTCGGAGTGCTGCACCGAGAGCGTCCAGTTCTCGGACTTGCCCCACGGGGCCATGAACACGCCCCGGTTCAGCTGGACGAGCCAGTTGATGTAGCCGAGCTCGTCGGACACCTCGAGGTAGTCGCGGTAGTTGCGCACCCGCTCGCCGCGATAGGTGACCGCGCCGCGGGCCGACTTCACGGTCGTGTAGCCCTGGATGCCGGTGCGCTCCATGACACCGTCGCAGCCGGTCTTCAGGATCTCGGCGAGGCGGTCGAACTCGGTGTACGCGGCGTGGGTCAGGATCTCGGTCAGCGTGGCGCGCATCGCCGCCATCGTCAGCGGGTTGCCGTTGAACGTGCCGACCTGGTCGATCCTGCCCGAGGCGATCCAGTCCATCACCTCGTCGGAGCCACCGATCGCGCCGCACGGCAGGCCGCCGCCGACCGACTTGGCCAGGCACAGCACGTCAGGGGTGACCCCGAAGCGCTCGACCGCACCGCCGTAGGCGATGGTCGCGCCCGTCTTCACCTCGTCGAAGGCGAGCAGCGCGTCCGCGGCGTGCAGCCGCTCCTTGACGCCGGCCAGGTAGCCGTCGTCGGGCAGGACGAAGCCGGCGTTCATCATCGCCGGTTCCACGATCATGCCGGCCACGCGGCCCTTGTAGCGCTGAAGCGTCCGGTCGAGAGCATCGAGATCGTTGAACGGCACCACCCGGGTGAGCTCGGTGACCTCGGCGGGGATGCCGATCGTCTGCGGCACCGACACCGGATCGTCGTACGGGCCGATCTTGTCGGCGGGGGGCGCGACCGACACCATCACGGCGTCGCCGTGGCCGTGGTAGGAGCCCTCGATCTTGAGCAGGATGTCGCGGCCCTTGATCGCCCGCATCAGCCGCACCGCATCCATCGTGGCCTCGGTGCCGGAGTTGCAGAAGCGCCAGAGCGGCAGGCCGAAGCGCTGCTGCAGGTGCTCGCCGCAGATCACGGCGTCCTCGGTCGGCTGGGCGAAGTGCGAGCCGCGCTTGATGCGCTCGGAGACGACCTCGGCGATCCGGGGATGGCCGTGGCCGACGGCGACGGCGCCGTAGCCGTTGTGGAAGTCGACGTACTCGTTGCCGTCGACGTCGATCACCTTCGAGCCGTACCCGTCGGCCAGGTAGATCGGATGCGGGTCGGTGGCCTGCCAGCTCGAGGCGACGCCGCCCGCGAGCGACTTGTGCGCCCGCTCGGTCATCTTGCGCGATCCGGGATGGCGGCCGTTGAACTCGGCCTCCTCGGTCTCGATCAGCTTCGCGAGCTTCGTCTGATCGATGCTCTTCTGTACAACGCTCATGCCTTCACTCCTCCCAGTACCTCGCCGTAGCGGGTGTCCCGCCAGGCGAGTGCGGCCTTGAGGCCCCGTGACTTGACGATATCCATGAACTCCCGCTGCTCGGGCGTGTCTGCGGCGTTCAGCATCGCAGACAGGTCGAGGTTTGCACCCACCGCCTGGCGCAGGCCCATCGCCTCGTACGCGCGCAGGAGCGCGATCTTGGTCAGGCGCAGCACCGGCAACGGCGTCGGCGCGATCTTGCGAACGAACCCCTCCACTTCGGCGTCGATCTCCCCGTCGGGGACCACGCGGTTGATCATCCCGGCGCGCAGCGCCATGTCGGCGTCGACGACGTCGCCGGTGAAGAGCAGCTCGTTGGTCTTCTTCTGTCCGAGCACGAACGGCATCAGGAGCGTCACCGGCCCCGAACCGTACCGGATCTCCGGCTCGCCGAAGCTCGCGCTCTCTCCCGCGACGATCAGATCGCAGGCCATCGCGAGCTCGCAGCCGCCCGCCAGGCAGTAGCCCCGCACGGCGGCGATCGTCGGCTTCGGCAGCGCCCACACACGCATCGTCGCGTCGATGTCGGTGGCGAGCACGTCGTGCCACTCGTGGGCCGGGATGTCCGCGTGGGCGGCCTCCGCGGAGAGGTCGTACCCGGCCGAGAAGGCCCGGTCGCCCGCGCCGGTGAGCACGACCACCTTGACCTCGTCGTCGGTCTCCGCCCGGTCGAGGGCCGCGTGCAGCCCCTCGAGCACGGCGCCGTTCAGAGCGTTCAGCTTCTCGGGCCGGTTGAGGATGATCCAGGCGGCCGGGCCGCGCACCTCGTAGCGAACCGCATCGGTCATTCGGTCTCCTTCAGGACGATCAGACAGTCGAGCGCGACGGCGCGCTCGCCCGACACGAGCAGGGGATTGACGTCGATCTCGAGCGCCTCCGGATGCTCGGCCATGAGCTGCGAGACGGCGACGACGGCATCGATCAGCGCCTGCGGGGGCTCGCCGCCGAGCAGGCGGACGAGGGCGGGGACGGCCGCGATCAGGCGGCGCACGCCGGCCTCGTCAAGGGGCGCGAGCGCCGCCGCGACGAGATCGAGCTGCTCGGCCAGGCTGCCGCCGATCCCCACCACGATCGTGGCGCCGTAGTCGGGGTCGCGCACGGCGCCGACCAGCACCTCGACACCCCCCGAGACCTGCTCGGCGACGACGACGCGGCCGCCCATGCGCTCGGCCGCCGACCGCACCGACGCCGCATCGGCGAGGTGCAGGGCGACGCCGCCGACGGCGGCCTTGTGCGCCACGTTGTCGATCTTGCAGACGACGGGGTAGCCGATCCGCCCGGCCGCGGCGGCGGCCTCGTCGGGCGAGGCGCACCGCTCGGCCCGCACGTAGCGGACGCCGTGCGCGGCGAGCACCGCGGCCGAGTCGACCTCCGACAGCGCGCCGGATCCGGCCAGGGGCTCGTCGGCGGGCACGGATCGCGGCGGCGGCAGGTACGACTCGTGGTTCAGGCGCGCAGCGAGCGCGCGCAGGCCGGGCAGGCTGCCCTTGAGCAGCGGGATGTCGTGGCGGCGCGCCCACTCCAGATCCTCCACCGGAGGGTCGGCGGTGGTCACCGTGATCACGGCGGGGAAGATGTCCGTGCCATCGACGGCCGCACGCAGGTCGTCGGCGATGTTCGTCGCCAGGGTGCGTTCGGTGCCCTGCAGCCACACCGAGTGGTCGATGGCCGACAGGAGGACGTCGAACTCGCCCGACTCGGCCATCAGCTGGAAGGCACGGGGGAAGACGACCCGGTCGTCGTCGATCGCCCAGCAGTCGGCCGGGTTGCCGACATGGAGGAAATTCGGGAACTCGGCGGCGATCCGGACCCGCAGCTCGTCGGAGAAGAGCGAGAGCGGGATCCCGGCCTGCTCGGCCTTGTCTGCGAAATACTCGCCCTCGCCGCCGGAGTTCGTGATCGCGCCGATGCGGCGGCCGCGCGGCGACCGCGCCCGCGAGAAGACCTCCAGGTGCTCCAGCCAGTCGCCGAAGTCGTCCACCCGGATCGCGTCGTAGTGGCGCAGCATCGCCGAGAAGCTGCGGTCGGACCCGACCAGGGCGCCGGTGTGGGCGAGCGCCGCCTGCGCGCCGAGCTCGGAGGTGCCCACCTTGAGCACGATGGCCACCTTGCCCGCCTCGGCCAACGTGCGCAGCGCGTCCTCGAACGCCGCCGGCCGGCGCACGGCCTCGAGGAAGAGGCCGACGACGCGGGTCGCCGGGTCGCCGGCGAACCAGTCGACGAAGTCGGCCGCGTCGGTGACCGTCTCGTTCCCCGCGGAGATGACGGTGCGGAAGCCGATGCGCGGCCCCAGCGAGACCAGGATCTCCCCGATCGAGCCGGAGTGGACGAGCGTCGCCACCGGGCCGGGGACGAACGTCGGGTGGAGGCTGCCGATCCACGGCGACGGGAAGCCGGGTGTGGCGATGCCCATGCAGTTGGGGCCGACCATCGCAATCCCGGCCTCGCGCACCCGGGCCGAGATCCGCTCGGCGATCGCCGGGCCCTCGTGTCCGGCCTCGTTGCCGAGCCCCGGCGTCACGATCGCGCGCACGCCCTCGACCGAGAGCACGTCGTCGACGGCCGCCTCGATGCGGCGATGTCCGACGCCCATGACCACCATCTCCGGCACCGCCGGGCAGTGCGCCATTGCCGGGAAGCAGGGCACGCCGCACGCCTCGGTCTTCGTCGGGTTGATGCCGTAGAAGGGCACGCCGGGCACGGTCATGTTCTCGGCGATCCGCAGCGACGTGCGGTCGGAGATCCCATAGATCGCCACCGACGCCGGATTGAAGACGGCGTCCAGGCTCGCGTTGCGCTCGGCGCCCCCGCGGGGCGCCGTCACGTCCTGTGCCGACACTCAGTCCTCCGCCTGCTCGACGAAGAAGCGCCCGGTCTCGCCTCCCGAGAAGAACCGCGAGGTGACCGTCTTCTTGCGCGTGTAGAAGTCGACCGCGTCGGAGCCGTGGGCGTGCAGGTCGCCGAAGAACGACCCCTTCCAGCCCGAGAACGGGAAGAACGCGACCGGGGCGGCCACGCCGATGTTGATCCCGACCATGCCGACCTGGACGTCGTGCCGGTAGCGGCGGGCCGCGGCGCCCGACTCGGTGAAGAGCGACGTGCCGTTGCCGTAGCGGCTCGCGTTCACGATCTCGATCGCGTCGTCGAGCGAGGCGGCGTGGATCACCGAGAGCACGGGTCCGAACACCTCCTCCTGGGCGATGTCCATGTCGGGCGTGACGCCGTCGAGAATGGTCGGCCCGACGAACGCGCCGCCGGCGCTGCCTCCGGGCTCGCGCCCGTCGACGACCGCCGTCGCCCCGCCCTCGATGCCGCGGTCGATCCACTCCAGGATGCGGTCGCGGGCGGTGCTCGACACGACCGGGCCCACGTCCGTGCCGCGCTCGAGGCCGTCGCCCACGGCGAGCTCGCGCGTGCGCGCGACCAGCTCGTCGACGAGCGGCTTCTTGGCGTCGCCGACGGCGACGACGACCGACCCGGCCATGCAGCGCTGGCCGGCCGCGCCGAATGCGGAGCCGATGATGTTCGAGACGGTCTTTGAGATCACGGCGTCGGGCATGACGACCATGAAGTTCTTCGCCCCTCCGAGGGCCTGCACCCGCTTGCCGTTCGCCGCCGCCCGCTCGTACACATAGCCGGCCACCTTGGCCGAGCCGACGAACGAGATCGCGTCGACGTCCGGGTGGTCGAGGAGGGCGTTCACGACGTCGGCGCCGCCGTTCACGAGGTTCAGGACGCCGGCGGGGAGGCCGCCGAGATCGTCGATCAGGTTGAACACGAGCTCCTGCGTCAGCGGCACCTGCTCGGATGGCTTGAGCACGAACGTGTTGCCGCAGGCGATGGCGAAGGGCAGGAACCAGAACGGCACCATCGCCGGGAAGTTGAACGGCACGATCGCCGCGCAGACGCCGACGGGCTGGCGGATCGTCTCGCAGTCGACGTTGGTCGCGACGTCCTCCAGGATGCGGCCCTGCATCGTCTGGGGCACCGCGCTTGCGGCCTCGCACATCTCGACCATGCGGCCGACCTCGGCGCGCGCATCGGGCAGCGTCTTTCCCATCTCGCGCGTCACCGAGCGGGCGAGCTCATCGGCGTGGCTATCGATCACTTGGCGAAGGCCGAACAGCCAGCGCGCGCGCTCGATCACCGAGCGCGATCGCCACTCGCCAAGGGCCGCGCGGGCGGCCGTGACGGCGGCGTCGACGTCGGCAGCACCCGACATGGGCACACGGGCGAGCGTCTCTCCGGTGGCGGGGTTTGTGACGTCACGCTGCTCGCCGGCGGTCGCGGCCACCCAGCGGCCCCCGACGTAGTTTCCGAGCAGGCGCGTCGAAGCGGTGGTTGCCATGCCTGCATTGAATCCGAGCGCCGCCTCCGCCGCCACCTTACACTATGTCCATGAACACCCCAGAATCCGGACAGTCTGTCCTGACGGTGGCCGATCTGCTCGCTCTCGACGAGTTCCGCTCGGGCGAGGTCACGGTGGCCGCCGGCGGCCACCGGCTGGGGAACCGGGTCGAGTGGGTGCACGTGTTCGAGACGCCAGCCGTGAGCGAGGTGCTGCGCGGCGGCGAGTTCCTGCTCACTACGGGCATCGGCCTCGGCGGCATGTCGCCCGCCCAGATCGAGGCGCTCGTCGCCGCAGTCGCCCGCTCGGGCGCCGCCGGGATCGGCTTCGAGCCCACGCACGCGGCGGCGGACGTGCTCGTGCCCGCCTGCCGCGCGCACGACCTGCCGCTGATCGTGTTCGGGCGCGACGTGCGCTTCGTCGACATCACCCACGTCGTCCACGAGCGGCTCGTGTCGGGCGAGCTGCAGACCCTGCGGCGGGCGGTGACGCTGCAGACCCAGCTGCGCGATGCCGCGCGCGAGGGCCTGGGGCCGAACGGCCTCGTCGCGGCGCTCGGCGACGTGCTCGGCGCGCAGGTGCTCTTCGAGCGCATCGACCGCACGCCGGTGGCGACCTCCCCCGAGGATGGGCTCGACGTCGCCTTCCTGGACGCGCTCGACCGCCACCGCCAGCGCCTCCCCACCTCGCTGCACTCGCGCCCGGTCAACCCCGGCTGCTCGCTGCATGTGCTCTCGCGGCACGGCGACGAGCTCGACGAGCTGGCCGTGGACGAGGCCGCGTTCCTGCTCACCGTCGCGCTCGCCTCGCAGCCGCCGTCCGACGAGGTGCCGTCCGCCGAGCGCGCGCGGCTCGTGCAGCGGCTGGCCGAGGGCCGCGCGGGCGGCGCCGCCGACGTCGTTCGCCGGGCGCGATCGGTCGGCGTCGACCTGTCGCGGGCGACGCTCTGGGCAGTGCACGGGCGCGGATCGCTCGAGCGGCTCGAGCGGCTGGGCATGGACGCGCTCGTCGACGGGCGCCGGGCGGTGGTCGCCGTGCGCGGCGACACGGACATCGCCGCCGTCGCCCGCGACCTCGTCCGCCGCGGGGCGGTGACCGCGGTCGGCCTCGACGCACGCGGCGGGGAGCCGGCGCAGCTGCGCGACGCGCTTCACGCGGCCGAGTGCGCCTGTCTGGTGGCGGCCGCGGCCGGCCCACCCGTCAGGCCCGCCGCCGGGCTGGGGGCGTTGCGGGCGGTCGCCCGGGCCGTGCTCGCGGGCGAGCGGGTCGCGCCCCGCTTCGACGAGGGGACGCAGCGCGTGCTCGAGGCCCTGGTCGCGACGGGCTGGTCGAAGGCTGCCGCCGCCCGCCGCCTGGGCGTGTCCCGCCAGCGCCTGTACGAGCGCCTCGCCGGCCTGAACGAGCGCCACCGGTTCGACGTCGACCTGCCGCAGACCCGCGTCGAGCTCGCGCTCGAGGTGTGGGCCGTGCGCATGGCGGAGCTGGTGGAGTAGTCAGACGAGGCGCACGAGCGCCTGGCCGCTCGAGACCTGGTCGCCCTCGCCGACCGCGACCTCGTCGACCTCGCCGGCGTGGTGGGCGACGATCTCGTTCTCCATCTTCATCGCCTCGATCACGACCAGCACGTGGCCGTCCGCCACGTGGTCGCCGACCGCCACGCCTACGCGCAGGACGGTGCCCTGCATGGGGCTGCGGACGACGTCGACGTCGTGATGGGCGTCCGCGTCGCGCGCGGCCAGCGCCGCCCGGCGCGCCCGCAGCCGTGTGCGCCCGGGATGCTCGGACACCTCGACGGTGACCTCGAACCGCTTCCCGTCGACCTCGGCGACATGCGTGCGCACCTCGCCTTCGGGCGAGACCCCGGGGCCTGGCCCCGTCCTGGGGCCAGGCCCCTCGGCCCGCTCACTCGCGAAGCCGCCGCCTGCGACGAAGTCGCGCAGCGTGCCGCCGGCCGCGAACTCCGGGTGCTGCATGATCGCGATGTGGAGCGGTATCAGCGTCGTGATCCCACCGATCTCGAACTCCCCGAGCGCGCGCAGCATCCGCCGCCGCGCCAGCTCGCGGTCTTCGTCCCACACCATCAGCTTGGCGAACATGGGGTCGTAGAGGCCCGAGACCTCGGTGCCCGCCTCGACTCCCGAGTCGACGCGGACGCCAGGCCCCGCCGGCTCGCGATACGTCGTCACGCGGCCCGGTGTCGGCACGAAGCCCGCGGCCGCATCCTCGGCGTTGATGCGGCACTGGATCGAGTGCCCGTAGAGTCGCACCTGATCCTGCGTCCAGCCGAGCGGTCGCCCGGACGCGATCCAGACCTGCTCGCGCACCAGGTCGAGGCCGGTCACCATCTCGGTCACCGTGTGCTCGACCTGCAGGCGCGTGTTCATCTCGAGGAAGTACCAGGAGCCGTCGCCGGCGAGCAGGCCCTCGACCGTGCCGGCGCCGGTGTAGCCGACCGCCCGCGCCGCGTCGACGGCGATCGCGCCGATCCGCGCACGCAGCTCGGCCGACACCGCGGGCGACGGCGTCTCCTCGACGATCTTCTGGTGCCGGCGCTGGATGCTGCAGTCGCGCTCGCCCAGGTGGATGACGTTGCCGTGGGTGTCGGCCAGCACCTGCACCTCGACGTGGCGGGGATCGTCGAGATAGCGCTCCAGGTAGACGGTGTCGTCGGCGAAGTACGTCTTGCCCTCGCGCCGGGACGATGCGTACGCGGACTCGAGCTCGCCCGCTTCCCGCACGACCCGGATGCCCTTGCCGCCGCCGCCCGCCGCCGCCTTGATCGCCACGGGATAGCCGATCTCGCCGGCGATGCGAAGCGCGTCGGCGACGGACGTGACCGGATCGGTCCCGCCCGGGACAATGGGGACCCCGGCCGCGGCCATCAGCTCGCGGGCGCTGGTCTTTGAGGCCATCGCCTCCATCGCCTCGGGCGGCGGCCCGATGAAGACGAGCCCGGCGCCCGCGCACGCGCGCGCGAAGTCGGGATTCTCGGCCAGGAAGCCGAACCCGGGGTGGATGGCCTGGGCGCCGGCACGGAGGGCGACCGCGATGATCGTGTCGGCGCGCAGATAGCTCTGGGGCGACGGCCCGGGGCCGATCAGATACGCCTCGTCCGCATAGCGGACGAAGGGGCCGTCGCGGTCGGCCTCGGAGTACACGGCCACCGAAGCGATCCCCATCTCGCGCAGCGTGCGGCAGACGCGGATCGCGATCTCACCACGGTTGGCCACGAGCACCTTCGTGAACACGGCGCTCCCTATGGGGTCAGACCCCGGTCCGGTGGCGTGCCCGATTCGTCACCGTCCTTCGACGCCGGGGCCTCGGCCGGCTCGATCAGACCGAGCGCCGCGAGCGCCTGCTGCACGGCCGCCGCCTCGGCCGGCGTCGGCTCGGGCGAGAGGCGGATCCGCTCGTCGTTCACAGCGGAATGTTGCCGTGCTTGCGATGCGGCGGGTCGACGCGCTTTCCCCGGCACGCCTCGAGCGCCGTGATCAGTGCCGGGCGCGTCCGCGATGGGGCGATGACGTCGTCGACGTAGCCGCGCTCGGCGGCCGTGAAGGGGTTCGCGAACCGCTCGCGGTACTCCTCGACGAGCTCGGCGCGGCGCGTGTCCGGGTCGTCCGCAGTCTCGAGCTCCTTGCGAAAGACGATGTTGACGGCGCCGTCGCTGCCCATCACCGCCACCTCCGCCGTCGGCCAGGCGAAGTTGAAGTCGGCGCCCACGTGCTTGGAGCTCATCACGTCGTAGGCGCCGCCGTACGCCTTGCGGGTGATCACGGCCAGCTTCGGGACCGACGCCTCGCAGTAGGCGTACAGCAGCTTGGCGCCGTGGCGGATGATGCCGCCCCACTCCTGGTCGGTGCCGGGCAGGAAGCCGGGCACATCCACGAACGTGACGACCGGGAGGCCGAACGCGTCGCAGGTGCGCACGAACCGCGCCGCCTTGACCGAGCTCTTGATGTCCAGCACGCCGGCGAGCGCCCGCGGCTGGTTCGCCACGACCCCGATCGGGTGGCCGCCGAGCCGCGCGAAGCCGCAGACGATGTTCTCGGCGAAGCGCTCCTGCACCTCCATGAACTCGCCGTCGTCCATCACCCGCCGGATCACCTCGTGCATGTCGTACGGCTTGGTCGGCTCGTCGGGGATCAGCCGGTCGAGCTCGGTGTCCTCGCGGTCGGGCGGGTCGGACGGCGGCTCCCAGGGCGGCGGCTCGGCGCTCGACTGGGGCAGGAACGAGAGCAGGTAGCGGCAGTCGCCGATCAGCGCGCGCTCGTCGGGGGCCATGAAGTGCGCGACGCCGGAGCGGGTTGCGTGGGTGGTCGCGCCGCCGAGCTCCTCGAAGCTCACCTCCTCGCCGGTGACGGTCTTCACGACCTCCGGCCCGGTGATGAACATGTGGGACGTCCCCTCTACCATCATCACGAAGTCCGTGATCGCGGGCGAGTAGACGGCACCGCCCGCGCACGGCCCGACGATCAGCGAGATCTGGGGGATCACGCCCGAG
>DASXOR010000180.1:0-10847 GCA_036494095.1 Gaiellales bacterium | reverse complement strand
GCTCGCCCTTGCGATAGTCGCCGAGTGGCATCCGCGGCCGGGGGGAGTCGAGCAGGAACGGGTTCGCGCCCGCCGCCCGCAGCACGGGGTCGTAGCGCATGAGCGGCCAGTGCCCGCTCGCGACCGCGCGGTACTGCTGGTCGAGCCCGTCGCGCATGTCGTAGCCGTGCGCGATGCAGTGGCTGTAGGCGATTACGAGCGACGGCCCCTCGTAGGCCTCGGCCTCGCGAAACGCCGTCAGCGTCTGCTGGGGGTCGGCGCCCATCGCGACCCGGGCGACGTACACGTTTGCGAGCGCGATCACCTGCAGCGCCAGATCCTTCGTGGGCGTCGTCTTGCCGGCCGCCGCGAACTTCGCCACGGCGCCCAGTGGGGTCGCCTTCGACATCTGCCCGCCGGTGTTCGAGTAGACCTCGGTGTCGAGGATGAGCACGTTCACGTTGCGCCCGCTCGCGAGCACGTGATCGAGCCCGCCGGAGCCGATGTCGTACGCCCAGCCGTCGCCGCCGACGATCCAGACGCAGCGGCGCACGAGGTGGTCGAGCACGCTGCGCAGGTCGGCCGCGGCGGCCCCGTCCAGGCCGGTGAGGTGCGGCTGAAGGTCGGCGACCCGCGCGCGCTGGTCGCGCAGCTCGGATTCGCGCAGCTGCGGCGCCTCCAGGATCTCGTCGACGAGGTCCGCTCCCAGCTCGTCGCGGAGCTCCAGGAGCCGCCGGCGCGCGAGCTCGGAGTGGGCGTCGGCCGCGAGCCGCAGGCCGAGGCCGAATTCGGCGTTGTCCTCGAAGAGCGAGTTCGACCACGCGGGCCCGCGACCGTCCGTGCCGGCCGTCCACGGGGTGGTCGGCAGGTTGGCCCCGTAGATCGACGAGCAGCCGGTGGCGTTGGCGATCGTCAGCCGATCGCCGAAGAGCTGGGACAGCAGCTTCAGGTAGGGCGTCTCGCCGCAGCCGGCGCACGCCCCGGAGAACTCGAAGAGGGGCTCGAGGAACTGGGTGCCGCGCACCGTGCCGAAGTCGACGCGCGAGCGGTCGGCCTCGGGGAGGCCCTCGAAGAACGCGATGTTCCTGCGCTCGTCGGCCAGCAGGGGCTCGCGCGCGGCCAGGTTGATCGCCCGCTGCACCGGCTCGCCGCCGGCCGACACGGGGCAAGCCTCGACGCACAGCCCGCAGCCGGTGCAGTCCTCCACGTAGACCTGCAGCGTGTAGCGCGTGTCCGGCAGGCCGGGGCTGTTCAACGCCGCCGACCGGAACGTCTCCGGCGCCCCCTCGAGACCGGGCGGGTCGTAGTAACGGCTGCGGATCACGCTGTGCGGGCACACGAAGCTGCAGTTGCCGCACTGGATGCACAGGTCCTCGTCCCACACGGCGACCTCGTCGGAGATGTTGCGCTTCTCGTAGCGGGTGGTGCCGCTGGGATAGGTGCCGTCGACCGGCAGCGCGCTGACCGGCAGCTCGTCGCCGCGCCCGGCCATCATCACTGCGGTCACGGCGCGCACGAACTCGGGCGCGTCCGCGGGCACCATCGCCGCCGGCTCGCGCACCGACGTGGCTGCGGCCGGGAGCTCGACGCGGTGCAGGCCATCCAGCGCCCGGTCGACGGCCGCGAGGTTGCGCTTGACGACCTCGTCGCCGCGGCGGCTGTAGGTCTTCACGATCGACGCCTTGATCCGGTCGATCGCCTGGGCGGGCTCGAGCACGCCGGAGATGGCGAAGAAGCACGTCTGCAGCACCGTGTTCACCCGGCCCGGGAGCCCGGCGTCGCGCGCGATCCGGCCGGCATCGATCACCTGGAGCTCGATCCGCTTCGCGAGGATCTGCTCCTGCACGGGGCGCGACAGCGCGTCCCACACCTGATCCGGGGGGTGATGGCAGTTGAGCAGGAGCGTCGCGCCGGGCGCGGCCCGCTCGAGCACCTCCGCCCGCTCCAGGATGCCGAACTGGTGGCAGCCGACGAAGCTCGCCTGGTGCACCAGGTACGGTGCCCGGATCGGCTGCGGCCCGAAGCGCAGGTGCGACACGGTCTGGGAGCCCGACTTCTTGGAGTCGTAGACGAAGTACCCCTGCGCCTGGAGGCCCTCCTCCGTGCCGAGGATCTTGATCGTGTTCTTGTTCGCCCCCACGGTGCCGTCGGCGCCGAGGCCGAAGAACACCGCGCGCACGGTCTGGGGTGGCTCGATGTCGAGCCCCGGGTCGTAGGCGAGGCTCGTGCCGGAGACGTCGTCGCGGATCCCGATGGTGAACCGCGGCTGTGGCCGCTCGCGCCCGAGCTCGGCGAACACGCCGGCGACCATCCCCGGCGAGAGCTCCTTCGAGGACAGGCCGTAGCGCCCGCCGCTCACGGCCGGCATCCGCGCCCGTCCGCCGCCGGCGTGTGCCTCTGCCAGGGTTGCGAGGACATCGAGGAAGAGCGGCTCGCCGAACGACCCCGGCTCCTTCGTGCGATCGAGCACGGCGACCCGCTCGACGGTAGCGGGCAGCGCCCGGGTGAGCGCCTCGGCCGGGAACGGCCGGTAGAGCCGCACCTGGGCGACTCCCACCCGCTCCCCCCGCGCCTGCATGTGGGCCACGGTCTCGGCGGCGGTCTCGGCCGCGGAGCCCATCAGCACGATCACCCGCTCGGCCTCGGGGTGGCCGGTGTAGGAGACCAGGTCGTAGCTGCGGCCCGTGCGGTCTGCGACCTCGGCCATCGCGCCCTGCACCAGCTCGGGCACGCGCGCGTAGAAGGGGTTCACGGTCTCGCGCGCCTGGAAGTAGACGTCGGGGTTCTGCGCCGTCCCGCGCACGAAGGGCCGCTCGGGCGAGAGCGCGCGGTCGCGGTGCGCGCGCACCAGCTCCTCGGGCACGAGCGCCCGCAGGTCGTCGTCGGAGAGCGGCTCGATCGTATTCAGCTCGTGCGAGGTGCGGAACCCGTCGAAGAAGTGCAGGAACGGCACCCGCGTGCGCAGCGTCGCCGCGTGCGCCACGAGCGCCAGGTCGTGCGCCTCCTGGACCGACGCCGACGCGAGCAGCGCGAATCCGGTCTGGCGGACGGCCATCACGTCGGAGTGGTCGCCGAAGATAGACAGCCCCTGGGCCGCCAGCGACCGCGCCGCCACATGCATCACCGCCGCCGTCAGCTCGCCGGCGATCTTGTACATGTTGGGCACCATCAGGAGCAGGCCCTGCGAGGCGGTGAACGTCGTTGCCAGCGTCCCGCCCTGCAGGGCGCCGTGCAGCGCCCCGGCGGCGCCGCCCTCGCTCTGCATCTCGACCACCGCCGGCACCGTCCCCCAGACGTTGGGCCGGCTCTGGCTCGACCACTCGTCAGAGAGCTCCGCCATCGGCGACGAGGGCGTGATCGGGTAGATGCAGCAGACCTCGCTCAGCCGGTAGGCGACCGAGGCAGCCGCCTCGTTCCCGTCGACGGTCAGGCGCATCAGCGAGGCTCCGCCACCATCTCGATCGAGTGCACCGGGCACTGATCGAAGCAGGCCCGGCAGCCGGTGCAGCGGTCGTAGTCGAACCGGTACCGCTGTCCCGGCCCCAGCTTGATCACCGCGTCCTCGGGGCAGGCGCCGAGGCAGCCGTCGCATTCGCAGCAGTTCCCGCACGAGAGGCACCGGCGGGCCTCGAAGGCCGCCTCCTGCGCCGGCAGGCTGCCCACCACCTCGGCGAAACCGGCCACCCGCTCGGAGGGAGCGAGCTCGGGCTGACTGCGGCGGCCGGCGTCGCCGAAGTACCACAGGTTCAGCATGTCGAACCCGACCTCCGGGTGCTTCGGCGGCCGCTCGAGCGCCGCGCCGCGCAGCCACGCGTCGATCTCGCGCGCGGCCCGCTTGCCATGACCGACGCCGACCGTCACCGTGCGCTCGGCCGGGACCATGTCGCCGCCGGCGAACACACCCGGGCAGCCGGTCATGAGCCCCGCCGAGACGCGCACTGTGCCGTCGCGCTCGAACTCGACGCCGGGCACGCCGCGCAGGAACGCCGTATCGGTCTCCTGCCCGAGCGCGAGGATGACCGAGTCGGCCGTGAGCGTCTCGAACCGCCCGGTCCCCTGCGGGAATCCCGTGTCGTCGAGCTCCATCACCTCGACGCGCAGCTGCTCGCCCTCGAACGCGGCGATCGTGCGCAGCCAGTTCATGCGCACGCCCTCCCGCTCGGCGTCGCTGGCCTCGTCCTCGTGGGCCGGCATCTGCCCGCGCGTGCGCCGGTACACGATCAGCGCCTCCTCGGCGCCCAGCCGCCGCGCGGTGCGGGCCGCGTCCATCGCCGTGTTGCCGCCGCCGTACACGGCCACCCGCCGGCCGATCTCCGGCCGCTCGCCGGATGCGACGTCGCGCAGGAACGACACCGCGTCGACGATCGGGCCCGCGTCCATCGCCGGGATCTCGGCCCGTCTCGACAGGTGGGCGCCGACTGCGACGAAGACCGCGGCGAACTCCCCGTCGCGGCGCTCGGCCTCGAGATCGGTGACGTGGTGGTTGCGTGTCAGCCGCACACCGAGGGCCTCGACCCGCCTGATCTCCTGGTCGAGGACGTCGCGCGGCAGCCGGTAGGCGGGGATGCCGTAGCGCATCATCCCGCCCGGCTCGGCGCCGGCGTCGCGGATCTCGACCTCGTGGCCGAGGCGCGCGAGGTGATATGCGGCCGAGAGCCCGCTCGGCCCGGCGCCGATCACGAGCACGCGCGCGCCGGTGCGCACCGGCGGCCGCTCGAACTCCCAGCCGCGCTCGTTCGCGAGGTCGCCGAGGAACCGCTCGACGGCGTGGATCGAGACGGCGCTGTCCAGGAGCGCGCGGTTGCAGCCGGTCTCGCACGGGTGGTAGCAGACGCGGCCGTGGATGGCGGCGAAGGGGTTGTCCGAGACGAGCAGCCGCCACGCCTGCTCGTGCTCGTCGGCCTGGACATGTGCCAGCCAGCCCTGGATGTTCTCGCCCGCCGGGCAGCCCGCGTTGCAGGGGGGCAGCAGGTCGACGTAGAGAGGTCGTTCGGTGCGCACGGGGCCTGCGCGCGAACGCCCGTGCTCCAGGTCGGGGAGCGGCGTTATGTCGGGACGCAGCTCACCGCCCGCGGCCGGCCACGTAGCAGGCCGGCGCTGCGATCGCTGTATCCGGGGAGGTTGCGAAGACATCGCCCTGACCTACGCCCTGACCGCCGCCTCGACAATGTCTCCGGCGTGCACCCGGCCACGGTAGCAGCCGCGTCCGCGCCGGTCGATCTTTTCCGGCCTGCGGCGTGTTCACAGCGGGCCGGCTGATCAGGGGGTTCTCGGGCGGGTGGGTGAGCCCGCCACGACCGTCTCCGCACCGGCGACCGGCGACCGGCGACCGGCGACCGGCGCAGGTTACGCGGGCATCGCCGCCCGGCCGCCGGTTCGGAGCGCCATCCGCAGCTCGCGGCGGGAGCTCACGCGGAGCTTGCGGAAGACCTTGCGCAGATGCCACTCGACCGTCCTCGGGCTGAGGAAGAGCCGGGCGCCGATCTCCGGGTTCGTCTGCCCCTCCGCAGCCAGTCGCGCCACCTCCGCGCCCTGTGCGCCGCATGGTCAGGTCCCGCCTCTCGCGCCGGCAGCACGAACTGGGGTGAGTCCGGCAGCGGGCTCACCCGGGCCGATCCGGCCCAGGCCGTACTATCTGCGCGATGAGCAATCGCCCCCTGCCGACCGGTGAGGCTGCCTTCGAGCTCGAGCTTGCCCACCTGTTCGTGACCATGCCCATGCGGCTTGACCGGCCGCGCCGCACCGAGCTGGGGGCGCGGCCGCTCACCGCCGTGATCGGGGGCGTCTCGATCGACCGGCACGGCTGGGTGTTCGCCTGGGTGGCGTATGTGCCCAACGTGGCGTCGGCGCCATCGCTCTCGGTGTGGCCGGCGGCGCAGTCCGGCACCCCCTTCGACGCGGTCCTGCCCGCCGCCTCCGACCTCGAGCTGCTGGTGCGCGTGGACGCGGCGGATCGGGCCGTCACCCGGCTTTCCCACCACCTGAGCGCGATCGTGCAGGCGCGCATCAATCCCGATGTGGAGTATCTGCACCGTGCGGTCATGGCCTACCGGGCCGAGCAGCGCGAGCGCCGCGACCGGCGCGACGCGTTCGGGGAGTGACCGGCGCCAGGGGCGCCCGTGCGGCCGTCACAGACCGTTTCGGCGTGCCCAGAGGCCGGCCTGCATGCGGTCGTTCACGCCGATCGCGCGGAACACGCTCGTGAGGTGGGCCTTCACCGTCTTCTCGCTGATCTCGAGGCGGCGGGCGATCTGCTTGTTCGGCAGGCCCTCGGCGACCAGCGCCAGCACCTCGCGCTCGCGCTCCGTGAGCGCGTCCAGCGGTCCCGGCGTCCGCTGGGCGCTCAGCATGGTGCGCGCGGCCCGTGGGTCGAGCGGCGACTCTCCGCGGGCGGCGGAACGGATGCCGCGGATCAGCTCCTCGGGCTCGGCGTCCTTCAGCAGGTAGCCGATGGCGCCGGCGCCGAGGGCCGCGACGATGCGGTCGCGGTCCATGAACGATGTCAGGACGACGATCTGCACGCCCGGCGCCTGCGCGACGATCTGACGGGCGGCCTCGACGCCGTCCATCCCCGGCATCGAGAGGTCCATCAGCACGATATCGGGGTGGTGCGCGAGGCAGAGCGCCACCGCCGCCGCGCCGTCGCCGCCGGCGCCGACCACCTCGAGGTCGGCGTGCGAGTGCAGCAGCTGCACGAGGCCGTCGCGGACGATGGTGTGGTCGTCGATCACCACGATCCGGATCACGGCACCGCCACCTCGAGCTCGACGACCGTGCCGCCGCCCGGCGGCGCCGTGACCTGCAGCCTGCCGCCGGCCGTCTCGGCCAGATCCTGCAGCATGGCCAGGCCCATATGCCCTTCGAGCCGGCGCCGGTGAAGCTCGTCTGCATCGACGCCGCGGCCGTCGTCGGCGACGCGCAGGGTCACCGTCCCGTTCGTCTGGGCCACTCCGATGGTGACGTGGCTCGCGGCCGCGTGGGCGCCGACGTTGCGGATCGCCTCCTGCGCCGTGCGGTACACGAGCCGCTCGACCTCGGTCGGCAGGTCGAGCCCGGCCTGGACGTCGACCACGACCTCCACGCCGCGCGCCGTCAGCGGGGCGGCGGCGTCGGGCAGCGCCGCGTGCAGCCCCTGGTCGCGCAGAGCCGGCGGGTAGATCTCGAGCAGCAGCGAGCGCAGCTGCCGGATCGCGTTGCGCGTGCCGGCGGCGGCTCCGGCGAGCACCCGCCGCAGCTCGGACTCGGGCTGATCCCGCTCGAGCGCCGCCGCCATCTGGAACGAGTGCCCGGCAAGCTCCTGGACGACGCCGTCGTGCAGGCCGGCGGCGATCACGCGCCGCTCCTGCTCGGACGCGTCGATTGCACGCTGCAAGAGCAGGACGCGATCACGCTGGGCGTTGCGCATGCGGCGCGCCATCCGCCATGCCAGCGGCACCTGCAGGGCCGCCAGCACGAACAGGGCGACGATCCCGACCGGCGCGAACAGGCGCGCGACGCTGCGGCTCGAGCCGGCGATCGCGCTCGAGCGCAGGTACTCCTCGAAGAGCACCGGCGTCCCGTCCTGCGCGTGCAGGCCGAGGTAGACGGATGTGAGCTGGCCCAGGTTGCGCTCGAAGGCGTTCTCCGGCTTGCGCAGGTCGGTGGACTCGGTGGCGACGGTCCCGGTGCGCAGCGCGTGCAGCTCTGGGCCGCCGAGCGGGAACCGGCGGCCGATCAACGCCGGCTCGTCGGCGTACAGGATCTTGCCCTCGGCGTTCCAGACCTTCACGCGGGCGACGTCTGGCGCCAGCACGCGCCGGCGCACGATCCGGTCAAGGCGTGCGATCGCCCCCGGGGTGCCGCGCACGACCGCCGTCGTCAGCGCCGGCTCGACGATGCCACGGCCCGTGACCGTGGCCAGCCGGCGCGCGTCGCGCACCGCCTCGGAGTGGCTCAGGCTGCGCAGGGCGAACGCGCCGGCCACGGCGACGAGCACGAGCACGGCAAGGCCCGAGAGGGCGAAGGTGGCCACCGGCCTCAGGATCTCTCCCCGGCCGCGGTTCACGAGATGGGTCGTCCCGGCGAGTGCACCCGGTCAGCATGCCTGGGGCATCGCCGGAATGCCACGGTCCTACGACCAATGTCCCCTTGTGGCTTCGACTCGCGGTCACGCATCGTTAGCTCACGGCAAACGAACACGGAGGTAGGGACATGCGTCGAACCACATTCATCTCGGTACTCATCGCCTGCATCGCGATGGTTGTCGTGGCCGCACCGGCAGCGTCGGCGAAGGGCGGTGGGGTCACCCACACGATCGCTCTCAAGGGCAGCATCTCGTTCCCCGGCGCGACCGGCAAGGCGACGTCGAAGGTGAACGGCAGCGAGCGGGAGCTCGAGATCGATCTCCAGCACATCCGCGCGCTGGCGGGCAAGCACGTGAATGTGAACGTGAACGGCAGCCGCCTCGCGAGCCCGCTCGTGAGCAGCCTCGGCCACCTCAGCGTCAACCGCAACACCGGCGCCGGCCAGCACGTGCCGGTCATCAAGGCGGGCTCGACGGTGCGCATCCGCACGCTCGGCGGCACGCTGATCGCAAGCGGCACCTTCTAGACCGGCCCGTTCCAAAGCGATGTGCCGGCTCGCGCCGGCACTGTTTGGGGGGCGACCCACGCGGGTCGCCCCCCATTTTGGCGTTGTGCTCTGCTCGTGCTCAGGACTCGTTCAGGCGGAACTTCGCGACGAGCCCGGAGAGGACGTCTGCGGTCGTCGCCAGGCTCTGGGCTGAGACGGCGATCTCCTGTGTCGAGGCGGACGTCTGCTGGCTCGCGGCCGAGACCTCCTCGGCTGCCGCCGACGCCATCTCGGTAACCTGCGACACCTGGTCGGTGGTGCGCACGATCTCGCTGATGCGGACGTTCATCTCCTCGACGCTCGACCCGATCTGGACGAAGGTGTCGCGGGCCTGCTCGACGATCACGGCCCCGCTCTCGGTGCGCCTCGCGCCGTCTTCGACGACGCCGACCGTCTGGCGGGTCTCGGACTGGATCTCCTGGATCAGCCCGGAGATCGTCTGGGCGGCGTGCTGCGACTCCTCTGCGAGCTTGCGCACCTCGTCGGCGACCACCGCGAAACCGCGGCCCTGCTCGCCGGCTCGGGCGGCCTCGATGGCCGCGTTCAGGGCGAGCAGGTTCGTCTGCGAGGCGATCCCGGTGATCGTCTCGACGATCTCGCCGATCCGCTCCGACCGCGTTGCGAGCTGGCGGATCGCCTCACTGACCGCCTGGGACGACTCCCGTAGCCCGTGCATCGCCGTGCTGGCCTCGCCCGCCGCCTCGACACCGGCGGTCGCCAGGTCGTGCGCCTGGCTCGCGGACGCGGCGGTCTCGCCGGCGGCGGCCTTCGTGTCGTCGACCATGTGCACCTGGCGCCCGGCGCCTTCGGCGACCTCGGTCACGGCGCTCGCGATCTCGCCCACGGCGCGGTCGACCTCGTCCGAGGTCGCGGCCACCTGATGCGATGCCGACGCCACGGTCGCCGAGGCGTCGCGCACCTGGCCGAGCAGCGTCGTCAGCTCGTCGCGGGTCTGGTCGTAGGCGTCTACCGAGGCGGCCATGCGGTCACGGATCCCGTTGACCGCGTCGGCGATCTGGCCGAGCTCATCCTGGCTCGTGTTCTCGATCGGCTCGGTGACGGGCGCGGCCGTGTAGGTGAGGTCGCCCTCGGCCAGGTGCTCGAGGCTCGTGCGCAGGTCGGCGGCCTCGTGATCCATCAGCGACTGCATGCGCTCGAGCAGCGGGCGCACTCGCGTCACGATCGAGCGGATCGTCGTGATCACGAGCAGCAGGAGCAGCGGCAGCGCGATGCCGCTCACGATCAGCACGACGTTCGTGCCGAACGCCGCACTCGAACGGACGGATGCGTTGCTCTGGCTGGCGTGGGTGTCGAGCATCGTGCGGAGGTTCGCGAACTCGACGGGAAGGGCATTCGACGGAGTCAGGTTCGCCACGGTCACGTCGTAGACGGAGCGCTGGACGTTGCCGGCGAGGGCATCCGTGCGCAGCTGCTTGCTGAACGAGTTGAAGCTCTGGAGGCTCGCGCTGATCTTCCCGAGCTCGGCGACCTGGGCCGGGTCCTGCAGCTGCGGGCGCAGCTTCGCGACCTGGGCCGACGACTCGCGATACGCCGCCGCGGCCTCACCCCACGTGACCTCGGCCAGCTTGTGCTGCTTGGGGTCGCGCAGGGCGACCACCGCCGCGTACATGTTGTTCTGGTCGTCGTTTCGGATCCACGCCTCGAACGCGTGGCTGAGGATCACCGACCGGGCCTGGTCGACGGAGGAGGTCTGTGCCTTCCCGCGGATGCTCGTCATGATCGTCGCGCTGGTTGCGGCCAGAAGTGCAAGGGAGACGACGGCGCCGGCGCCGAGCATCAGCAGTCGCGTGCGCAAGGTCACCGAGCGAAATGGGCGGGGCACGTGAAACCTCCGATTGAGGGCAGCCGGGCGCGGCGGAGCGCGCACGGCCGCGGGCTGCCGCAAAGGCGGGGCACGTCAACCTGCCAAGCATCTGCGGCCCGTGGCTACTGCCTCCCGTGATCGACCGCCCGCACAGCCGGTCTATGCGCAATAACTACGGGTTCGTCGTCGTCGTCAGCCGCGGCGGCCGTCGAGCCGGATCGTCCAGCCGTCGACCGTGTCGATCACGAGGTGCGTCCCGTCCCAGGGATCGCGCGCGAGCGTGCGCCGGACGTCGTCGGGCGACGCGGCCTCGATCGCGAGCACGACCCGGTGCTCGTCGGCGAGCGGCCCGCCCAGGACGACGAAGCCGGAGTCGACCAGCCCGTCCATGAACGCCGCATGCGCCTCCCAGCCCGACTGCTCCTCGAGCGGC